>NZ_JBJHAA010000003.1:0-307654 GCF_054050795.1 Blastococcus sp. SYSU DS1024
CCTTGAGGCGCACGACGCGGCGGCCGGCGCGGGCGTGGGTGACCAGCAGGTCGTTGATGGTCTCCTGGGCCATGGAGCGGCCGCGGGGCAGCTTCGAGGCGTCGATGACCTCCACCTCGGGGGGGAGCGAGGCGAGCAGCGACTGGGGGCCGAGGTGGTCGGCGACGACGACGTCGGCGGTGGCCAGCGCCTGCCGGCCGCGCACGGTGATCAGCCCCGGGTCACCCGGGCCGCCGCCCACCAGCACCACGCTGCCCGCGGGGGTCGGGCGTGCGGCGCGGTCGCGGATGCTGCCGTCGGTCAGCCCGGCGACGATCGCGTCCCGCACCCCGATCGCCCGCTGGGGGTCACCGCCGCCGTGCACGCCCACCACCAGGTCGCCCTGCCGGCCGATCGCCGGGGTCCAGACGCTGGAGGCGGCGCGGTCGTCGGCGCGCGCGCAGAAGATGCGGGCGCGCTCGGCCTCCTCGGCCACCGCCGCGTTGACCGCCGGGTCGTCGGTGGCGGCGACGGCGTACCAGGCGCCGTCGAGGTCCCCGGTCCGGTAGGGCCGCCGGTGCCACGTCGTGCTGCCGGCCGCGGCCAGCGACTCGAGCGCCGGGGTGACCTCCGGGCTCACCACCGTGACGCGGGCCCGGGCCTCCAGCAGGCCGGCGACGCGCCGGTGGGCGACCCGGCCGCCGCCCACGACGACGACCGTCCGGTCGCGCAGCCGCAGGCCGACCGGGTAGACCGTGCCCGATCCGGGGGGCACCGGGGTGGCGTTCAGCGGACCTCCTCGGGGGCGCCGGTGGTGGTCTCCTCCGCGGAGCCGGGAAAACGTGTCCGGGACAGGATCCCAGCGAGGGTCGCCGCGAACGCGCGCGAGGTCCCCGGATCGCGCACCGCGACCCGGAGGTGGTCGGGCGTCAGGCCGGGGAACGAGTCGCCGCGGCGGACCGCCCACCCGGCGTCGCGCAGCTCCGCCCGCACCCGCGCGCCGCCGGGCACGCGCAGGAGGACGAACGAGGAGCGGGGGTCGGCGACCACCTCGACCGGTGCCGGCAGCGCGGCGAGCAGCGCGCCCCGGTGGCCGGCGAGCTCGACGGCTGCGGCGCCGGCCTCGGCGCGCGCGGCCGGCGTGGTGCAGGCGGCCAGCGCGGCGAGCGCCGGGGTGGACACCGGCCAGTGCGGCTGCTGGTCGGCCAGCGCCGCGACGAGCTCCCGGGGGCCGAGCGCGTAGCCGACCCGCAGCCCGGCGAGCCCCCAGGTCTTGGTCAGGCTGCGCACCACGAGCAGTCCCGGGAGGTCACCGCGCCCGGCCAGCGACTCGGTCTCGCCGGGCACGGTGTCGGCGAACGCCTCGTCGACGACGAGCACCCGCCCGGGCCGGGCCAGGGCCGCGAGGTGCTCGGCCGGGTGCAGCACCGACGTCGGGTTGGTGGGGTTGCCCAGCACCACCAGGTCGGCGTCGTCGGGGACGGCCGCTGGGTCGAGCCGGTAGCCGTCGGACGCGGCGAGGAGCAGTCGGGTCACCGGGTGCCCCGCGGCCCGCAGGGCGGCCTCCGGCTCGGTGAAGGACGGGTGGACGACGACGGCCTTCCGGGGGCGCAGGGCCCGCGCGAGCAGCACGAAGACCTCGGCGGCGCCTGCGGCCAGCAGCACCTCGCCGGGGTCGCGGCCGTGCGCGGCGGCCACCGCCTCACGGGCCGGGGTCTGGTCCGGGTAGGCGGCGCTGCCGTCGAGCGCCTGGCGCAGCACGACCCGTAGCCACTCCGGTGGCGTGCCGGCGCGCACGTTGACGGCGAGGTCGACCAGGCCGGGCGCCAGCTCGGCGTCGCCGTGGTGCCGCAGATCGGTCACGTCTCCTCTTCGCTGTCGCAACGGGCTCGGCGGTCATCAGACCACGGTCGTGTAACAGCCGTGTGGCGTCACTTGACGATCCGGAAAGCGAAGGGGCAGACTTTCCGGTATGGAAAGTCGCGAGGACGATGCCCGTACCCAGCTCGCAGCGCTGCGGGCCGACCGGGCGGCGCTGGCCGAGCGGGTGGTCCAGCCGTGGTGGTACGACGCGCTCCTCGGCCTGCTGACGTTCCTGCTGTTCGCGTCGTACTCGTTCGCCTTCCCCTGGCTGACGCTCGGTGCGCTGGTGGTCTACCTGGCCGGGCTCCGCGGGCTGATGGCGGTCTACCGGCGGCTGACCGGCGCCTGGGTCGGCGGTGACCGGCCGGGGCCCACCCGCCGGGCGTACACGGCGTGGCTGGTCGGTGCCACGCTGGTCGTGGTGCCGGCGCTGGTCCTCGAGCTGCTGCTCGACGTCCACGGGGCGATGGTCGTGGCCGGCGCGGTCCTCGGGATCGGCATCGCGCTCGTCAGCCGGTGGTGGACGCGCATCTACGTCGCCGAGCTGCGCGGCGAGCTGTGACCGCCGTCGAACCGCGCTTCGACCCGGTGGTGCACGCGCCGCCCCGGCTGCAGGTCTGCGGGCTGCTGGCCGTCGTCGACACCATGGACTTCGCGACGGTGCGCGAGCAGGTCGGCGTCAGCGACTCGGTGCTCTCCAAGCACGTCAAGCAGCTGGAGGAGGCCGGGTACGTGACGGTCCGCAAGGCCACCCGCGCATCCCGGGTGCGCACCAGCCTGGCGCTGACCCCGGCCGGCCGGGCGGCCTTCGAGGCCCACGTCGCCGAGCTGCGGCGGATCACCGGCGGCTGAGTTCGGCCGCGGGGTGGCGCCGGGCCGCCGGGAGCGATCGAGCCCGCTGGATCCCGGTGGTGCGCCCGACGGGCAGGTGGAGCCGGGTCGCCGGACGTCCAGCCGTGTCACGGCGCGGCTGGACGTCCGGTGGTGCGGCTCGACCCGCACACCGGCTCGGGGCGGTACACCCGACCTCCCGCCCGGATCGCCTGCACTGCCGCATCACCGGCGGCTGACCCCCTGCGCGTGGCCTGCGGCACAGCGGCAGAGTGTGCGCCGGCGGCGGAGCGGGGAGCGGGGAGCGGGGGACGGGTGCGGGGCGGACGGGGTGCGACGCTGCTCGACGCGGCCGCCGTCGGCACCGGCGCCGTCGTGCTGGCCCTGCTGCTGGGGCTGGTCGGCCTGCCGTCGCCCGCGTTGTTCGGCGGGCTGGTCGCCGGGCTGGTCCGCGCGCTGGCGGTCCCCGCGCCGGCGCGGGTCCCCGAGCGGTTCGGCACCGCCGGGCAGGCCGTCATCGGCGTCTCCATGGGTGCCCTGGTCGACCTCGGCACGCTGCGGGCGGTGGCCGCCGACTGGCTGCCGGTCCTCCTGGTCACCGTCGCGACGCTCGTGCTGAGCCTGCTGGCCGGGCTCGCGCTGCGGCTGCACCGGGGGATCAGCCCGGTCACCGGGGCGTTCGCGATGATCGCCGGCGGCGCGTCTGGGATCGTGGTGATGGCCCGGGACCTCGGCGCCGACGAGCGCATGGTGGCGGTCATGCAGTACCTGCGGGTGCTGCTCATCGTCCTGCTCATGCCGGTGGTCGCCACCACCGCCTACGGCGCCACCGCGGGAGCCGGGCTCACCCCCGGCGACGCCGGTGGACCGGGCTGGCCGGCCGGGCTGGCGTTCACCGCGGCCTGCTCGCTCGTGGGGCTGGTCGGGGGCCGGCTGCTCCGGGTCCCCGTCGCCGCCCTGTTGGGCCCGCTGGTCGCCGCCGCGGTCGCCGACCTGACCGGTCTCTCCGGCGGTGCGGGGGTGCCCGCCCTCGTCGAGAGCGCGGCCTTCCTCGTGATCGGCCTGCAGGTCGGCATCAGCTTCACCCGCGGGAGCCTGCGGACCATCGGTCGCGCCCTGCCGCTGGCGCTGGGGATCATCCTGGCCCTGGTGCTGGCGTGCGCCGGGCTGGGCGGGCTCCTGGCCGGCGCCACCGGGGTCACCGCGCTCGAGGGCTACCTGGCCACCACGCCCGGTGGCCTCTACGCGGTGCTGGCCACCGCCCGCGACTCGGGGGCCGACACCACCTTCGTCCTCGCCGTCCAGGTGCTGCGGCTGTTCGTCATGCTCTTCAGCGCGCCGCTGATCGCGCGCCGGCTGCGGCGCAGACCCCTGGGCTGAGCTGCCGGCCACCGGGCCGCCGGAGGGCGGGGACCTGACGAGCGAGCCGGACGCGCCTACCCTCGTGGGCCGGCGCACGAGCGGGAGGAGACGGACCTGTCCGAGGAGAAGGCGGCCACGACCGGGGCCGACGCCGACGACGCGGTGCTGCTGTTCGTCGGCGGCCCGCTCGACGGCCGGGTGCAGATCCGGGAGGCGCGGCACGGTGACCCGCTGCCGACGGTGACCCACGTCCACCTCCACGGCGGGCCGAAGGTCGTGCACCGCTACGACCTGGAGCCGATCGGCGACGGCGTCGGCGTCTACAACCTGCGGCCGCCGGTGCGGCGGCCCGCGCGGGACGAGTCGGTCGCGGACTGACCCGCCTCACCAGCCCTGCACGCGGCGGGCCTCGCCCACGACGCGGTCGAAGCGGCGGCGGTCGAGGGCGGCGCCCTCCCGGCGGACCGTCGCGGGATCGAGCACCAGCAACCGGTCCAGCCGCACCTCGCTCGCCCGGCCCCGCGAATCCCAGGCGCCGGTGCCGATGTCGGTCCACGACCGGCCGTGACGGGCTTCGTCGGCGCCGTCCCGGTCGTGGTCCCGGCTGGTGAGCATCAGACCGAGGAGGTCCTCGCCACGCCGGCCGATGATCAGCACCGGCCGGTCCTTGCCCCGGCCGTCGTCCTCCTCGAAGGGCACCCAGGCCCAGACGATCTCCCCGGGATCGGGTCGGTCGTCGTCGAACGGCCGGTACTCCACGTCCGGTGCGCCGGCCGGCCGCCGGATCGCCGCCGGCGCGGGACGCCCGCCCGCGGTGCGGTCGGGGGAACGGCTGCCGCGCAGCAGGTGCAGCACGCGGCCGGCGGTGTGCGCCGCCGTCCGCCCGAACCGCCGGAACCTGGCCATGCCTGCACCGTACGAAGCCGTGGCCGCGGCGGCACGGTGCGCCCTGCGGACACGGAACCATCACCGGGTGCCACACGTGACACATCGGCACCATTTGCTCACCGTGGGGGTTGGCTGGGTCGATACGGGGGCACGATGGGCGCACGGGAGCGTGGCGGCGCCCCGGGAGAGAGGGGGCTCCATGACTTCGGCCGAGCCGGCGCGCCCGGCGGTCCCACGCTCGCGCGAGGTGCAGGCGAGCGTGCTCGCCGCCTTCCAGCTGGTGGAGGACGCCCGTTACCTGGGCTCCAGTCGCAGACGCCGCCGCCTGCGGGTGCGCGCCGTGGCCGAGCGGGCCGTCGCCGACCGGAAGCTCGCCCGGGACCTGCGCGCCGGCTGAGACCCGCGTCCTGACTCATCCTCAGGCGACGCAGAACTCGTTGCCCTCGGGATCGGCGAGCGTCACCCACGCCGTCGGCCCCTGCCGGCCGCGCCACAGCTCGCGGGCGCCGAGGCCGACCAGGCGGGCCACCTCCGCCTCGACCCGCTCCGGCCCCACGGGCACGTCCAGATGCAGCCGGTTCTTCACCGTCTTCGCCTCGGGGACGAGCTGGAACAACACCCGTGGCCGGCCCGGGTCGGGCGAGGTGATCGCCGCACCGGCCCGCCAGACCAGCGCGCCGCGGTGCGTGGTGGTGTCGTCCTCGGTGGCCGCGCCGACCTCCACCATCCGGCGGATGAAGCCCTCGTCCTGGGGCTCCACCTGCCAGCCCAGTGCCTGGGCCCACCAGTCGGCGAGGTCGTGCGGCGCGGAGCTGTCGACCACGACCTGGATGTCGAACGCCATGGCCGGAATCTAGGTCGGGGTGCCGACATCCCGGAACCCGATCACAGCTCCTGGGCCAGCTCCGCCCGCATCGTCGCGTCGTCGGGCAAATCGTCCGCCAGCGCGCAGTGGTCCTTGAGCACCCGGCCGAAGGGGGTGAGCGCCTTCGGGTCGATCCGCTTCGCCGGGTCCCACAGGCCCGAGCGCATGACCGACTTCGGGCACTGGAAGTAGGCCCGCCGCACCTCGAGGACGAGCACCGACAGCGGTGCGCGGCCGAACTCGGTGAGGTCCACGGGCAGCTCGTCCGGGGCGACCAGCGTCGCCGTGCCGTACACGCGCAGGGTCTGCTCGACGCCGGGGACGAGGAACATCAGCGCGGCGCGCGGGTTAGCGGCGATGTTCCGCAGGCTGTCGACGCGGTTGTTGCCCGGCCGGTCGGGCAGCAGGAGCCGGCGCTCGTCGAGGACGTGCACGAAGCCCGGATCGCCCCCGCGCGGCGAGACGTCCGGCCAGCCCTCGGCGTCCGCCGTGGCCAGCGTGGCGAAGGGGGAGTACGCGATGAACTCCCGGCAGTGGGCGTCCAGGTGGTCGATCACCTTGTCCAGCACCAGACCGCCCGGCGTCCGGTAGCCGGCGAGCGCCGGGTCGTCGGTGGGCGGCGGAGGCGGGGGAGCGGCGGGCACGCGACGACCGTAGACGGTGCCGGGGCTAGCGTGGCGCCTCGTGCCGCAGGTGTGGAGCTCCCCCGTCCGATACGTCGAGTGCGACCAGCAGGGCGTCGTCTTCAATGCGCACTACCTGACGTGGGCCGACGAGGCGTCCAACGGGTGGTGGGCC
Source organism: Blastococcus sp. SYSU DS1024 (assembly GCF_054050795.1). NCBI lineage: Bacteria > Bacillati > Actinomycetota > Actinomycetes > Geodermatophilales > Geodermatophilaceae > Blastococcus > Blastococcus sp. SYSU DS1024. The sequence continues at coordinate 6,587 of NZ_JBJHAA010000003.1, forward strand.
GCGCAGGGGTTCGCGTGGGACGAGCTGGTCGCCCGCGGCATCGACCCGGTGGTCAAGGCCAGCGCGCTCGAGTGGACGTCGTCGGCCCGCTGGGGCGACACCGTCGCCGTGGACGCCGAGACGGAGAAGGTCGGCCGCACCAGCGTGTCGGTGCGGTTCACCGTGCGGGTGGGCGACCGGGTCTGCTGCGTGGTCCGCACCACCTACGTCTCCGTCACCGACGGCCGCGCCACCCCCTGGCCGGACGACGTGCGGGCACGGCTCAGCGCGGGCTGAACCCCGCGCCGGGAGGCAGCATCGGCAGGTCGGCGGGCGGTCCCGCCTCGATCAGCCGCCACAGCGCGTCGGTGTCGGCGTGCTCGGCGACCAGGTCGCCGAGCCGGTCCAGCCGGGCCTCCCGCACCGCCGCGAAGTCGGTGTCCGGCGCGGGCACGAACCGGCGGCCGGTGATCCGGGCGATCTCGGCGAGGAAGGCCCGGCGGAAGCCGTCGTTCTCCAGCGCGCCGTGCCACGTCGTCCCGAAGACCGCACCCACGCGCGCCCCGTCGAGGAACGGCTCGGCCTCGCCGTCGACGGTCACGAGCCCGTGGTGGATCTCGTAGCCGTGCACGGTCTCGCCCAGGGCGGACCCCACGGGGCGGGCCAGGGTCTTCTCCCGGGCGAACCGGACAACGGTGGGCAGCAGGCCCAGCCCGGCCACCGTGCCCGCCCGGGACTCCACCTCGTCGGTGATCGACCGGGCCAGCATCTGGTGGCCGCCGCAGATTCCGAGCAGCGGCGTCCCCTCCGCCGCCCGGCGCCGGACGGCGTCGGCGAGCCCGGTGGCGCGCAGCCAGGCCAGGTCGGCGACGGTCGCGCGGGTCCCGGGGAGCACGACCAGGTCGGCGTCGGCGAGCTCCTCGGGCCGGGTGGCGTACCGCACGAGCACACCGGGCTCGGCGGCCAGCGCGTCGAGGTCGGTGAAGTTCGACAGCCGGGGCAGGCGGGCGACCGAGACGCGCAGGACGTCGTCGCCGACCGGGGCGGAGCCGGAGGTCGCGGCGGGCACGTTCAGCGAGTCCTCGACGTCCAGCTCCAGGCCGGTGAGCCAGGGCAGGACGCCGAGCGTCGGCCGGCCGGTGAGCGCGGTCAGCTGGTCCAGCCCGGGCCGCAGCAGCCGCACGTCGCCGCGGAACTTGTTCACCAGGAAGCCGGCGACCAGCCGCTGGTCCGACGGCGGCATCAGCGCCACCGTGCCGTGCAGGGCGGCGAAGACCCCGCCCCGGTCGATGTCGCCCACGACGACCACGGGCAGGCCGGCGGCGGTGGCCAGGCCCATGTTGGCGATGTCGTCGGCCCGCAGGTTGATCTCGGTGGGGGAGCCGGCGCCCTCGCAGACGACGACGTCGAAGCGCGACCGCAGGTCCGCGAGCGACTCGAGCACCTGCTCGAGGAGCGCCGCCTTCATCGGCCGGTAGGACAGGGCGGTGACGTCGGCGACCGGCCGGCCGAGCACGACCACCTGGCTGGAGTTCTCGCCGCCCGGCTTCAGCAGCACCGGGTTCATGGCCGCCTCCGGCTCGACCCGCGCCGCCGCCGCCTGCATCACCTGGGCGCGGCCGATCTCGGCGCCGTCGGGCGTGACCATGGAGTTGTTGCTCATGTTCTGCGCCTTGAACGGGGCCACCGAGACCCCCTGGCGCACCAGCCACCGGCACAGCCCCGCGGTGACCACCGACTTGCCGGCGTCCGAGGTCGTGCCGGCGACGAGCAGCCCTCCGCTCACGCCGCCTCGCGCGGGGCGTCCCAGCCGGCCTTCTCCTGGCCGGAGAGATCGGCGATCGCCAGCATGATCCGGTCGGTCACCTCGCGGCGGGCGCGGTTGCGGTTCGCCTGGCCGGCCAGCTCGGGAAAGGTCAGCGGCTCGCCGAAGGTGATCGCGATGCGGTGCGGGCGCGGCCAGCGCGCGCCCACCGGCTGCACCTTGTCGGTGCCACGCACCGCGACCGGGACGACGGGGCAGTCGGCGGTGAGCGCGAGCCAGGCGACCCCGGTCTTGCCGCGGCCCAGCCGGCCGTCCTTGGACCGGGTGCCCTCCGGGTAGAGGCCGAAGGCGGTGCCGCCCCGCAGGATGCCGAGTGCGGTGTCCAGGGCGGCCTGCGCGGCCCGGTGGGTCTCCCGCTCGACCGGGTGGGCCCCCAGCGCGGTGAACAGCGTGCGGGTGAGCCACCCGCCGAATCCCCGGCCCGTGAAGTACTCGGCCTTGGCCAGGTAGGCCACCCGGCGTGGAGCGGCCAGCGGGATGGCGATGCTGTCGATGAAGGAGAGGTGGTTGCTGGCGAGGATGACCGGCCGGTCGAGCGGCACGTTCTCGCGTCCGGTGATCTGCGGCCGGCACATGAGGAAGAACAGCGGGCGCAGCACGAACCGGGCCAGGACGTAGAACATCGCAGGCTCTCCCTCCTCGGCGGCCCGGGGGCCGCGACCCCGGACACCACGGGCTGCCCGCGATCCTGCCGGAACCCGCCCGGCGGCGGGACGGCGGCTCCGGCGAGGGCCCGCCGCGCGGCTACCCAGGGGGGCAGGCGTCGCGGAGGATGACGCGCACGTCCTCGGGCAGCCGGCCGTGCCCCGTGGCCGAGGCGGTGATGGCCTGGGCCACGTCCCGGACCTTCCGGTGGGTGTGGCTGGAGATGTGGGACAGCAGGTCGAACGCCACCTGCTCGGCGCAGCCGGTGAGCAGCATGAGGATGCCCTTGGCCTGCTCGATGACAGCCCGGCTGGTCATGGCCGCCCGGAGCTGCTCGACCTCGGCCCGGAGGGTCTCGGTGCCGGTGGACCCGGGCGCCGGTGGCCGGGAGCCGGTGAGGTCGACGCAGATGCCCTCCACCGCGCGGACGCCGCCCGCGTCGTCCCGGTCGGGTTCGCCGACCAGCAGCACCGGTCGCGGTGGGCGTGCCGGGTGCACGACGCGGGTCTCGACGGCGAACGGCCGGCCGGCCCCGCAGGCCGAGAGGGCGGCGAGCACCCGCCCCCCGTCGTCGGGGTGCTGGACGCCGATCAGCGCCTCGGTGCAGGGCGCGGTGGCCGTGATGTCCAGGCCGAGCAGGTCGTGCATCTCCCGCGACCACCACCAGCTCCCGGTGTGCCGGTCGAACCGGTAGCGGCCGGCGATGGCCGGCGCCGGGGCGGGGTGCCGCGTGATGGTGCGGCGCGGTTCCCGGTCCCGGTCGAGCGGCGGGCGGGTGGCCGGACGGGAGCGGGCGGGTGCCGGTGACGACATGGTCGACCTCCTGGACGGAGACGTGCCGGTGCGGGCAGGCCCCCGGGCGCCGGCTGCTCGACACCCGGGTGCCCCGGCCCCGCGGGGACCGGGCCTCCCGATGCGAGGACGGTACGTCGACGCGGCGGTCCCCGCACCGGTTCGCGGGCCCGGGGACCGCCGGTTGCAGCTCAGACCACGGTGAGCGGGCGCGGCGGCGAGTCGGCGGGGCCGGTGCGGCGCACCGTCGAGTCGAGCCGGGCCAGCACGCCGACGGCGGCCCGCAGCCGCTCCGGGGGCAGGGTGAAGGGCAGGCGGAGGTGGTCGTCGAAGGCGTGCCCGGTGCCGAACGCCCGCCCTTCGGCGAGCAGCAGCCCGAGCTCCGCGGCGGCCGCGGTCAGCTCGGCGGAGCTGGTCCCGGGCGGCAGCCGGCACCAGGCGGAGAGGCCGCCGGCGGGCACCGGAGCGCTCCAGTCGGGCAGCTGCCGGGCCAGCTCGGCCAGGAGGACGTCGCGCCGCTCCCGGAGCTGCGCCCGCCGGTCCCCGAGGATCTCGTCGAGCTGCCGCACCAGGACGGTGGCGGCCAGCTGGTCGAGCACCCCGACCGACAGCTGCCGCCTGATCAGCGCCTCGCCCAGCCGGCCGGCGAGGGTCGCCTCCGTCCGCAGCCAGCCGATGCGCAGGCCGCCCCACACGGCCTTGGACAGGCCGCCGACGGTCACGACCGCCGCGTCGGGGACCCCGGCGGCGAACGGCGGCGCGGCCGGGCCGTCCAGGTGCAGGCCCGTGGCCACCTCGTCGACCAGGGTCACGATCCCGTGCTGCCAGAGCGTGGCGGCCAGCCGCCGGCGCCCGGTCGCCGACAGCCCGGCGCCGGTGGGGTTGGAGCAGTCGGGCATCAGGTAGGCCAGGCGGGGGCTGCTCTGCCGGGCGACCAGCTGGGCCGTCCCGACCAGCGCGTCGGGCTCGGCCGGATCGACCACCGCGGGCACGCAGCGCCCCCCGGCCGCCGCGACCAGGCCCACCGCGCCGGGGTACGTCGGGTGCTCGACGAGAACCCGGTCGCCGGGCTCCAGCAGCGTCTCCAGGACGAGCGCGGCCGCATCGCCGACGCCCGCGGTGATCACCACCTGGTCGGCGTCGGTGGGCAGCCCGCGGGAGGTGAACCACCCCGCGACCGCCGCGCGCAGCCCGGGCAGCCCGCTGGGCGCGTAGCCGTGGGCGGGCAGGTGCGCCGGCAGCTCGCCGAACGCCTGCTCGTAGGCCGGCAGCAGCTGGGGCGCCGCCTCCGGGGCGGCGTGCGCCAGGTCGAGCACCCCGGGGGTGGTGCTGGGCGGTGCCCAGCCGGAGCGGACGTCGGGGAGCGCGGTCACGGTGCCCGACCCGTGCCGGGTCCGGGCGAACCCCTCCTCGCGCAGCACCCGGTAGGCCGATGCCACGGTGACGCGGCTGACGTCCAGCTCGGCGGCGAGCTCCCGTTCGGCGGGGAGCCGGGTACCGACGGGCAGGGAGCCGGTGGTCAGCAGCTCCCGGACCCGTCGGGCGACCCCCGCGTACCGCGGTGCGGGCAACCCGTCGGGCGGCCCGATGAGAGTGGCGAGCTCGCGGGCGCCGGTGGACTTCCCTGCTGCGGGTGGCATGCGGGCCACCATGCCGGATTGGCCTGGGATCTGCCACTGTCGACCGTGCCACTGTGCTCGGCATGGATACAGGTGGTGTCGTCGCGATGGTGCTCGTTCTGCTGGGACTGGGGTACCTGTCGGTGTCCACGCTCCTGATCACGGTGCGGGGTGGCCGCGGGCCGGGTGACCCGCCGGCCAGCCACCCCCGGGTCGATCCGGCCGGCTTCCCGGTGCCACCACGCCCGCGTGCCGCGGCGCACCGGCGCCGTCAGCGACGGAGCCGGCGCGCCAGCACCGCCGCGACCGCCGCCGCGGTCCACACCGCGCGGGAGAGGGTCACGGCCCGGGGGATGTCCGCGGTTCCCGGCGGCCGGCCGTCGCCCAGCGCCGGCCGGTCCTCCACCCGGCTGCCGTAGACGTTGCGGCCGCCCAGCCGCAGGCCGAGCGCGCCGGCGAGCGAGGCCTCACAGCGCCCCGCGTTGGGGCTGGGGTGCGCGGCGCCGTCGCGGCGCCAGGCGCGCAGCGCGCCGGCGGCGGACCCGCCCACCAGGGGGGCGCACCCGACGGTCAGGGCCGCGGTCAGCCGGGCGGGCGCCCAGTTGGCGACGTCGTCGGCCCGGGCGGCGGCCCAGCCGAAGCGGGCGTACCGCGCCGACCGGTGGCCCACCATCGCGTCGAGGGTGTTCACCGCCCGGTAGCCCAGCAACCCCGGCAGCCCGGCCAGGGCACCCCAGAACAGCGGGGCGACGGCGGCGTCGGAGGTGTTCTCGGCCACCGACTCCACCGTCGCGCGCGCGAGCTCCGCCGCCGCCAGCCCGCTCGGGTCGCGCCCCGCCAGGCCGGGCAGCGTGGCCCGGGCGGCGGGGAGGTCGTCGCCGGCCAGGGCTTCGTGCATCCGCCCGGCCACCCGCGCCAGCGACGTGCCGCCCAGCACCGTCCACGTCGCGGCCGCCGTCGCGGCCGTGCGCAGCACCGGGCGGGAGCGGGTGGCGCGGTCGGCAGCCACCCCGAGCGCGGTCGCGCCGCCCACGAGCACGGCCCAGTGGCCGGCACCCGCGGCGCGGGAGTCCCGCCACACCCGGCGCTCCAGCGCGGCGGCGGCCCGGCCGAGACCGGCGACCGGGTGACCCCGCCGCGGATCGGCGAGCGCGAGGTCGGCCAGCGCGCCGAGCGCCAGCCCCAGCGCGGTCGCGGCATCGGGGCTCGGGCGCACCGCGCCATCGTGCCAAGGCCCCGGCGGGCGTCCGCCCGCGGTGGTCCTCCCTAGGATCGCCGCATGCGCCTGTTCGGCCGTTACGACGGCGTCGCCCGGCCGATCGTCACCTACGGCAGCAACCCGGTGCTGCACCGCCGGTGCGCCGAGGTGACCGTCTTCGACGACGCGCTGCGGCGGCTGGTGCTCGACATGTTCGCCAGCATGGAGGCCGCCGACGGTGTCGGGCTGGCCGCCAACCAGATCGGCGTGGACGCGCGGGTCTTCGTCATCGACTGCCCGGACGCCGACGGGGAGGACGTCGTCGGCTACGTCGTCAACCCGGCCCTGACGCTGCTCCAGCCGGTCGGGGACGACCCGGCGGAGGAGCTCACCGAGGAGGGCTGCCTCTCGGTGCCCGGCCCCTACGCCGAGCTGCCGCGGGCCTTCCGGGCGCGGGTCGACGGCGTCGACCTGCACGGCGACCCGGTGGTCATCGAGGCGACCGGCATGGCGGCCCGCTGCCTGCAGCACGAAGTGGACCACCTCGACGGCACCGTGTACGTCGACCGGCTCCCGGCGCAGGAGCGCGAGCGGCTGCTGGCCGAGGCGGCCGGCCCCGGCGGCGAGCTCCCCGCCTGAGCGCGGGGCGGAAAACCAGGTGAGCGCGCCGGGGAGATCACCCATGATCCTCCGTCGGCACCCGCACCACCACGAGAGAAGGCACCACCGGTGACACCGCTGACCGAGAACGAGGTCCGGCGCTCGTTCGTCAATTGCTCCCGCGGCGAGGCGAAGACCCTCACGCTGCCCACGGACTTCGGCGAGCTGGACTGGGGCGAGCAGGTCGTGCTCGGCTGGCGCGACCCGAAGGCTCCGCTGCGCGGGTACCTGGTCGCGCAGGTCGACGGCGAGACCGTCGGGATCGCCGTCCGGGCCGCCGAGAGCCGCATGTCCAGCCGGACGGCGGCGATGTGCCTGCTCTGCCAGACCGCGCAGTCCGGCGACGCCGTGTCGCTGTTCACCGCCCGGCGCACCGGGGACGCCGGGCGCAACGGCAACACGGTGGGCACCTACATCTGCGCGGACCTGCAGTGCTCCCGGCGCGTCCGGACCGAGATCCCGCCGTGGCTGCAGGAGCGGGACCCCGCGGAGGTGGTCGCCGAGCGGGCCGCGGAGCTGCACGAGCGGATCGCCGGGTTCGTCGGCTCCGTACGGCGGAGCTGACAACCGCGGGTGCGCGGCCCGGCGACCGGGTAGCGAGGGCCCATGGCGCTCCCCGAGGTCCTCGTGCTCGTGCTCGCCGGTGGCAAGGGCAACCGGCTGGAACTGCTCACCGAGCAGCGGGCCAAGCCCGCCGTCCCGTTCGCCGGGGTCTACCGGCTGATCGACTTCCCGCTGTCGAACTGCGAGCACTCGTCGATCGCGAACGTCTGGGTGTCGGTGCAGTACCAGCCGCAGTCGGTCAACGAGCACCTGGGCGGCGGTCGCCCCTGGGACCTGGACCGCACGAACGGCGGCCTCATGATGCTGCCGCCGTTCCAGGGCAGCGAGCGGGGCGGTTTCACCGAGGGCACCGCCGACGGCTTGTGGCGGCAGTCCGAGCTGATCCGGCAGTTCGCCCCCGACGCGCTCGTGGTCGTGAGCTCCGACGCCGTCTACAAGCTGGACTACCGCGACGTCGTCGACAGTCACCTGGGCTCCGGGGCGGAGGTCACGATGGTGACCACCGAGGTCGAGGCGGACGACGCCTCCCGCTACGGCATCGTCGAGGTCGGTGAGGGGGGCCGGGTGACCGGCTACGCCTACAAGCCCGACGACCCGGCGACGACGACGGCGACCAACGAGGTGTTCGTCTTCTCCCCGGAGCCCACGCTGGACCGGCTGGAGGCACTGAGCCGCGATGTCGGCGAGGACGGCCTGGAGGACCTCGGCGACCACCTGCTGCCCGCGCAGACGAAGGACGGGCTTGCCCGCGCCTACCCGCTGAACGGCTACTGGCGCGACGTCGGCACCATCGAGTCCTACTGGCGGACGAACCGCGAGTTCCTCGACGAGGAGCCGCCGCTGGACCTCGACGACCCGCGCTGGCCCGTGCACACCCGGGGTGGGCGGCACAGCGCCGCCCGGGTGCTCGACGACGGGAGGATCGAGAACAGCCTGCTGTCCGGCGGTACCCGGATCTCCGGCAACGTGCGCGGCTCGGCGCTCTCCCCGGGCGTGGTGGTCGAGCGGGGCGCCACGGTCGTCGACTCGGTGCTGCTGCCGGGCGTCCGGGTGCGCTCGGGGGCGACGGTGACCCGGTCGGTGCTCGACGACGGCGTCGACGTCGGGCGGGGGGCGTCCATCGGCGGGGACGGGGAGATCACCCTGGTCGGCCGGGCGGCGCGGGTCGCCGACGGCAGCCAGCTGGCCGCGGGCGCCCGCTTCCCCGAACCGGAGGGCTGAGCCCCGCGGGACGCGGCCGCCGGGCCGCACCGGGGAGCCGACGCCCTCTGCGCCGCCCGACCGCGCCCCAGGGGCCCGGCGGAGCGTTCTGGGACGATGGGCCGCGGGGCCGTCGTGCCCCCGCATCCGCCCGGGCAGCGCCGTCCCGGTCCCGATCCGAGCCGCCGCTCGTCCAGGAGTTCCCCATGACCCGCCGCACCGTTCCCGGCACCCTGCTCGCCCTGGCCCTCGCCGTCGCCCTCACCGCGTGCGGCGGGGAGGACGGGACCGGTTCGTCGTCCGCCGGCTCGACGGCGGTGGTCGCCGACGAGGTGACCACCGACCTCTCCGAGGCTCCCGAGGTGCCCGCGTCCGACGAGCCCGCACCGACCGAGCTCGTCGTCGAGGACGTGGTGGTCGGGGACGGCGCGGAGGCCGTCGAGGGCAGCACCGTCGCGGTGAAGTACGTGGGCGGGTTCTACGAGACCGGCGAGGAGTTCGACTCCTCGTGGAGCCGGGGCGCCGACGAGACCCTGCCGGTCACCCTCGGCGCGGGGCAGGTCATCCCGGGCTTCGAGCAGGGGATCACCGGCATGCAGGTCGGTGGCCGGCGGGTGATCGTCATCCCCAGCGAGCTGGGCTACGGCGAGCAGGACCGCGGACCCATCCCCGGCGGCTCGACGCTGGTCTTCGTGGTCGACCTCGTGGAGGTCGGCGCCTGACCGCGCGCGCTGCGCAGGGCGACGCGCAGCGCGTCACGCCACGCCGCGTCGGAGGGGCACATCGCCGGTCGCCGCATCGGCCCGGCCGGCGGCGGGCACCGGATCCCGCATGAGCATCCTCGGGAAGTTGACGGGCACGGCGCAGAGCGCGACGCGGGGTGGCCGGGGCCTGGGCCGCAGGACGTCCGCGAGCAGGGGCACCGGGCGTGGCCGCCGGGCCACCTCCGGCACCGGGCGCGGTCGCTCGGCCTCCTCCGGTGGTGGCATCGGGCGTCTCGTGCAGGGTTTCCTCCGCCGTCGCTGAGCGGGGACGACGGCCCGGCCGCACGGCCGGGCCGTCCTCACTCGCAGATCTCCAGCCGGGTCACCGAGCCGTTGTGCGGGGTGATCGCGGGCATCGCGTCGGGCCCCAGCCCGGCCGCCACGGCCTGCACCGCGCGGATCGTGTCCCCGTGGGTCACCAGCGCGACCACGTCGGCCGGGGGCTCGGCGCACAGCTGGGTGAGGTAGGCCGCCACCCGCGCGTGCAACTCGGCCAGGCTCTCGCCGCCCTCGGCGGACCAGTGGGCGTCGGACCAGTCGACGACGTCCCACAGCTCCCGGGACGGCCGGCCCTCCAGGACGCCGTACCCCTGCTCGCGCAGCGCCGGGGTGGTGCTGAAGGGCAGCCCGGTGGCGCGGGCGCAGTACTCGGCGGTCTGCACCGCGCGGAGCAGATCGCTGGAGAGCAGCGCACCCGGCCGCAGGCCGGCCAGCTCCGCGGCGGCCGCCTCGGCCTGCGTGCGGCCCAGCGGCGTCAGGGGCACGTGGGCCACCTGGCCCTGCATGCGGCCCGCGGCGTTCCACTCGCTCTGCCCGTGGCGCACGAGCAGCAGGGTGACAGGTCGGGCCATGGCAAGGAGGCAGCGTAGGGCAGGGGCTCGCGGGCCCGCACGCCCCGCCTCGTACCGTCGTGGCCGTGAGCATCCCCGTCCGCCCCGGCGCGGCCCGCCCCGCAGCCCGTCCGGGTGACCCGGACCCCCTGGCGCCCCTCCTCGACCTGCCGGGCGTGCGCGACGCCGCCGACGCGGCCCGTGCCGGCGTGGACCGGCTCCTGGGGCACCGCGTGCTGCGCCGGGAGTCCGCGGGCGTGAGCACCGAGTCGGCCCTGCGCGGGGCGCGGGCCTCCGCGGCGCTGGCCGGCGTCGACGTGCCGCTCGCCGAGCTGCGGGCCGGCGGGGTGGACGACCCGGTGGTGCAGGGCGCGCTGCGGGTCTCGGCGGCGCTGGGCTCGATGGTCGAGACCTGGCCGCGGGCGCCGGGGCAGGTGCTGGCCCGCCTGCACGTGCTGGCCGCCGCGGACCTCGCCGACCGGGCCGCGCTCGGTCGTCCGGCCGCGCACGCCGGCCCCCGGCTGGCCGGCCTGTTCTCCGTGGCCAGCAGCACCTCCACCGTGCCCGCCGTCCTCGTGGCGGCGCTGGTGCACGGCGAGCTGGCGGCGCTGGCACCGTTCGGCGTGGCCGACGGCGTCGTCGCCCGGGGTGCGGCCCGGCTGACCGGCATCGCCCGCGGGCTGGACCCGAAGGCCGTGTCGGTGCCCGAGGTGGGCTTCGTCGAGCTCGGCCGGGAGGCCTACGGCGAGGCGCTGGCCGGCTACGCGGCGGGCACCCCCGAGGGCGTGGCCGCGTGGCTGGTGCACTGCTGCCGCGCCACCGAGCACGGGGCCCTGGAAGGACTGGCCATCTGCGAGAGCCTGCTCCGCGGCTGAGACTGGGGGCATGCGCACTCTCGACGTCCCGGGGCTCGGCCCCGTCAGCCGCATCGGTCTGGGCACCTGGCAGTTCGGCTCCCGCGAGTGGGGGTACGGCGACACCTACGCCGACCGGGCAGCCCGCGACATCGTGCGCCGGGCGCGCGAGCTCGGCATCACCCTGTTCGACACCGCCGAGATCTACGGCTTCGGGCGGAGCGAGCGGATCCTCGGCGAGGCGCTGGGGGAGGAGCGGGACCAGGTCGTCGTCGCCAGCAAGATCTTCCCGGTGGCGCCGTTCCCCCGGGTGGTGCGGCAGCGCTGGACGGGCAGCGCCCGCCGCCTGGGCCTGGACCGCATCCCGCTCTACCAGGTGCACCAGCCCAACCCGGTGGTGCCCGACACGGTGACCATGCCGGGCCTGCGGGCGCTGCTCGACGAGGGGCGGATCGGCGCCGCCGGCGTTTCCAACTACTCGCTGGACCGCTGGCGGGCCGCCGACGCCGCGTTCGGTGCGCCCGTGGTCGCGAACCAGGTGCAGTTCTCGCTGGCGCACGCCGGCCCGCTCGAGGACCTGGTCCCCTTCGCCGAGCGCGAGGACCGGCTGGTCATCGCCTACAGCCCGCTGGCCCAGGGCCTGCTCGGCGGGAAGTACTCGGCCGACCACCGGCCCGGGGGCGTGCGCGCGGCCAACCCCCTGTTCGGCACCGAGAACCTGCGCCGGGTCGAGCCGCTGCTCGACGTGCTGCGCCAGGTGTCCGACGCGCACGACGCGACCCCCGCCCAGGTCGCGCTGGCGTGGCTGGTCGCGCAGCCGCGCGTGGTGGTGATCCCCGGCGCCTCCAGCGTGGAGCAGCTGGAGTTCAACGCCGCCGCCGACGACCTGGAGCTGGCCGAGGACGAGGTGGCGGCGCTGACCGCGGCCGCGCGCGCGTTCACCCCGGTGTCGGGCGCGCGCACCCTCGTCGACGGGCTCCGGGAGCGGTTCGGTCGCTGAGCGTCAGGCGCCGCGGCGACGCCGCCGCGGCGCCGGCGCGGTGGCGGGCGGCAGCCCGGCGCGCAGCGCCCGGTGCCGGGCGTACCAGGCGAGCCCGACGACGGCGGCGCCGACGCCCATGGCGGCGCCGGTGACCACCGGCGCCGGCGGCACCGAGAACCGGGAGCGCATGCTCACCGGCCGCTCGAAGCGCAGCACCGGCCAGCCGCGCTGCAGCGCGGCCTTGCGCAGCCCGCGGTCGGGGTTGACGGCGGTGGGGTGGCCCACGACCGAGAGCATCGGCAGGTCGGTGATCGAGTCGCTGTAGGCGTAGCAGTCGGCCAGGTCGTACCCGCCCTCGGCGGCCAGCCGGCGGATCGCCTCGGCCTTGTGCTCGCCGTAGGCGTAGAACTCGATCTCGCCGGTGTACCGGCCGTCCTCGACGACCATCCGGGTGGCGACGACGCGGTCGACGCCGAGCATCTCGCCGATGGGCTCCACCATCTCCGCCCCGCTGCTGGAGACGATGATGATCTCCCGGCCGGCGGCGCGGTGCTCCTCGATGAGATCGGCGGCCTCGGCGTAGACCAGCGGGTCGACGATCTCGTGCAGGGTCTCGCGGACGATCTCGTGCACCGTCGCGACGTCCCAGCCGGTGACCATCGCGGTGAGCTGGGTGCGCAGCCGCTCCATCTGCTGGGCGTCGGCGCCGGCGAGGGAGAAGACGAACTGCGCGTACGCCGTCTTCAGCACGGCGCGCCGGTTGATCAGCCCACCGTGGAAGAACGGCCGGCCGAAGGCCAGCGTGCTGGACTTGGCGATGACCGTCTTGTCGAGGTCGAAGAACGCCGCGGCGCGGGACACGTCAGTCACGGTAGCTGGATCGGCAGGTAGGGCACCGGGATGCACGGTGTCCACACCCGATGGGGTCATCCACAGTTCCCCTTCCGTTCTGGTGCCGTCCCCCGGGCGTCCGATGGGGTCGCCCCGTGCCCGTCCCGACGCCGTCCCGACCGCTCCGCCCGCTCGTCGTGAGCACCGACGACGAGCTGCTCGACGAGCTGCTCCGCCTGGTCGCCGCCGCCGGCGCCGAGGCGGAGGTGGCCACCGGCGGCCCGGCGCTGCGCCGGGCCCACCGCGAGGCGCCGCTGGTGCTGGTCGGCGCCGAGCAGCTGAGCGGCGGGGCGCCGGGCAGGCTGCCCCGCCGGCCGGGCGTGGTGGTGGTCTCCCGCGGGGAGCTGCCCGCCGCCGGGTGGGCCGCGGCGGTCGAGGTCGGAGCCGAGCGGGTGGCGGTGCTCCCCGCGGACGAGGCCTGGCTGCTCACCCGTTGCGCCACCGCCGTCCGGGCGCCGGCCGAACGGGGTGGGCTGGTCGCGGTGGGCGGTGCCTGCGGTGGGGCGGGCACCAGCACCGTGGCCGCCGCGATCGCGCTGGCCGCGCCCGGGGGTGCGGTGCTGGTCGACGCCGACGCCTGGGGCGGCGGGCTGGACCTGCTGCTCGGCGCGGAGCGCGCCGAGGGGCTGCGCTGGCCCGAGCTGACCGGCCTGCGCGGCGGCGTGGCCGGCCAGGCGCTGCTGGCCGCGCTGCCCGAGGTCGCCGGCGTCCACCTGGTCTCGGCCGACCGGGGCGGAGCGACGCCGGTCCCCGGTGCGGCGCTGGCCGCGGTGGTGGACGCCGGCCGCGGCACCGGGCGCCCGGTCGTCGTGGACCTGCCGCGCCCCGGGCCGGACGGCATCGGGCGCGGGCCGCAGGAGGTGCTGGCCGACGCCGACCTCGCGCTGCTCGTGGTGCCGGCCCGGCTGCGCGCCGCCACGGCCGCCCGGGAGCTCGTCGCGGCCGACGGCTCGCCGTGGTCCTCGGCGCAGCTGGTGGTGCGCACCGGGCCCGGCGGGCTGGCGCCCGGTGACGTGGCCGAGGTGGTGGGTCGGCCGGTGCTCGCCGAGCTGCCGCACGACCGGGGTGCGGTCGCCCGGGCCGAGCGCGGGCAGCTCCCCGGTGCGCAGCCCCGGTCCGCGCTGGCCGCCGTCGCCCGGCGGGTGCTCGCAGCGCTGCCCGAGGCGGCCGGCCGGTGAGCGAGCCGTCGCTGCTGGACCGGGTGCGGGCCCGGCTCGCCGTCGCCGACGGGGTCCCCTCCCGGGCAGGCGTGGCCGCCCTGGTGCGTGACGAGGCCGGGGGGCTCCTGGGTGACCGCGACGTCCTGCTCGCCGCGCGCGACGCCGTGGACGAACTGGCCGGTGCCGGCCCGCTGGAGCCGCTGCTGCGGCTGCCCGGGGTCACCGACGTCCTGGTCAACGGGCCCGGCGAGGTCTGGCTGGACCGCGGGGCCGGCCTGGAGCCGGCGGCCGGTGTCCGGTTCCCCGACGACGACGCGGTGCGCCGGCTGGCCGTGCGGCTGGCCGCGTCGGCCGGGCGCCGACTCGACGACGCGGCGCCCTGGGTGGACGTCGGCCTTCCCGGCGGCACCCGCTTGCACGCGGTCCTCCCGCCGGTCTCCGGCGGGGGCACGTGCCTGTCGCTGCGGGTGCTGCGCCGGTGCTCGCAGGCGCTGGCCGACCTCGAGGCGCTGGGGGCGCTGCCCGGCGAGAGCGGGGCGCTGGTGCGGGCGGTCGTGGCGCGGCGGCTGGCGTTCCTGGTCACCGGGGGCACCGGCTCGGGGAAGACGACCCTGCTCTCCGCGCTGCTGGGCGAGGTGGATCCGGCCGAGCGTCTGGTGCTGTGCGAGGACGCCGCCGAGCTGACCCCACCCCACCCGCACGTGGTCCGCCTGCTCACCCGGCCGCCGAACGTCGAGGGCGCGGGCGCGGTCGGCCTGCGCGATCTCGTCCGGCAGGCGCTGCGCATGCGCCCCGACCGGCTGGTCGTCGGGGAGGTGCGGGGGCCCGAGGTGGTCGACCTGCTGGCCGCGCTGAACACCGGTCACGACGGCGGGTGCGGCACCCTGCACGCCAACCGGTCGGCCGAGGTGCCCGCCCGGCTGGAGGCGCTGGGGGTGGCCGCCGGGCTGGGGCGCGCCGCGGTGCACAGCCAGGCCGCGGCCGCGCTCGACGTGGTGGTGCACCTGCGGCGGGCGCCCGGGGGACGCCGGGTCGAGGAGATCGGCCTGCTGCGCCGGGACGGCGAGCTCGTGGTGGTGGAGCCGGGCTGGCGGGCCGACGGCGGGCCGTGCCCGGCCGGCGCGGCGCTGCGGCGGCTGCTGGCGGGCCCGTGACCGCGGCGCTGCTGGCCGCCGCGGGCGCGGCGCTGCTCTGGCCGGACGGCCGCGCGGTGGTCCGCCGCCGGCTGCTCCGGGTGGCGCCGGCCGCTGCCGGGGGCCCGCCTCGGCGGCCTCCGCTGCCGCTCACCGCCGCGGTGGTCGCCGGAGGCGCGGGAGCGCTGCTCGGCACGCCGCTGGTCGCGGTGCTCGCCGCCGGCTGCGCGGCGTTCGCGGCCCGCGGCCGGCTGGCCCGCCGGAGGGCCGTCGCCGACGCCGCGCGCCAGGGGGTGCTCGCCGACGCGCTGGCCGCGTTGGCGGCGGAGCTGCGGGCGGGCCGCACGCTGGACGAGGCGGTACGCGCCGCCGTCGCCGACTGCCCCGACCCGGAGTGCGCCGCAGCGCTGGTGCGGGCCGTCCGCGCGCCGGTGCCCGCGGGGGCTGCGGGGGCACCCGACGCCGACGGGGTCGCCGCCGCGCTCGCCCGGCTCTCGGCCGCCGTCGCGCTGAGCGCCCGCACCGGCTGCTCCCTGGCCGCCGTGGTCGCGGCGGTCGAGGGCGATCTCCGGGCCCGGCTGCGCCGGCACCGCGAGCTGCTCGTGGCCACCGCCGGGCCCCGGGCCAGCGCCCGGCTGCTGGCCGGGCTGCCGGTGCTCGGGCTCGCGATGGGCGCCGGGATCGGCGCCGACCCGTGGCACGTCCTCACCCGCACCGGCACCGGGCAGGGGTTGCTGGTGGCCGGGGTGCTCCTGGAGGTGGCCGGCATCGCGTGGACCGGCCGCCTGCTGCGGCGGATCGCGCGATGACCGGCGCGCTGCCGGTGCTGCTGCTCGCCGTGGCGGTGGCCGTGTGGGTGCCGGGCGCGGCCGTGGTCGGCGAGCGGGTCCGCCGGGTGACCGGGCCCGGCCCTCCGCCGGCCGTCGCCCGCGCCGCGCCCGCGGCCGCTCGGCGCCGCTGGCTGCTCGCGGGCGCCGCCGGCGTCGCGGCGGGTCTGCTGCTGGGCGGTGCGCCCGGGGCGTGCGCCGCCGTCGTGGTCACCGCTGCGGGGGAGCGGCTGCTGCGCGGCGCGTCCCCCGACCAGGACGCCGCCGAGCGCGCGGCCCTCCTGCGGGAGCTGCCGGGGGCCTGCGAGCTGCTCGCCGCCTGCCTGACCGCGGGCCTGCCGGTCACCGGGGCGCTCGCCGCGGTGGCCGGTGCGGTGCCCGACCCGCTCGGCCGGCGCCTGCGCGGCGTGGCCGGGCTGCACCGGATGGGTGCCGAGCCCCGCCGGGCCTGGGCCGACCAGCCGGCCGAGCTGGCCGGTCTGGCGCGCGTGCTGGTACGGGCGGGTGAGTCCGGCGCCGCCGCGGTGCCGGCGCTGGCCGCCCTGGCCGAGGAGACCCGGTCGGCGGTCCGCGCGCAGGCCCGGGCGGCGGTCCAGCGGGCGGGCGTGTGGGTGCTGGCCCCGCTCGGGCTGTGCTTCCTGCCGGCGTTCGTCTGCCTCGGCGTGGTGCCGCTCGTGCTCGGCATCGCCGGCGACGTCTTCGGCTGATGCGTCCACAGCCCCCGGCTCCCTCCACAACCGGGCCGCGGCCCTGGGGTCGCCCGGCCCGGGGCGCCAGGCTCGGTGCACCGCCCCGCCGGGGCCCGACCGAGAGGACCGCCATGACCGCCGACCTGCCCGCTGCCCACGCCGACACCGTCGCCGATGCCGCCGCCGATGCCGCCGCCGACGCCGCCGCTCCGACCCGGCCGGACGGCGATCCGGGGCTGCTCCCCGGGCGGCGGGCCGGCCGCTGGGCCCGCCTGCGGGCCGCGGGGGAGGCCGGGATGAGCACCGCCGAGTACGCCGTCGGGACGGTGGCCGCCTGCGCCTTCGCCGCCGTGCTCTACCGGGTGGTCTCGGGTGACTCCATCGTCACCGGGCTCACCGAGCTGGTCGACGCCGCGCTGGCCACGCTCTCCTGAGCGGTGGCACACCCAGCGGCCCGGCGCGGGGAGGCCGGGATGGTCACCGCCGAGACGGCCGTGGTCCTGCCGGTCCTGCTGCTCGTGCTCGCCGGGGCCGTCGCCGCGGTGACGGTCGTCGGCGCCCATCTCCGGTGCGTCGACGCGGCCCGGGAGGGGGCCCGGGCCGCGTCGCGCGGCGAGGAGGCCGCGGTCGTCGCGGAGTGGGCCGGCCAGGCGGCGCCGGCGGGCGCCCGCACCGCGGTCACCGGCATCGGGAACGAGGTCCGCGTGACGGTGACGGCGGCGATCCGGCCCCTGGGGCCGCTGCCCTGGCGCATCACCGTCACCGCTGAGGCGGTGGCGCAGCGCGAGCCCGGAACGGGGCACCTCGGATGAGCAGGGAGCGCGGCTCGGCCACGGTGTGGGTGCTGGTGCTCTCCGCCGTCCTCGTGACGGTCGCGGCCGGGGCGGTGCTGGTGGGTCTCGCTACGGTGGCTCGCCACCGGGCGGCGACGGCGGCGGATCTCGCCGCCCTGGCCGCCGCCGGGCGCGCGGTGCTGGGGGATCCGGCGGCCTGCGCCGCGGCGGCCGAGGTCGCCACCGCCAACGGGGCCGAGCTGACCGGGTGCCGGGTCACCGGGGGCGCGGTCGCCGAGGTCACCGTGCGCGTGCCGCTGCGGCTGGGCCGGCTCGGCGTGCACGGCGCGGACGGCCGGGCCCGCGCCGGCCCGGTCGCGCAGGCCGCGCCGGCCCGGTCAGAAGACGAGGTCCTCCTCGGCCGGCGCGGGCGACCTCCCGGCGGCAGCGGTGGCGGGAGCCGGGGCCGCGGGACCGCGGGCCTCCACGAGGGCGCCGTCCCCCTCGTCGCCGTCGTCGTCCGGCCCCCGCTCGTCGGCGGTGGCGAGCTCGTCCAGGACGACGTCGAGCACCCGGACCGCGCCGGCCTTGTCGAGGGGGTCGTTGCCGTTGCCGCACTTGGGCGACTGCACGCACGACGGGCAGCCGCTCTCGCACTCGCAGCTGGCCACCGTGGCCCGCGTCGCCTGCAGCCAGCGCCGCAGCGCCGCGTAGCCGCGCTCGGCGAAGCCCGCCCCGCCGGGGTGGCCGTCGTAGACGAAGATCGCCGCCGTCCCGGTGTCGGGGTGCACCGCGGTGGAGAGGCCGCCGAGGTCCCAGCGGTCGCAGGTCGCCAGCAGCGGCAGGATGCCGATCGCCGCGTGCTCGGCGGCGTGCAGCGAGCCGGGCAGCGCCGCGTCGTCGACCTCCGCCCGCTGCACGGCGCTGTGGTCGAGGGTCAGCCACACCGCCTTGGTCCGCAGCTGGCGGGCGGGGAGGTCGAGCGGGAACTCGGCGAGCACCTCGCCGGTGCCCAGCCGCCGCCGCTGGTACGCCACCACCTGGTTGGTCACGTCCACGACGCCGGTGTGCGCGGTGACCGTGCCCAGCGGCCGGGTCTGCTCGGTCGAGACGATCGCCAGGTCGGTGACGTCGCGGGCCACCGTGGTCCAGTCGGGGCTCTCCGGGTGCACGACCGCGCACGCGTCCTCGAGGTCGAACTCGTCGACGACGAAGGTGTCACCGCGGTGCACGTAGAGCGCGCCCTCGTGCACGGTGGAGTGCGCGGCGCCGCCGTCGACGGTGCCGAGCAGCCGGCCGGTGCCGGCTTCGATGATCGCCACCGGCTCGTCCCCGCTGCCGCGGATGTCGACGTCGGGGCGGCCGCGCCCGGCCCAGTACCACCCGGCCGGACGCCGGCGCAGCTGCCCGGCGGCCACCAGTTCCGCGAGCTGCGCCTCCGCCACCGGGCCGCCGAAGTCGGCCAGGTCCGCGGGCACCAGCGGGAGCTCGGCCGCGGCGCAGCACAGCTGCGGGCCCAGCACGTAGGGGTTGGCCGGGTCGGTGACGGTGGCCTCGACCGGCCGCCCGAACACCGCCCGCGGGTGGTGGGCGAGGTAGTGGTCCAGCGGGTCGTCGCGGGCGACGAACACCACCAGCGACTCCCGCTGCGCCCGGCCGGCGCGCCCGGCCTGCTGCCAGAGCGAGGCCAGCGTCCCGGGGTAGCCGGCCAGCACCACCGCGTCCAGGCCGGCGATGTCGATGCCGAGCTCGAGCGCGTTGGTGGTCGCCACGCCCAGCAGGTCCCCGGCGGAGAGCGCCCGCTCCAGCTCCCGGCGCTCCTCGGGCAGGTAGCCGCCGCGGTAGGAGTCCACCCGGCCCACCAGGTCGCCGCGGCCGCGGTCGGCGAGGATCCGGCGGGCCTGCTCGGCCACCGACTCCGCGCTGCGGCGCGAGCGCACGAACGCCAGCGTCCGCGCGCCCCGCTCGACGAGGTCGGCGAGCAGACCGGCGGCATCGGCCGCCGCCGAGCGGCGCAGCGGGGCCCCGTGCTCGCCGGTCCGCTCGGTGAGCGGCGGTTCCCAGAGCGCGAAGGTGGCGCCCGGGCGCGGGGAGCCGTCGTCGGTGACGGCGACGACGTCCGCGCCGACCAGCCGGGTCGCCGCGGCGGCGGGGTCGGCCACCGTGGCCGATGCCAGCACGAAGACCGGGTCCGCGCCGTACCGGCGGCAGATGCGGCGGAGCCGGCGCAGCACGTGCCCGACGTGCGAGCCGAACACCCCGCGGTAGGCGTGGCACTCGTCGATCACCACGTAGGCCACCCGGCGCAGCGTGCTCGACCAGCGCTGGTGCGCGGGCAGGATCCCGCGGTGCAGCATGTCGGGGTTGGTGACGATCCAGCGGGAGTGCCGCCGGACCCAGTCCCGCTCCTCCGCCGGGGTGTCGCCGTCGTAGGGGGCCGGCCGCACCGAGGGGTCCGCGAGCTGGGCCACCGAGGCCAGCTGGTCGCGGGCCAGCGCCTTGGTGGGCGCGAGGTACAGGACGCAGGCGCGCGGGTCCTCGGCGAGCGCGGTCAGGGCCGGCAGCTGGTAGGCCAGCGACTTCCCCGACGCGGTGCCGGTGGCGACGACGACGTGCCGGCCCTCCCGCGCCGCCTCCGCCGCCGCGACCTGGTGCTGCCACGGCGCGTGCACGCCGCGCGCCACCAGCCGGTCGCGCAGGCCCGGCTCCACCCACTCCGGCCACGCGGCCGTGCGGCTCTCGCGCACCGGCAGGTGGTGCACGTGGGTCACCGGCTGCTCGTCCTCGGCCGTGTGCGCCAGCAGCGCGGCCAGCAGCTCGCCGCCGCCGGGCGGGACCGCAGCGCCCCCGGACCGGTCGTCCGTGCCGGGAGGGGGAGCCGACCGGACCGGGTTGTGCTCGGTCACCTCCCCACTGTCACACCCGGGCGCAAGCGGCCGCCGGGTCGTCGGGAGAAGGAGCGCGCGGACCGGCCACAAGGAGTGTGATCTCCCTTACACTTCGCGCCGTCCCGGGGCCCGACCCCGGGACGCCGACCTCCGCCGCACCGGGGAGCACGGCGCCTCCCGGGCGGCCGCCGACGCCTGGAGGACCCATGCCCGACGGATCGCTGTCCGGCGGGGAGACGGCGCTGGTCGCCGTCATCCTCGCGATCTCCCTCGCCGCCCTGGCCTTCGCCGCCTACCTGGTCCGCGCCGTCCTCGCCGCCGATCAGGGCACGGAGAGGATGAAGGAGATCGCCCGGGCCGTCCAGGAGGGCGCGGCGGCCTACCTGCGGCGGCAGTTCCGCACGCTCGGCGTCTTCGCGGTGGTCGTCTTCGCCCTGCTGCTGGTGCTCCCGGTGGCCGACGGCGGGCTGGGCACGCGGCTGGGCCGGGCGGTGTTCTTCCTCGTCGGCGCCCTGTTCTCCGCGCTGGTGGGCTTCATCGGCATGACGCTGGCCACCCGCGGCAACGTCCGGGTGGCCGCGGCGGCGCGCGAAGGCGGCTACCGGCCCGCCTTCCGCATCGCCTACCGCACCGGTGGCGTCTGCGGGATGATCACCATCGGCCTGGGGCTGTTCGGTGCGGCCCTGGTCCTGCTGCTCTTCGACGAGACCGCCCCGGTGGTCCTCGAGGGCTTCGGGTTCGGTGGTGCCCTGCTGGCGATGTTCATGCGCGTGGGCGGCGGCATCTTCACCAAGGCCGCCGACGTCGGCGCCGACCTGGTCGGCAAGGTCGAGGCCGGCATCCCGGAGGACGACCCGCGCAACGCCGCGACCATCGCCGACAACGTGGGCGACAACGTCGGCGACTGCGCCGGCATGGCCGCCGACCTCTTCGAGTCCTACGCCGTCACCCTGGTCGCCGCGCTCATCCTGGGCCAGGTCTTCTTCGGCTCGGTGGGCATGGTCTTCCCGCTCGTGGTGGCGGCGATCGGCGTCATCGCCTCGGTGGTGGGCGTGCTGGCCACCAACCCGGGCACGAACGACCGCAACGGCCTCGCCCCGATCAACCGCGGCTTCTTCGTCTCCGCCGTCGTGTCGCTGGTGCTGGTGGCGGTCGCCGCGTTCACCGTGCTGCCCGGCACCGGTGGGGGTGCGGGCCTGACGGTCAGCCCGCAGGTGCTGGGCCTCGTGGCCGTGATCATCGGCGTCGTCCTGGCCGCGGCCATCCAGCAGCTCACCGGCTACTTCACCGAGACCAGCCGCAAGCCGGTGAAGGACGTCGGCCGCAGCTCCCTGACCGGGCCGGCCACGGTCATCCTGTCGGGCATCTCGCTGGGGCTGGAGTCGGCGGTCTACGCGGCGCTGCTCATCGGTGGGGCGGTCTACGGCGCCTTCCTCATCGGTGGCGGGGCCGCGCTCTACGCCGTGGCGCTCGCCGGGTGCGGGCTGCTCACCACGGCCGGCGTCATCGTCTCCATGGACACCTTCGGCCCGGTGAGCGACAACGCCCAGGGCATCGCCGAGATGTCGGGGGACATCGACGACGACGGCGCCCGGGTGCTCACCGACCTCGACGCCGTCGGCAACACCACCAAGGCGATCACCAAGGGCATCGCCATCGCCACCGCCGTGCTGGCGGCCACGGCGCTCTTCGGCTCGTACAACGCCCAGGTCGCCGTCGCGCTCGACGACGCCGGCGCCACGCTCGGGGACGCCTTCAGCCTGGTCAACCCGAACAACGTCGTCGGCGCGGTCCTCGGCGCCGCGGTCGTCTTCTTCTTCTCCGGGCTGGCCATCAGCGCCGTGTCCCGTGCTGCCGGACGGGTGGTCTTCGAGGTGCGCGAGCAGTTCCGCACGCACCCCGGGATCATGACGTTCGAGGAGCGGCCGGACTACAGCCGGGTCGTCGACATCTGCACCAAGGACTCGCTGCGCGAGCTGGCCACACCCGGCCTGCTGGCCGTGCTCGCCCCGGTGGCGGTGGGCTTCGGGCTCGGTATCGGCCCGCTCGCCGCTTACCTGGTCGGCGCCATCGCGGCCGGCACGCTGATGGCGGTGTTCCTCTCCAACTCCGGCGGCGCCTGGGACAACGCCAAGAAGATGGTGGAGGACGGCAGCTACGGCGGGAAGGGCAGCGAGGCCCACGCGGCCACCGTCATCGGCGACACGGTGGGCGACCCCTTCAAGGACACCGCCGGCCCGGCGATCAACCCGCTGCTCAAGGTGATGAACCTGGTGGCGCTGCTGATCGCGCCCGCGGTGGTCGCCCTGTCGGTGGGGGAGGGCGCCAACACCCCGGTCCGGCTGGCGATCGCGCTGGCCGCCGTGGTCGTCGTCGTGGCCGCGGTCGTGGTGTCCAAGCGGCGCTCGGTGGTCGTCGGCGAGGCGACGACGACCTCCAGCGGGTCCGAACTCACCACCAGCGCCCCCTGAGCACGCCGGGCGACTGCCCCCTTCTCGGTAGGCCGCCTTCCACCTGCGGGAACACGGCCGCACCATCCACGTTGGTGGGGGTGGCGGCACGCCCACGGACGGTCGCGCCCGGCGCCCCCGCGCCGGGTTGGCTTACCGTGGCCCGCCGAGGGGCGTTCCGCGGTGGCGCCCGCCCGGTCCCGGACACTCCCGGGGCCGGCGCGCCAGGGCCGGCCCGGCCCGGACACGCATGCCGCGCCCGCACCACCTCAGCACCACCGACAGGAGTCCCGTGCCCACGAAGACCACGCAGACCGGAACCGAGAACGAGCCCACGACGGACGGCGCCGCGACGACGCCCACCCGCCGGGGCTCGGCCGCGTCCGGCGGCCGGCCGCTGGTCATCGTCGAGTCGCCGACCAAGGCCAACAAGATCGCCGGCTACCTGGGCAGCGGCTACGTCGTCGAGGCGAGCGTCGGGCACATCCGCGACCTGCCGCGCAACGCCGCCGACGTCCCGGCCGAGCACAAGGGTGCGGCCTGGGCGCGGCTCGGCGTCGACGTCGACAACTCCTTCGAGCCGCTCTACGTGGTCAGCCCCGACCGCAAGCAGCAGGTCACCCGGCTCAAGCAGCTGGTCAAGAACGCCAGCGAGATCTTCCTCGCGACAGATGAGGACCGCGAGGGTGAGGCCATCGCCTGGCACCTGATCGACACCCTCAAGCCGCGCGTCCCGGTCCGCCGGATGGTCTTCCACGAGATCACCCCCGAGGCGATCGCCCGCGCCGTGGCCAACCCGCGCGAGCTCGACACCGACCTGGTCGACGCCCAGGAGACCCGCCGCATCCTCGACCGCCTGTACGGCTACGAGGTCAGCCCGGTGCTGTGGAAGAAGGTGCTGCCGAAGCTCTCGGCCGGTCGCGTCCAGTCCGTCGCCACGCGCATCGTCGTGGAGCGCGAGCGGGAGCGGATGGCCTTCCACGCCGCCGACTACTGGTCGCTGGAGGGGACCTTCGCCGTCCCCGGCCGCGCGGCCGGTGCTGACGAGGGCGAGCCCACCACGGTGCGCGCCAAGCTGGTCAGCGTCGACGACAGCCGGGTAGCCACCGGGAAGGACTTCGACCCCGCCACCGGTCGCGTCAGCGGGGACGTCGTGCACCTCGACGAGGCCGGTGCCCGCGGGCTGGCCGCGCGGCTCGAGGGCCGCCAGGTCAGCGTCAGCCGGGTCGACGAGAAGCCCTACCGCCGTCGTCCGTACGCCCCGTTCACCACCTCCACGCTGCAGATGGAGGCCGGCCGCAAGCTCGGCTGGTCCTCGGCGCAGACCATGCGGGTGGCCCAGCGGCTGTACGAGAACGGCCACATCACCTACATGCGGACCGACTCGACGAACCTGTCGCAGGAGGCGATCAACGCCGCCCGCCAGCAGGCCCGCGAGCTCTACGGCGACGCCTACGTGCCGGCCGAGGCGCGGCGCTACGCGAAGAAGGCCAAGGGTGCCCAGGAGGCGCACGAGGCCATCCGCCCCGCCGGTGACAGCTTCCGGACCCCCGGGCAGCTGGCCTCCGGCCTGGCCCGCGACGAGTTCCGGCTCTACGAGCTGATCTGGCAGCGCACCGTCGCCTCCCAGATGGCCGATGCCGTCGGGCAGACCGTCAGCGTCCGGCTGGCCGGGCGCAGCACCACCGACGAGGCGGTCGAGTTCACCGCGTCGGGGCGCACCATCACCTTTCCCGGCTTCCTGCGCGCCTACGTCGAGTCCCGTGACGAGGGCGCGGCGAAGGACGGCGACGACGACCACGGCAGCGACGACGCCGAGCGCCGGCTGCCCCGCCTCGAGCGCGGCCAGCAGCTGGACACCCGGTCGCTGGACGCCAAGGGGCACACCACCCAGCCGCCGTCCCGGTACACCGAGCCCAGCCTGGTGGCGCGGCTCGAGGAGCTCGGGATCGGCCGGCCCTCGACCTTCGCGTCGATCATGCAGACCATCCAGGACCGCGGCTACGTCTGGAAGAAGGGCAACGCCCTCGTCCCGTCCTTCGTGGCCTTCGCCGTGGTCAACCTGCTGGAGCAGTACTTCGCCCAGCTGGTCGACTACCAGTTCACCGCCTCGCTGGAGGAGGAGCTCGACGAGATCGCCGGCGGCAACCTCCAGCGCGTCACCTGGCTGACCGAGTTCTACTTCGGCGGTGAGGGCCGGCACGCCGGCGCGATCGCGCAGTCCGGTGGGCTCAAGCACGTGATCGGCCAGCGGCTGGAGGAGATCGACGCCCGCGGCATCAACTCGATCCCGCTGCGGGCCACCGACCCCGAAGGCCGCCCGGTCGTCGTCCGGGTCGGTCGCTACGGCCCGTACCTGCAGGCCGGTGGGGACGACGGCGCGCGCGTCAGCATCCCCGAGGACCTCGCGCCCGACGAGCTGACCGAGGAGAAGGTCCGCGAGCTGCTGGAGGCGCCGTCCGGGGACCGGGAGCTGGGGACCGACCCGGAGACCGGGCACCCCGTGGTGGTGAAGGCCGGCCGCTACGGCCCGTACGTCACCACCGTCGTCCCCGAGGGCAGCAAGGAGTCGCCGCGCACGGCGAGCCTGTTCTCCTCGATGTCGCCGGAGACGGTGACGATCGACGACGCCCTCAAGCTGCTCACCCTGCCGCGCACCGTGGGCACCGCGCCCGACGGCGAGGAGATCCAGGCGCTCAACGGCCGGTACGGCCCCTACCTCAAGAAGGGCACCGACTCCCGGTCGCTCGACAGCGAGGACAAGCTGTTCACCGTCACCCTGGACGAGGCGCTGGCGATCTTCGCCCAGCCCAAGCAGCGCGGCCGGGCCGCGGCCAAGGCCCCGCTCAAGGAGCTCGGCCCCGACCCGGTCACCCAGGGCCAGATCACCGTGCGCGAGGGCCGGTTCGGCCCCTACGTGACCGACGGCGAGACCAACGCCAGCCTGCGCAAGGGCGACGACGTCGAGTCGATCACCATCGACCGGGCGGCGGAGCTGCTGGCCGAGCGGCGGGCGCGCGGGCCGGTGACGAAGAAGAAGGCCGCCACGAAGACGACGGCCAAGAAGACGGCGGCGAAGAAGACCACCGCGAAGAAGGCCGCCGCGAAGAAGACGACCACCACCAAGGCGGCGGCGAAGAAGACGACCGCCACGGCATCGGACCCGGTCTCGGCCGGCTGATGGAGGACCCCGCCCGCCTCACCCCGCGCGAGCTCGGGGCGGGGCCGGAGGACGTCGAGCTGCGGGCACGGGCGCGCTCGTTCGGGGCGGTCGCGGCCGGCTACGCGGCGCTGCGCCCGACCTACCCGGTCGACGCGGTCGGCTTCCTGCTCGACCGCGGCCGACCGCTGGACGTCCTGGACCTGGGCGCGGGCACGGGGCTGCTGACCGGCGTGGTCGTGGGTCTGGGGCATCGCGTGCGGGCGGTCGACCCGTCCCCGGAGATGCTGGCCGAGCTCGGCGCACGGTTGCCGGCGGTCACCACGGCCGTGGGCACCGCCGAGCAGCTCCCGGCGGAGGCCGCCTCGGTCGACGCCGTCGTGGCCGGGCAGGCCGCGCACTGGTTCGACCCGGCGCCGGCCGCCCGCGAGATCCGCCGGGTGCTCCGCCCCGGCGGGGTCCTCGGCCTGGTCTGGAACACCCGCGACGACCGGGTTCCGTGGATCGCCGCCCTGGAGGAGCTGATCGCCGACGAGGCGCGCGGGCACGAGGCCGACCAGCGCGTCGTCGACCGCTTCGCCGAGGAGCTCGGGGCCGACGTCGAGGTCGTCGAGTCGGGGATCGTGCAGCGCGTGGGTCCCGAGGACGTCGTCGCCGGGATCGCCACCCGCAGCTACGTGGCGGTCATGGACGACGACCGGCGCACGGAGTTCCTCGCCGCGATCCACCGGCTGCTGGCCGAGCACCCCGGTACCCGGGGCCGGGCCGAGCTCGAGCTGCCCTACCGGACGCACGCCTACCGGCTCACCCCGCGCTGAGCTCGGCCGCCGCCCGCAGGGGTCAGGAGGGGCGGGTGCCGACGGCGAAGACGCGCCGGAAGGGCAGCAACGTCGTGCCGTCGGGGCGCGGCGGGTAGGCGTTCCGCAGCGCCTCGGCGTAGGCGTCGGAGAACGCCGCCGCGGCGTCGTCGTCGAGCCGGGCCAGGACCGGGCGCAGCACCGTCGAGCGCACCCAGGCCAGCACCGGGTCAGGGCCGCTCAGCACGTGCAGGTACGTCGTCTCCCAGACGTCGGGCACCAGCCCCGCCGCGGTGAGCACCTCGGCGTAGCCGGCGGGCTCGAGCACGGTGTCGGCCCGCGGCGCGACGCCGGCCAGCCGGTCGGCCCACTCCGGGCGGCGGCACAGGTCGGCGAGCAGCGCGTGGGTGGGTGCCCGGAAGTTGCCCGGCACCTGGACGGCGAGCCAGCCGCCGGCCGGCAGCGCCGCGGCCCAGCGCGCCATCAGCTCCGGGTGCCCGGGCACCCAGTGCAGGACGGCGTTGCTGACGACGACGTCGACCGGGCCGGCCGGGGTCCAGTCGCGCACGTCGCCGAGCCGGAACTCCACGTGCCCGGGAGCGGTGGCGGTGGCGGCGGCGAGCATCTCGGGGGAGGAGTCGACGCCGGTGATGCGGGCGCCCGGCCAGCGCTGCGCCAGCGAAGCGGTCAGCGAACCCTCGCCGCAGCCCAGGTCGACGACGACCCGCGGATCCGGGGCGCCCACCCGGGCGAGCAGGTCGGCGAACGGGCGGGCGCGTTCCCCGGCGAACCGCAGGTAGGTGTCCGGGCGCCAACGACCGGGTGAAGAGTTGCCGGCCTGGCGCGCCGGATCCCCGGTTGCCGTCATCGTCCCCGACCCTGAGAGGGCTCCGCCCGCCCGCGGAACCGTCGGAAACCGCATCCCCCGCCGGGTGAGACGGTGCCGAGAACGTGGTCCCCGCCCGGTACCGTAACGCCGCCGGGGCCCGCTCCGCCCCGCCGCCCACCGACCTGGGGAGCTCGCCATTCCGGCCGACCCGAACTCACCGGCACCGCCTCCCGAGGAGGCGGTGCCGGCTGCTCCGGTCGGGGAGCCGGCCGCCCCGGGCGACGGTCTGCCGCCCGCCGGGACGCCGGTGCCGCCGTCCGCGGGGCCGCCGCTGGCGGACGTGCGGGAGGACGGCGAGCCCTCGGGAGCGGACTCCTCCGGCGCGGTCGGGCTGGTGGCCAAGATCCGGGCGGTCCTGCGGGTGCCCGACTTCCGCAAGCTGTGGCTGTCGACCTTGCTGTCCAGCTTCGGCGACTGGCTGGGCCTGCTCGCCATCACCGTGACCGCCACGCTGACCTTCGAGGACTACGCCGCGCAGCAGTTCGCGCTGGCCGGCGTCCTGCTGTTCCGGCTGCTCCCGGCCATCGTGCTCGGTCCGGTGGCCGGGGCCTTCGCCGACCGGTTCGACCGGCGCAAGACGATGGTGGTCACCGACGTCTTCCGGTTCGGGCTGTTCGCGTCGATCCCGATCGTCGACAACCTGCTCTGGCTGTTCATCGCCCAGTTCGTCATCGAGGCCTTCAGCCTGTTCTGGATCCCGGCCAAGGACGCCGCCGTCCCGAACATGCTGCGCAAGGACCAGCTGGAGGCGGCCAACCAGCTCTCCCTGGTCACCACCTACGGGCTGACACCGGTGGTCGCGGCGATCGTGTTCGCGGTGCTCACCAGCGTGGGCAGCCGGGTCAGCGACGTGCTGCCCGGGGTGGACGAGGTGGATCTCGCTCTCTACCTGAATGCGCTCACGTTCCTGGTCGCCGCAGTCGTCATCTGGAACCTGCCCTCGATCAGCGGCCGCCGTGCCGCGGGGGCGGTCGTCGGCCAGCAGGAGAGCTTCCTGGGGTCGCTGATCAAGGGGTTCTCCTTCGCCGGCCACACCCGGCTGATCCGGGGCCTGGTCGTGGGCATCACCGGCGCCTTCGTCGCGGCGGGCGCGATCATCGCGACCGGCCAGGCCTACGTCAACGTGCTCGGCGGCGGGCAGGCGGCCTACGGGCTGCTGTTCGGAGCCGTCTTCGTCGGCCTCGGCCTCGGCATCGGGATCGGTCCCAGCGTCGCCCGCGACCTGGCCCGCGAGCGGATCTTCGGGGTGGCGATCGTCGGCGCCGGGATCGTGGTGCTGCTCCTGTCCTGGTCGCCGGCGCTGTGGATCTCGCTGGTGCTGGTCGTCGCCATGGGCTTCTTCGCCGGGATGGCCTTCCTGGCCGGCATCACCCTGATCGGCACCGAGGTGGCGGACGAGATCCGGGGGCGCACGTTCGCGATCGTGCAGTCCCTGGTCCGGGCGGCGCTGATCATCTCCCTCGCGCTCGTGCCGATCGGGGTGGGGCTGATCGGGCGGGACGAGATCGACCTCGGCGCCGTCGCCGTGCCGATCTCCGGCGAGCGGATCATGCTGTTCGCGGCCGGGCTGCTGGCCGTCGCCGTCGGGCTGGTCGCCTACCGGCAGATGGACGACGGCCGGCCGGTGCCGCTGCTCGCCGACGTCATGACGGCGCTGCGCCGCGACACCACGGCCCGGCGCCGGCTGGCCGGGGGTGGGGTGCTCATCGCCTTCGAGGGCGGGGAGGGCGCCGGCAAGTCCACCCAGGTGCGCCGGCTGCAGGAGTGGCTGACCGACGAGGGCCTGGTGGCCCGCGCCACCTTCGAGCCCGGCGCCACCCCGCCCGGGGCCGGCATCCGCTCGATCGTGCTGGACAAGGCGCAGGTGGGCATCGCCCCGAGGACCGAGGCGCTGCTCTACGCCGCCGACCGCGCCCAGCACGTACACGAGGTGCTGCGGCCCGCCCTCGACGCCGGGGAGGTGGTCATCACCGACCGGTTCATCGACAGCTCGCTGGCCTACCAGGGGGCCGGGCGCACGATCCCGCTCGACGACGTCCGCACCATCTCCCGCTGGGCCACGCAGGGCATGCGGCCCGACCTGACGATCCTGCTCGACCTGCCGCCCGAGGTGGGCCTCGCGCGGGCCCGCGGCCGGGCCGCCGCCGACCGGCTGGAGTCGGAGTCGCTGGACTTCCACCAGCGCGTGCGGCGGACCTTCCAGGAGCTCGCCGAGGCCGACGCCGACCGGTACCTGGTGCTCGACGCCCGCAGGTCCCCCGACGAGCTCGCGGCCGCCATCCGGGTGCGGGTGGCCGAGCTGCTGTCCGGGCTGCCGCTGCAGACCCTCGCCCAGCCGCAGGGCGTGGACGGGCTCCGGCACGACGGCCGGGTCGAGCAGGCGGCCCACCGCCCGCACGCGCAGACCGGCGCGACGCCGCAGCTGCACCCGTGACCGCGCCGGTGGTGGCGCCCGAGGAGGGCGTCTGGACGCAGGTGATCGGCCAGCCGGCCGTGGTGGCCGAGCTGCGGGCGGCGATCGCGGAACCGGCCGCGATGACCCACGCCTGGCTGTTCACCGGCCCGCCGGGCTCCGGCCGGTCGGTGGCCGCACGTGCCTTCGCCGCCGCGCTGCAGTGCCCTGCGGGCGGGGACGGCACCTGCCACGCGTGCCGCACCGTGCTGGCCGGGACGCACGCCGACGTGCAGATGATCGTCCCGGAGGGCCTGTCCATCGGTGTGGCCGAGGTGCGCGAGCTCGTGCGCATCGCCGGCCGGGCCCCCTCGCAGGGGCGCTGGCAGGTGGTGGTGGTCGAGGACGCCGACCGGATGACCGAGCAGGCGTCCAACACCGTGCTCAAGATGCTCGAGGAGCCGCCGCCGCGCACCGTGTTCCTGCTGTGCGCGCCCAGCCTCCACCCGGACGACGTGCCGGTCACCATCCGCTCGCGCTGCCGCGTCGTCGGGCTGCGCACCCCACCGGCGGAGGCCGTCGCCGAGGTGCTGGTCCGCCGGGACGGCGTCGACCCGGCGCTGGCCGCCTGGTCGGCCGCGGCGTCGGGCGGGCACGTGGGCCGGGCCCGGCGGCTGGCCCGGGACGAGACGGCACGGCTGGCCCGCAAGGCGGTGCTCGACGTCCCCCTGCGGCTGGTCTCCCTCGCCGCGTGCCTGGACGCCGCCGACGACCTGGTCGGCGCGGCGAAGGAGGAGGCCGACGAGGCCTCCGCCGCCCTGGACGGGGCCGAGACCGAGGCGGTCAAGGCCAGCCTCGGGGTGGGTGCGCGCGGGCCGGGCGTGGCCGCCGCCAGCCGGGGTGCCGGCCAGCTCAAGGAGCTGGAGAAGCGGCAGAAGTCGCGGGCCACCCGGCTGGGCCGCGACTCGCTGGACCGCGCGCTGGTCGACCTGGCGGGGCTCTACCGCGACGCGCTGGTCCTCGACGCCGCTGCGTCGTCCCCGACCCACCCCGCGCCGCAGCTCAACCACCCCGACCGCCGCACCGACGCCGAGGAGCTGGCCCGCCGGATCGGCGCGGAGGGGGCGCTGCGCCGCATCGACGCCATCCTGGCCTGCCGCCGTGCGCTGGAGCAGAACGTGAAGCCCCAGGTGGCCCTGGAGGCGCTGACCGTCGCGCTGCGCCTGCCCGCGTGACACCCCAGCCCGTGCGCGAGCCCGGCGTGGCGGTGTCGTAGGCTGTGCGGGCAGTCCGCCGCCTTAGCTCAGTCGGTAGAGCATCTCACTCGTAATGAGAAGGTCGTCGGTTCGATTCCGACAGGCGGCTCGCGCAGCACGGGCCCGTCCGCGAGGACGGGCCCGTCGTCGTTCCCGCGCCCGCCGCACCGCGGGGGCGCGGCGGGCGGTCGATCCGTCCGGGGCGGCCGGCCGTCGGGCCGCCGGCCTGCAGCCGGGTACGGCTGATGGCGGCACGTCCCCGGGGGGATGTGCCGCCATCGGTGCACCCGACGCCCGGTCCGGAAGGCCGGGCGGGAGGTCAGTGGTGCGTGGAGTTGTTCTTGGCGCGCTCGATCGAGGCCACGATCTCGGCCTCTGCGGCCTCGCGGCCGACCCACTCGGCGCCCTCGACCGACTTGCCCGGCTCGAGGTCCTTGTAGGTCTCGAAGAAGTGCTGGATCTCGAGGCGGTCGAACTCCGACACGTCCTCGATCTCCTTGAGGTGCGCCACCCGCGGGTCCGTCGCCGGGACGCAGAGGACCTTGTCGTCCCCTCCGGCCTCGTCGGTCATGCGGAACATGCCGATCGCCCGGCAGGTGACCAGGCACCCGGGGAACGTCGGCTCCTCGAGGATCACCAGGGCATCCAGCGGGTCGCCGTCCTGCCCCAGGGTGTTCTCGATGTAGCCGTAGTCCGCCGGGTAGCGGGTGGAGGTGAACAGCATCCGGTCCAAGCGGATGCGTCCGGTCTCATGGTCCAGCTCGTACTTGTTCCGCTGGCCCTTCGGGATTTCTACCGTCACGTCGAACTGCACGGACGTAGTGTGGCCCACGGGGGACGATCCGGTCGGCGCAGGCCCCCCTGTGGGGGGTGGGCACCATCTCGTCGAGCGGCTCGACGATCGTCACGGCCAACTACGGCCGCTTCCGACGGCGCATGACGATCGGCATCGTGGTCCTCGTGCTGCTGCTCGCCGCCGGGGGTGTCGGGCTCGGCGTCGTGCTGGGCGGCGAGGGGGGCGCCGTCGCCGTCCCCGACGCGGAGCTGCCCGGCCTGGGCGAGGCGGACCCGGTCCTGGCCGGGCTGTCGGCCGACGCACCCCTCCCGGACCCCGAGGTCCTCGCGGCCACGCTGACCCCGCTGGTCACCGGCCCGCCGCTGGGGCCGGGGACGACGGCGCAGGTCGTCGACGTCGCCACCGGCCAGGTGCTCTACGACCAGGACGCCGGCGCCCCCCTGACCCCGGCGTCCACGGTCAAGCTGCTCACCGCCGCCGCCACGCTCACCACCCTCGACCCGGCCGACACGTTCGAGACCCGGGTCGTCAGCGGCGCCACCCCCGGCGAGGTCGTGCTGGTGGGCGGCGGGGACCCGACGCTGTCGCGCACCGAGCCGTCGATGACCTATCCCGGCGCCCCGACCATGGCCGACCTCGCCACCCAGGTGGTCGCCGCGCTCCCCGCCGGTACCCCCGTGACCCGGGTCGTGGTCGACAGCTCGCTGTTCAGCGGCCCGCTCACGGCCAGCGGCTGGGGCCCGGGGGACGCCCCCTCCAGCTACGCCGCGCCGATCACCGCCACCGCCGTCGACGGCGCCCGGGTCAGCCCCGGGGCGACCGCCCGCAGCGGGCAACCAGGCCTGGACGCCGGCTCGGCCCTCGCCGACGCGCTCGGCGCGCCCGGCGCCGCCGTGGTCCTCGGGCAGGCCCCCGCCGGGGCGCGGACGCTCGGCACCGTGGAGTCCGCACCGGTCGCCCGGCTGGTCGAGCAGGCGCTGTCCATGTCCGACAACGTGCTCGCGGAGACCCTGGCCCGTCACGTGGCGCTGTCACGGGGTGAGCCGGCGACGTTCGAGGGCGCGGCCCGGGCCGTCGTGGAGGCGCTGGACGAGGCGGGGCTGGACGTCACCGGCGTCACCCTCGCCGACGCCAGCGGCCTCTCCCGGGAGGACGTGGTGACCGCCGAGCTGCTCACCGCCCTGGTGCGCGGCGCCGCCGACGGCAGCCTCGGCGACGCCGCGGGCCTGCTCGCCGGCCTGCCGGTGGCCGGGTACGACGGCACCCTCGCCGACCGCGGGGACGACGACCCGGCGACCGCGCCGGGCACGGTGCGCGCGAAGACGGGCACGCTGCTGGGCGTCAACGCCCTCGCCGGCACCGTCGTGACCGCGGACGGGCGGCTGCTGGCCTTCGCCGTGGTGGCGGACGAGGCGACGGGGAGCGAGGTGGCTGCGGAGGCCGCGCTCGACGAGGTCGCGGCCACCCTGGCGGCCTGCGGCTGCCGGTGACGCCGCGACCCGCCGGGCCGGAGTGCGCTCCACGCGTACGGTGAGGCGATGAGCAGCGCCTCCTCGATGGTCGACTGGGACCTCGCCGGACGCACGGCCCGCCGGCTGGTGGGCAGCGGACCGAGCACGACCCGTGAGGAGGCCGCCGCCGTCGTCGCCGAGCTGCACCGCGCCGCGGCCACCGCCGTGGCGCACGTCGAGGCCCTCACCGGGTTGCGGCCCGCCCCCGGTGGCGCGGTGCCGGAGGTCGTCGTCGTCGACCGGCCGGGCTGGGCGGACGCCAACGCCCGCGGCATGGCCGCCCTGCTCGACCCGCTGGTGCACAAGCTGACCGAGCGCCAGGAGAGCCGTCCCGGCGCCCTCGCCACGGCCATCGGCTCCCGCGCCACCGGGCTGCAGGCCGGTGGGCTGCTGGCGTTCCTCTCCTCGCGGGTGCTCGGCCAGTACGAGGTCTTCGGCACCGGTGGCCGGCTGCTCCTGGTGGCGCCGAACATCGTGGCGACCGAGCGGAAGCTGGGCGTCGACCCGACGGACTTCCGGCTCTGGGTCTGCCTGCACGAGGTCACCCACCAGCTGCAGTTCACCGGCGTCCCCTGGCTGACCGGCTACCTCGAGGCACAGATCGCGGAGTTCGTCGCCGCCACCGACCTCGCCCCGGACGTGCTGCGCGAGCGCCTGCAGGACCTGCTGCGCAGCCTCGCCGACGCGGTGCGGGGCGGGGACGGCGGCTCCGAGGGACTGCTGGCGCTGGTGCGCGATCCGCGGCAGCGGGCGGTGCTGGACCGGGTGACCGCGGTGATGAGCCTCGTCGAGGGCCACGCCGAGTACGTCATGGACGGCGTCGGGCCCGACGTGGTCCCGTCCGTCCGCACCCTGCGCAAGCGGTTCGCGCAGCGCCGCAAGGGCCGCGGCCCGCTGGACCGGGTGATGCGCCGGCTGCTGGGTCTGGAGCAGAAGATGAAGCAGTACGCCGACGGCCGGCACTTCGTCGGCGGCGTCGTCGAGCTCGCCGGCATGGAGGGGTTCAACCGGGTCTGGGAAGGGCCGGCGAACCTGCCGCTGATCGACGAGCTCACCGCGCCCGAGCGGTGGGTGGAGCGGGTGCTCGGCCGCCCGGCGCTGCCCGCCTGAGGCCGGTGGCCGGGCCACCTCGCGCGGTCGCCGCGGTGCGGCACGCGGTCCGGGCCAGGCTGCGCGCCGGCGCGGGGCCCGTGCTCGCCGCCTGCAGCGGGGGAGCGGACTCGCTGGCCCTGGCCGCCGCGCTCGCCTTCGAGGCGCGGCCCGCCGGCGTGCGCGTCGGCGGGGTCATCGTCGACCACGGTCTGCAGCCCGGTTCGGCCGCGCACGCGGAGAGCACGGCGGCGGTGCTGCGGCAGCTGGGCCTGGACCCGGTGCTCGTGCTGACCGTCCGGGTGGGGGCCGACGGCGGCCCGGAGGCGGCGGCCCGCACCGCCCGCTACGCCGCGCTGGCCGCCGCGGCGCGGGAGCGCGGCGCCCGCATCGCGCTCGGGCACACGCTGGACGACCAGGCGGAGACGGTCCTGCTCGGCCTGGGCCGCGGCTCGGGTCCCCGGTCGGTCGCGGGCATGGTGCCCGAGCGGGTCGCCGACGGCGTCTCCTGGTGGCGGCCGCTGCTGGGCGTCCGCCGGGAGACCACCCGGCGGGCCTGCGCGGACCAGGGGCTGCCCGTGTGGGACGACCCGTGGAACACCGATCCCGCCTACACCCGGGTGCGGCTGCGCACCGAGGCGCTGCCGCTGCTGGAGGAGGTCCTCGGTGGCGGGGTGGCCCCGGCGCTGGCGCGCACCGCGGAGCTGCTGCGCGAGGACCTCGACGCGCTCGACGACCTGGCGGCCGCCGAGCTCGCACGGCTGGCCGCGGAGTCCGGCGACGGCGGCCTGCCCGCCCGGCCGCTGGAACCGCTGCCGCCCGCACTCCGCCGACGGGTCCTCCGCGGGTGGTTGCGCGGTGCCGGGGTCCCCGACCTGCAGGCGGTCCACCTGCGCGCGGTCGAGAACCTGGTCACCGGCTGGCGGGGGCAGGGCGTGGTCGACCTACCCGGCGGCGCGGGCGTGGTCCGGGCGTCTGGCACTCTGGTGCTGCTGCCGCCGGAGGGTCGGCGCGGCACCCCCGGAACCGCACCCCACGAGGAGCACACTCCGTGACGGAGCCTGCCAGCACGCCCGGCGCACTCGGTCCCGACCACGGCTACGGCCCGGACATCGACCACGTCCTGCTCAGCGAGGAGCAGATCCGCGACAAGATCGCCGAGCTCGCCGCGGCGATCGCCGCCGACTACGCGGGCCGGGAGGTCCTGCTCGTCGGCGTGCTCAAGGGGGCGGTGCTGTTCATGAGCGACTTCGCCCGCGCGCTGCAGCTGCCCACCCAGATGGAGTTCATGGCGGTCTCCTCCTACGGGTCCGCCACCAGCTCCTCGGGTGTCGTCCGCATCCTCAAGGACCTCGACCGGGACATCACCGGCAAGCACGTCCTCGTGCTCGAGGACATCATCGACTCCGGGCTGACGCTGTCCTGGCTGCTCAAGAACCTCGGCGGCCGGAACCCCGCGTCGCTGGAGGTCTGCACGCTGCTCCGCAAGCCCGACGCGGTGCAGGTGGAGGTGCCGGTGAAGTACGTCGGCTTCGACATCCCGAACGAGTTCGTCGTCGGCTACGGCCTGGACTACGCCGAGCGGTACCGCGACCTGCCCTACATCGGCACGCTCAAGCCCGAGGTCTACGCCTGACGCCGTCCTCCGGACGACACCGCGGGCGGGTGCCGTACCCCTGCTGAGCGGAGCCCTCCGCCGCCGCCGGAGAGGACCCTCCGGGCCCGTCACCGGCGCGGCTCCCGCCGCGCGGGGGGACTCGCCCGGGTGGGGGAGGTTCCCAGCTCGCACGCAGGAGTCGCCCAGGTACACCGGTGTACCGTCGATCCCGACGACGCTGCACCGAGCGCCGGGGTCCGTACCCGGGCCGTTGGCGGCGTCCCCGGGACGATCAGGAGGGTCGACGGGCGAGCCGGTACACCGGCGCCCGGCATCGGTGTATGGAACGTAAGAAGATCTTCCGCTCCGTGTGGTTCTGGGTGGTCCTGGTCATCCTGCTGGCCCTGACCGTCTCGTCGCTGTTCAGCGGCGAGGGCAACCGGCAGGAGATCACCACCTCGACGGCCCTCGAGCAGATCGA
Organism: Blastococcus sp. SYSU DS1024; assembly: GCF_054050795.1. NCBI lineage: Bacteria > Bacillati > Actinomycetota > Actinomycetes > Geodermatophilales > Geodermatophilaceae > Blastococcus > Blastococcus sp. SYSU DS1024. The sequence goes on from NZ_JBJHAA010000003.1 coordinate 43,278, forward strand.
GAACGGCAACGTCGAGTCGGCGACGCTCAACACCAAGGAGCAGACGCTCGACCTGGAGCTGACCGACGAGGTCGAGGGCAGCACCGAGGTCACCACCTCCTACCCGGTGGCGGTCGAGGGCGACATCGTCGACCTCCTGCGCGCGCAGGAGGGGGAGACGGCCGAGTTCGACACCAACGTCACCCAGGACAGCCTCCTGGTGAGCCTGCTGGTCAGCTTCCTGCCGTTCCTGATCCTGCTCCTGCTGCTGTTCTGGCTGTTCAACTCGATGCAGGGCGGCGGCCGGGGCGTCATGGCCTTCGGCAAGTCCAAGGCCAAGCAGATCACCAAAGACATGCCGAAGACGACGTTCGCCGACGTCGCCGGCGCCGACGAGGCGATCGAGGAGTTGCACGAGATCAAGGACTTCCTGGCCAACCCGGTGAAGTTCCAGGCCGTCGGCGCGAAGATCCCCAAGGGCGTGCTGCTGTTCGGCCCGCCCGGCACCGGCAAGACCCTGCTCGCCCGCGCGGTCGCCGGCGAGGCGGGCGTGCCGTTCTTCTCCATCTCCGGGTCGGACTTCGTCGAGATGTTCGTCGGTGTCGGCGCGAGCCGGGTCCGCGACCTCTTCACCCAGGCCAAGGAGAACTCCCCGGCGATCATCTTCGTCGACGAGATCGACGCCGTCGGGCGGCAGCGTGGCGCCGGCATGGGCGGCGGGCACGACGAGCGCGAGCAGACGCTCAACCAGATGCTCGTCGAGATGGACGGCTTCGACGTCAAGGGCGGGGTCATCCTGATCGCCGCGACCAACCGGCCCGACGTCCTGGACCCCGCGCTGCTCCGCCCGGGTCGCTTCGACCGGCAGATCGCCGTCGACCGCCCCGACCTCGAGGGCCGCAAGAAGATCCTCGAGGTGCACGCCAAGGGCAAGCCGCTCGCGCCCGACGTCGACCTGGAGACCGTGGCCCGCCGCACGCCGGGCTTCACCGGTGCCGACCTCGCCAACGTGCTCAACGAGGGCGCGCTGCTCACCGCCCGCAACAACGGCTCGCTGATCACCGACGCCACCCTCGAGGAGGCGATCGATCGCGTCATCGCCGGCCCCGAGCGCAAGACGCGGGCGATGAGCGAGAAGGAGAAGAAGGTCACCGCCTACCACGAGGGCGGGCACGCCCTGGTGGCGCACGCGCTGCCCAACCTGGACCCGGTGCACAAGGTGACGATCCTGCCGCGCGGCCGCTCGCTGGGGCACACCCTCGTGCTGCCGACCGAGGACAAGTACACCCAGACCCGGTCGGAGATGATCGACACCCTCGCCTACGCCCTCGGCGGGCGGGCGGCCGAGGAGCTCGTGTTCCACGAGCCGACCACGGGGGCCGGCAACGACATCGAGAAGGCCACCTCGATGGCCCGGGCGATGGTGACGCAGTACGGCATGAGCGCCAAGCTGGGCGCGGTGAAGTACGGCAGCAGCGACTCCGAGCCGTTCCTCGGCCGGGACATGGGCTCCCGTCCCGACTACTCCGAGGCCGTCGCCGCCGACATCGACGCGGAGGTCCGCGCGCTCATCGAGGCCGCGCACGACGAGGCGTGGGAGATCCTGGTGGAGTACCGGGAGGTCCTCGACCAGCTCGTGCTGGAGCTGATCGAGAAGGAGACGCTCTCCAAGGACGACATGGCGCGCATCTGCGCACCGGTCGCCAAGCGACCGTCCCTGGCCCCGTACAACGGCTTCGGCAAGCGCACCCCGTCGAACCGGCCGCCGGTGCTCACGCCGGCGGAGCGGGCCGGCCAGAACGGGTCGGGTGACACCAGCCCGGTCGGCGACGTCGGGGCCCCGGTCCAGCGATGAGCCGGGACCACCGATGAGCGAGATCCCGGCCGAACCCGCCGACCAGCTGCTGGCCCCGGCGCCCGGGGTCGACCAGGAGCGGGCCGCGGCGGCGGTCCGGGAACTGCTGCTCGCCATCGGCGAGGACCCCGACCGGCCGGGCCTGCAGGACACCCCGGCGCGCGTCGCACGGGCCTACGCGGAGACCTTCGCCGGCCTCGCGCAGGACCCGTACGACATCCTCGCGACGACGTTCGACGAGGACCACGACGAGCTGGTGCTGGTCAAGGACATCCCGATGTACTCGACCTGCGAGCACCACCTGGTGCCCTTCCACGGGGTCGCGCACGTCGCCTACATCCCGGGGGAGGACGGCCGGGTGACCGGGCTGTCCAAGCTGGCGCGGCTGGTCGAGGTCTACGCCCGCCGGCCGCAGGTGCAGGAGCGGATGACCCGGCAGATCGCCGACGCCCTCGACGACGCCCTCAAGCCGCGCGGCGTGCTGGTCGTCGTCCAGGCCGAGCACCTGTGCATGGCGATGCGCGGCGTCCGCAAGCCCGGGTCCTCCACGGTCACCTCCGCGGTCCGCGGCATCTTCCGCGAGAACGCGGCCACCCGCAGCGAGGCCATGGCCCTCGTGCTCGGCCGGTGAGCGAGGCGCGTCGATGAGCCCGGTCGCGCTGCCCCGTCCAGGTCACTGCCTGGTGATGGGCGTCCTGAACGTCACGCCCGACTCGTTCTCCGACGGCGGCTGCTTCGCCGACCCCGCCACCGCGATCGCGCACGGGCTGGCCATGCACGCCGCCGGCGCCGACTACGTCGACGTCGGCGGGGAGTCGACCCGGCCGGGAGCCGACCGGGTGGACGCGGGGGAGGAGTGCCGCCGCGTGCTCCCGGTGATCCGGGAGCTCACCGCCGCGGGCGTGCGCACCAGCGTCGACACCACCCGCGCCGAGGTGGCGGAGGCGGCGCTGCACGCCGGTGCGGTGCTGGTCAACGACGTCAGCGGCGGGCTGGCCGACAAGAACATGGCCGACCTGGTGGCCGGGGCGGGCGTCCCCTGGGTGCTCATGCACTGGCGCGGGCACAGCCGGGAGATGTACGCCGCGGCGCAGTACGGCGACGTCGTCACCGAGGTCTGCGCCGAGCTCACCGCCCGGGTGGAGGACGTCGTCGCCGCCGGGGTGCGCCCCGACCAGCTGGTGCTCGACCCCGGCCTGGGCTTCGCCAAGCGCGCCGAGCACAACTGGGCGCTGCTGGCCGGGCTCGACCGGCTCGTGGCCGTGGGGCTGCCCCTGCTCGTGGGCGCCTCGCGCAAGACCTTCCTCGGCCGGCTGCTCGCCGACGCCGACGGCGTGCCCCGCCCGGCCGAGGAGCGCGACGCCGCCACCCTGGCCACCACGGTGCTCGCCGCGGAGGCCGGCGCCTGGGGCGTGCGCGTCCACGACGCCGCGGCGTCGGTGGATGCCGTCCGCACCGTGGCCGCTGTCCGCGCGGCGGGAGGAGGCGGCCGTGGCCCGCACGCCTGACCGGATCGCCGTGCGCGGCATCCGCGCCCACGCCCACCACGGCGTCTACTCCTTCGAGCGCGAACGCGGTCAGCTGTTCCTCGTCGACGCCGTGCTGGAGCTGGACACCTCGGCCGCGGCCGCCGGCGACGACCTCGAGCGCACCGTCAACTACGCCGACCTCGCCCAGCAGCTGCAGCGCGTGCTGGTGGGGGAGCCGGTGAACCTGCTGGAGACCCTGGCGCAGCGGCTGGCCGACGTCTGCCTGGCCGACGAGCTCGTCGAGGCCGTGGAGATCACGGTGCACAAGCCGGAGGCCGAGCTGGGGGTGCCGTTCGACGACGTCGAGGTCACCATCCGGCGGGAGCGCGCATGAGCCGCGCCGTCCTCTCGCTGGGCGCCAACCTCGGCGACCGCGCCGGCGCGCTGCGCACCGCGCTCACCGCGTTGAAGGACGACGGGGTGCTGGTCGCCCGCTCCACGCTGTACGAGACCCCGCCGTGGGGGCCGGTCGAGCAGCCGCCGTACCTCAACGCGATCGCCGTCGTCCGCGGCGAGCGGGACGCCCGGGGCTGGCTGACGCGCGCCCAGGAGCTGGAGGAGGCCGCCGGCCGCACCCGCGAGGTGCGCTGGGGCGCCCGCACCCTCGACGTCGACGTGGTGACCGTGTCCGGGGACGACGGCGCCCCCGTGTTCTCCGAGGACCCCGCGCTGACCCTGCCGCACCCGCGGGCGCACGAGCGGGCGTTCGTGCTGGTGCCCTGGCTGACCCTCGACCCGACCGCCGTGCTCCCGGGCCGCGGCCGGGTCGCCGACCTGGTGGCCACGCTCGACCCCGCCGACGTGGCGGCGGTCGTGCGCTGGGACCACCTGCACTGAGGGCATCGTGACCCCCGTCCGCCGCCGCGACCTCGTCGTCCTCGCCCTCGGGCTCACCGTGGCCGCGTGGCTGCTCGTGCGCGCCTGGTACGGCGACCTGCCGCCGCTGCGCTGGTGGTTGCCGGCGCCGCTGGCCGTGCTGGCCGTCGCGGAGGCCCTGGGGGCGTGGGTCCTGCGCACCCGGCTGCGCGCGCTGCGCGAGGCGCGCTCCGGCCGGGGCCCGACCGGGCGCGACGCCGCGACCGTCCGCCCGGCCGAGCCGATGCTCATCGCCCGGCTGGCCGTGCTCGCCCAGGCCAGCGCCTACGTGGGCGCCGTCTTCACCGGCGTCTGGCTCGGGGTGCTCGCCTACACCGGCCCCGCGGTGGGCCGGCTGCAGTACGCCGGCAGCGACACGGTCACCGCGCTGCTCGGCCTCGTCACGTCCCTCGCGCTGGTCGCTGCGGCGCTGTGGCTGGAGTCGGTGTGCCGCGTCCCCCCGGGCTCCGCCGACGACGAGCCGGCTCCCGGGGTCTCGGCCTAGCTCGCCGCCGGTCCCGCGTCGCGCAAGAACGGTCAAGCACCGCCGCCGGTCGGGCCAGCACCCTGTACGCATGACGGGACGCGACCGCCTCCGCGAACTCCTCGACGCCGTGCTGGACGAGGAGAACCACACGCTCGCCGAGATGGCCGGCGACGCCTACGCCTCCCCGTTCCACTTCAGCCGGGTGCTCGCCCGGGAGGCCGGCGAGGCGCCGGTGGCGATGCGGCGCCGGGTGATGCTCGAGCGCGCCGCGTGGCAGCTGCGGCAGGGCAGCAGCGTCACCGACGCCGCCTGGGCGGCCGGCTACGAGTCGGTGGAGGGCTTCAGCCGGGCCTTCACCCGGGCCTACGGCCGGCCGCCCAGCGCGGTCGACGCCGGGTCCGGCCACTGGTTGCCGGCGCCGAACGGCATCCACTTCCACCCGCCCACGTCCCTGTGGGTGCAGAGCGCGGAGCACGCGATGAACCCGCTCACCGAGCAGCTGGTCGCGCACGGCCTCGACGACACCCGCCACCTGATCGAGGTGGCGAAGGGGCTGACCGACGAGGAGTTCCGCGCTCCGCGGCTGCCCGGCCTGGTCGTGCAGCCGTGGGACGGCCCGGAGGAGTCGGTGCAGGCGGTGCTGACGCACCTGGTCTACACGGTGGAGGTCTGGCTGGCGTCGATCGAGGGGCGCGACCTGCGCGACCAGGCCACCGACGCGGACCCTGTCACGTTGCTGGAGCGGCACGACGCCGTGGCTCCCCGGTGGCTTGCGGCGGTCCGCGACGTCGATCGCCGGGGCGGCTGGGACGACCGGCTGATCGACGCGCTGTGCGAGCCGCCGGAGAGCTTCGTCCTCAGCAGCGTCGTGGCCCACGTGCTCACCTACTCCGCGCACCGCCGGCAGCTCGTCCGGCACCTGCTGCGCGCCGCCGGGCAGGAGATCGACACCGGCGACCCCATCGACTGGCTCCGCGCCCGCCGCGGCGAGACCCCTGGAGGAATGCCGTGCTGACCTACTACACCGCCACCACCCTCGACGGGTTCCTGGCCGACCTGGCCGACTCCCTCGACTGGCTGCTCCGCCAGCCGCACGACGAAGCCGGCCCCTTCGGCATGGACGACTTCATGGCGGGCATCGGCGCGCTGGTCATGGGGTCGACCACGTACGAGTGGGTGCTGGACCACGAAGCCGGCAAGCCGTGGCCCTACGAGCTGCCGACGTGGGTGATGACCACCCGCGACCTGGCGCCGGTCGAGGGCGGCGATCTCCGCTTCGCCTCGGGCGACGTGCGGCCGGTGCACGAGGCGATGACCGCCGCCGCGGGCGGGAAGGGCCTCTGGCTCGTCGGCGGGGGCGACCTGGCCGGTCAGTTCGCCGAGGCCGGGTTGCTGGACGAGGTCGTGGTGTCGATCGCGCCGGTGACCCTCGGCGCGGGCCGGCCGCTGCTGCCGCGACGGCTGGACCTCGAGCTGGTCGAGGCCGCGGTCAACGGGGCGTTCGTCAGCGCGCGGTACCGGGTGGCCGGCCCGCTGCTGGAGGACCGGCGCCCCTAGGTCGACGCGGCACCGGCCGTCTCCGGGACCCGCCCCTCCACCGAGCGGCGCAGCGCCGAGTGCAGCGACTCCGGCGTGAGGACGCCGAGGAACTGGTCGCCGTCGAGCACCGCCACCCACCCCGCCTCGTGCTGCAGCATCGTGGCGAACGCCGTCTTCAGCGACGCCTCGCGGGGCACCCAGGCCTCCATGCGCCGGGCCGCGGCTCCGACGGTCCCGCTGCCCGTGGCGCGGTCCGGCGACAGCCAGCCGTGCAGGTGCTCGGCGTCGTCGAGCACCACGGCCCAGCGCGCGCCGGAGCGCTGCAGCGCCGACCTGGCGTCGGCCAGACCGTCCTCGACGTGCAGCACCGGCGGCTGCTCCAAATCGACCGGGTCGATGCCGGTGACGGCGAGCCGTTTGAGGCCCCGGTCGGCGCCGACGAAGTCGGCCACGAACTCGTTCGCCGGCCGGCCCAGCAGGTCGGCGGGGGTGGCGAACTGCTCGACCCGGCCGCCCTCGCTCATGATCGCGATGCGGTCACCGATCCGCACGGCCTCCTCGATGTCGTGGGTGACGAAGACGATCGTCTTGCGCACCGCGGCCTGCAGCCGCAGGAACTCCGCCTGCAGCCGCTCGCGCACCACGGGGTCGACGGCGGAGAACGGCTCGTCCATGAGCAGCACCGGCGGATCGGCGGCCAGCGCCCGGGCCACCCCGGCGCGCTGGCGCTGCCCGCCGGAGAGCTGGGCGGGGTAGCGGTCGCCGTGCACCGCCGGATCGAGGCCGACGGTCCCGAGCAGCTCGTCGACCCGGGCCCGGATCTCCTCCTTGCCCCAGCCGAGCAGGCGGGGGACCGTGCCGACGTTCGCGCGGATCGTCTGGTGCGGGAAGAGCCCGACGCTCTGGATGACGTAGCCGATGCGGCGGCGCAGCTCCACCGGATCGGCGCGGGTGACGTCGTCGCCGCCGATCACGATGCGGCCGGTGGTGGGTTCGATGATCCGGTTGATCATCTTCATCGTGGTCGTCTTGCCGCAGCCGGACGGGCCGACCAGCACGGTCAGCTCGCCCGCGGCGAAGGTCAGATCCAGCTCGGCCACGCCCACGGTGCCGTCCTCGTAGACCTTGCTCACACCCTCCAGCCGGATCTCCGCCGCGTCACCGGACGCGTTCGCGATCGGGCGAGTGTGCGCAGTAGCGTCCACGGCGTGGTCCTCCTGGGGTGCGCCCGGTGCTGAGCGCGGAAGCGGGGACGTCCGCGGTCCTGGCCGTGGACGCGGCGCCGAATCCCTGGTTCGACGCAAGCTATGTGGTGGCGAACTGGGACACCATTCTGCGGTACCTGGGCGAGCACGTCAGGCTCACCGTCGCCGCCGTCGTCATCGGGGCGCTCGTCGCCCTCCCGCTGGCCCTGCTCGCCCGCCGCGTCCGGTGGCTGGCCGGCCCGGTGCTCGGCTTCTCCTCGATCGTCTACACGATCCCGTCGCTGGCGATGTTCGCCCTGATCTTCCCGTTCACCGGGCTGACGGCGACGACGGTGCTCATCGGGCTGGTCGTCTACTCGCTGGTGATCCTGGTGCGCAACTTCCTGACCGGCCTGCAGGGCGTGCCGGCGGAGGTGCGGGAGGCCGCCCAGGGCATGGGCTACGGCCGGTTCCGGCTGTTCTGGCAGATCGACCTGCCGCTGGCGCTGCCGGCGTTCATGGCCGGGCTGCGGATCGCCACCGTCTCCACCGTCGCGCTCACCACGGTGGGCGTGCTGGTCGGGCACGGCGGGCTGGGGCAGCTGATCTTCGGCGGCTTCAACGCCAACTTCTACCGGGCCGAGATCGTCACCGGTGCGGTCGGCTGCGTGCTGCTCGCGCTGCTGGCCGACCTGCTGCTCGCCGGCGCGGAGCGGCTGCTCACCCCGTGGGCGAGGGCGCGGTCGTGACCGGCTTCGGCGACGCGATCGTCTACCTCAACGACCCGTTCAACTGGACCCGCCCCGGCGGCCTGCTGGACCTGCTCGTGGAGCACCTGGCCGTCTCCGCGACCGCCGTCCTCGCCGCCCTGCTCCTCGCGCTCCCGCTGGGCATCGCCCTGGGCACCAGCGGGCGCGGCGGGGGAGCGGTGGTCGTCCTGTCGAACGTGAGCCGGGCGGTGCCGACGCTCGCGCTGCTCACCCTGTTCGCGGTCAGCCCGATCGGCTTCGGCAACCGGGCCACGACCATCGCCCTGGCCGTGTTCGCCTTCCCGCCGATCCTCACCAACACCTACGTCGGCTTCCGGGGTGTGGACGGCGACGTCCGCGAGGCCGCCGGCGCCATGGGCATGACCCGGGGCCAGGTGCTGCGCCGGGTCGACCTGCCGCTGGCGCTGCCCCTGGTCATGACCGGGGTGCGCACCGCCGCCGTGCAGGTGGTGGCGACCGCCGGGCTCGCCGCGCTCGTCGGCGGGGGTGGCCTGGGTCGGGTGGTCAACCTCGGGTTCGGCCAGCAGGACTACGGGCTGATCATCGCCGGTGCGATCCTCATCGCGGCGCTGGCGCTGCTCACCGAGCTGGTGCTGGTGGTGCTCTCCTGGGTGGCGCGGCCCGGCCCGAAGCGGTTGCCGATCGTGAGCCGCCGACGGCGGACCGTGCGTGGCGAGCCGGAGCTGACCGCGACCGGCGTCCCCCAGTGATCACACGTCGGTAACAGATCCCCGGCTGCCCGATACCCGATTGCGTGGTGCACAACAGGACGGTTCGATGGTGGCCGCGGGAGTCCTCCCGCCAGACACGCGTGCCGACCGGCACGGGACACAGAAGGCGGGCCTCCGACCATGCGCGCACGACTCCGTTCCATCGCTCCACTCGCCCTCGCGGTCGCGCTGACCGCGGCGTGCGGCGAGTCGGGGTCCTCCGGCACCGGCGGCGGGGGTGACACCGGCGGCGGCCAGGCCTCCGGCGACGCCTGCGCCCCGGTCGCCGGCGACCAGCTCGTGGTCCTCGAGGACGACCAGGACCTGCAGAACGCCGACAACATCATCCCGGCGGTCAACGCGGAGGCCGCGGAGGCGAACCCGGCGCTGCTGCCCGCGCTGGACGCCGTGTCGGCGGAGCTCACCACCGACGAGCTCATCGAGATGAACGCCGCGGTCGACGTCGAGCGGCAGAGCGCCGAGGACGTCGCCGCCGCCTGGGTCGAGGAGAACGTCGACACCGCGGCCCTCGAGCAGGGCAGCGGCCCGATCGTCGTGGGCGCCGCCAACTTCACCGAGTCGACGATCCTGGCGACCATCTACGCCGACGTCCTCGACGCGGCCGGGTTCGACGCCTCCGTCCGTGAGGCCGGCAACCGGGAGCTGTACCTGCAGGCGCTGCGCAACGGGGAGATCCAGGTCTTTCCCGAGTACCTGGCCACGGTCACCGAGTACCTCGAGGGCGACGAGGCCACGCAGGTCGCCAGCGGCGACGTCGAGGAGACCGTCGCCGCACTCGAGCCGCTGGCCGCCGAGGCCGGGCTGGTCTTCGGCGAGCCGGCGGAAGCCGCCGACCAGAACGCCTTCGCCGTCACCCAGGCCTTCGCCGACGAGCTGGGGGTCAGCACCCTCTCCGAGCTCGCGGAGGCGTGCGACGACGGCTCGCTCGTCCTCGGCGGGCCGACCGAGTGCCCGACCCGGCCGTTCTGCCAGCCGGGCCTGGAGGAGACCTACGGCCTGGAGTTCGACAGCTTCCGCGAGCTGGACACCGGCGGCCCGCTGACCAAGGCCGCCCTCCAGCAGGGCGAGATCTCCCTCGGCCTGGTCTTCAGCTCCGACGGCGCCCTCGCCCAGGGCTGATCGACCGTCCTGGCTCACCACCAGGGGTCCTGGCTCACCCTCGACCGTGAGCCAGGACCCCTGGTGATCAGTAGAAGGGCCGCCCTTCCCCCCACGCCTCGCACGCTCGGCGCGGGACCCAGAAGGGCGGCCGTTCCAGCACCTCAGTACCAGCCGCCGGGGGGTAGCTGCTCCCCGGCGGCGACCGGCACGGGCACCCGGTTGCCCTCCGGCGCCAGCGGGCACGACCAGCGCGGGTCGTAGGCGCAGGACGGGTGGTAGGCGAAGTTGAGGTCCACCACCAGCCGCTCGCCGTCACCCCCCAGGTCGGCGCCCTTCACCGTGTCCAGCAGGTAGCGGCCCCCGCCGTAGGTGGCGTCGCCGGCGCTGCCGTCGCGCAGCGGCAGGAACACCCCGCCGCCGTAGAGCGCCACCCACCAGACGTCGAGCCGGCCGACGGCGGGCAGCGTGACCGCGCCGATCCGCTCCAGCGGCACCACGCCGTCGGCGGCCGTCGGCACCTCCAGGCGCCCGGGCTCCGCCGGCTCCAGCGCCGGCTCGAACCGCAGCGCCGGGTCGTACGGGGCGACCGGCAGACCGCGGAAGGCCGCCCGCGCGGCCGGGTGCAGCGGCGACTGCGGGTGGCCGGCGAACAGGTCGTCGCGGCCGTCCCGCCAGCGCCGCCACCCCCGCTCGGGATCGGCGTCGTCCCGGACGGCGGCGTGCAGCGCGGCCACCCGGCGGCGCCAGTCGAGCAGGGAGAGGGTCACCTCCGCACTGTTGCACGTGTGGCCACTGTGGGCACGGGTGTGGATGCTCCCCGTGAGCGCCACTCGTCGCTACGCTGGAGCCATGCCCCGCCGCGAGGACGACGACGTCGACCGCGGCCCTGCTCCCACCGGCTCCAGCGTGCTGCTGCAGGCCGGCGGTTTCCTGCTCGCCGTCGGCGCCACGCTGGCCGTGCTCCTTACCGACAACGCCCAGCTGCTGCGGGTGGCGGTCGTCGCCGTGGCCTGGGCGTTCGTGCTCGCCACCTTCGCCGCCGGCCGGCGCGGCACCGACCGGGTGCGCGCGGCGGCCCGCGAGGCCGACCTGCGCCGCACCTACGAGCGGGAGCTGGAGCGGGAGGTCGCCGCCCGCCACGAGTACGAGCTGGGGCTCGAGAACGAGCTGCGCCGCGAGACCGAGGACGCGATGCGCGACGAGCTCGACGCGCTGCGCGGTGAGATCGCCTCCCTGACCGGTCTCCGCGACGAGGTCGCCCGGGTGGCCGGGATGCGGGGGGAGCTCGCCGCGCTCGGCGAGCTGCGCGACGTGCCCACCCGCGTGGCCGCGCTCCGCGACGACGTCGCCGCGCTGACCGGCCTGCGCACCGAGCTCGGGCAGCTGGCGGCGCTGCGGGAGGACATGGGGCGGTTGCGCGCCGAGCTCGCCGAGCAGCTGTCCAGCGAGATGCTCGTCGAGCGGATCGTCATGCGCACCCAGGCCAGCCGGGTGGACGGGCCGGCCCGCGCCCTCGACGGCGGCGCGGCGTGGAGCGACGACGCGCCACCGCGCGAGCTGACCGGGGGGTGGCCGGCCATCCGGCTGGACGAGCCGCGCCCCACGCAGCAGTTCGAGCAGGTGCGCACCAGCACCAGCACGTGGTCCTCGGCCCCGCCACCGGCCCCGGCCCTCCCCGTGACGCCGCCGGTCCGCCCCGCCGCGTCCGCTCCGCCGGTCCCGCCGCCGCTGCGTCCCCCGGTCCCGCCGGTGCCGGGCCGCCCGGCCGCACCGGTGCCCTCGGGTCTCGGCCGGCACGAGCGCGCCGCGGCGCACGAGGACGACCCCTACCTCGGGTCGGGTCCGTCGCGGCCCGTCGCCGAGCGACCGGCCCCGCCGGTCACCGTCGCCTCGCCGGTGGTCACCCCCTCGGCCACGCTGCCCCCGGCCGACCCGCCGCCGTCCCCGCTGGAGTGGCTGGCCGCCCGGTCCCTGCTGGACACGCCCGCCCCGCCCCGGGTCGACGACGCCCCGCGCCGCCGGCGCACCGACGAGGCGGCCGAGCCGGCGCTGCCCGCCGAGTTCACACCCACCACCGCGCACCCCGCGGTGACGCCGGAGTGGGCGGCGCAGCCGGACGAGGACCGGGCGGACACCTCCGACCGGCTGGCGCGGATCCTGGCCGAGAACGGCGTCAGCCCGGCGTCCGGGGGGCGCCGCCGGCGGCGGTACCGGGAGGACGGCGAGAACGACGACGTCCTGGCCCGGGTCCTCGGCCGCTGAGCCTCACCGCGGACCGCGGGAGAGCCCACCCCCGTCGAGCACCAGCGTCTGGCCGGTGACCCAGCCCGCGCCGTCGCCCAGCAGGTAGGCGGCGGCCTCGCCGACGTCCTCGGGCGTGCCCAGGCGCGCCATCGGGTAGACCGCCGCGGCCTCCGCCTCCCGGCCCTCGAACAGGGCTCCGGCGAAGCGGGTCTTCACCACGGCCGGGGCGACCGCGTTCACCCGGACCTTGGGGGCGAGCTCCACGGCCAGCTGGGTGGTCAGGTTGATCAGCGCCGCCTTGCTCACCCCGTACGCGCCGATCTCCTGGGACGAGCGCAGCCCCGCCACGGAGGCGACGAAGAGCACCGAGCCGCCGTGCTCGGACATCCACGCGCGCCAGGCCTCCTGCACCAGGCCGAGCGAGGCGACGACGTTGGTGTCCAGGATCTTCCGGCAGGCGTCGAGGTCCAGGTCCATCAGCGGCCCGTACGCCGGGTTGATGCCGACGTTGCCCACCAGCACGTCCAGGCTGCCGAACGTCTCGACCGCCGTGCGCACCGCGGTGGCCCGGTGCTCCGGGTCCCCGGCGTTGCCGGCGACCGCCACGGCCACCTCCGGCCCGCCCAGCGTCTCGACCGCCTCGGCCAGCGCGTCGGGCTTGCGGGCGGTGAGCACCACCTTCGCCCCGCGCTCGACCAGGCTCCGGGCGATGCCCAGGCCGATGCCCCGGCTGCCGCCGGTGACCAGTGCGGTCCGTCCCTCGAACGTGTGCACGCTGCCTCCCTCGCCGATGTGCCGGCCGTCACGGTAGGGCGGGGCCGGCACCGGGTCTCGGCCGGGGGCGCCGGGCCGACGTGAGCCAGCACACAGCAACGAGGCGTTGCGGCGGACGCGTGCGGGTCACAGACTCGCCATCGGTACGTCGCCCGCGTGACACATCCGGTTGCAGCGGGCGCCGGGCCGGAGCAGGACCCGAACGACCACCGCGATCCGTGTGGATCGCGCCCGACGTCCGGTACCCGTCAGGGACTGGAACGAGAGGTGCACCGATGCCTGCTCCCCGCAGGACCGTCCGTGCGTTGCTGGGCCCGGCCCGCACGCACGCCCGCCCGGCCGACGCGCCCGCCCGCCTCCGCGTGGGCGTCATCGGCGCCGGCCGCGTCGGCGCCGTCCTGGGCGCCGCGCTCGCCGCCGCCGGCCACGACGTCGTCGCCGCCTCCGGGCTGTCCGCCGCCTCGGCCGAGCGCGCTGCGCGGCTGCTGCCCGGCGTCCCCCTCCTCGCCGCCGACGCGGTGGTGGCCGCGGCCGACCTGGTCGTCCTCGCCGTCCCCGACGACACGCTGGCGGGCCTCGTCTCCGGGCTGGCCGAGACGGGGGCCTGGCGCGCGGGTCAGCTGGTGTTCCACACGTCCGGGGCGCACGGGCTGGCCGTGCTCGGCCCCGCCGAGCAGGCCGGGGTGCTCGCCCTGGCGCTGCACCCGGCGATGACCTTCTCCGGCGCCGCCGAGGACGCCGAGCGGCTCGATGGCGCCCCGTTCGGGGTGACCAGCCGCCCGGAGCACCGCCCCGTGGCCGAGACCCTGGTCCTGGAGATGGGCGGCGAGCCGTTCTTCGTCGCCGAGGCCGACCGCCCGCTGTACCACGCGGCGCTGGTCACCGGCGCGAACCACCTGGTCACCCTGGTGGCCGAGGCCGCCGACCTGCTGCGCACCGCCGGGGTGGCCGAACCCGGCCGCGTGCTGGCCCCCCTGCTCACCGCCGCGCTCGACAACGGCCTGCGCCGGGGTGACCGCGGGCTCACCGGACCGGTCAGCCGTGGCGACGCCGGCACCGTCGCGCGCCACCTGGCGACCCTCGCCGACCGAGCCCCGGGGGCGGTCGCCGCCTACGTCGCCATGGCGCAGCGCACCGCCGAGCGGACCCTGGCCGCCGGCCGGCTGAAGGACCACGAGGCCGCGCCGCTGCTCGACCTGCTCGCCGCCGCCCGCCACGGGACCCCCCTCCGGTGACCGTCGGCACCCGGCCCGCCGTCGCCGCCTCCGCCGCCCAGCTGCGCCGGCTGGTCGCCGCGCTGCCCGGCCCGGTCGCCCTGGTGCCCACCATGGGCGCCCTGCACGAGGGGCACCGCACGCTCGTCCGCGCCGCCCGGGAACGCGCCGGCAGCGTCGTCGTCTCGGTGTTCGTGAACCCGACGCAGTTCGGGCCGGGCGAGGACTTCGACCGCTACCCGCGCACCTGGGACGCCGACCTCGCCGCCCTGGCCGAGGAGGGCGCCGACGTCGTCTTCCACCCGCCGGTCGAGGAGGTCTACCCCGTCGGCGCGGTGGGGGTGACCGTCGACCCCGGCCCGCTGGGATCGGTCCTGGAGGGGGCGGTGCGCCCCGGGCACTTCGCCGGGGTGCTCACCGTCGTCGCCAAGCTGTTCGGCCTGGTGCGGCCCGACCTGGCCCTCTTCGGCGAGAAGGACTACCAGCAGCTGACGCTCATCCGCGCCATGGCCCGCGAGCTCGCGCTCGGCGTGGAGGTGGTCGGAGTCCCGACCGTGCGGGAGGACGACGGGCTGGCGCTCTCCAGCCGCAACCGCTTCCTCTCGCCGGAACAGCGGGCCCGGGCCGCGACGTTGCACCGGGCACTGCGCGCCGGTGCGGACGCCGGCCCGCGCGGCGCCGAGGCCGTCCTCGCCGCCGCCCGCGCCGTCCTGGCCGCGGCTCCGGAGCTGGTTCAGGACTACCTGGAACTCACCGATACCGACCTGGGGCCGGCGCCCGCCACCGGCCCGGCCCGCCTGCTCGTCGCCGTGCGCGCCGGCAGCACCCGACTCCTCGACAACGTCGCGATCCAGCTGGGAGAGACCCGATGATGCGCACGATGCTCAAGTCCAAGATCCACCGCGCCACCGTCACCCAGGCCGATCTGCACTACGTGGGCTCGGTGACCGTCGACGAGGACCTGCTGGACGCCGCCGACCTGCTGCCCGGCGAGCAGGTCGCGATCGTCGACATCACCAACGGCGCCCGGCTGGAGACCTACGTCATCCCCGGTGAGCGGGGCACCGGCGTGATCGGCATCAACGGTGCCGCCGCCCACCTCGTGCACCCCGGCGACATGGTCATCCTGATCAGCTACGGCGTCATGGACGAGACCGAGGCGAAGAGCTACATCCCCAAGGTGGTCCACGTCGACGGCGCCAACCGCGTCGTCGAGCTCGGCGGCGACCCGTCGGCCCCCGTGCCGGGCGCCGTCGACCAGCAGCGCAGCGACCTCGGCGTCCCGATCCGGTGACGCGGTGCTGCTGACCGTCGACGTCGGCAACAGCCAGACCGTCCTCGCCACCTTCGACGGCGAGCGGCGCGTCGGCTCCTGGCGCGTGACGACCGCACCCCGCGCCACCGCCGACGAGCTGCGCATGCTCTGGCGCGGTCTGCTGCGCGACACCGAGGTGACCGGCGTCGCCGCCTGCTCCACGGTGCCCGCGCTGCTGCCGGCGCTGCGCCAGCTGCTGGACTCCCTCGACGTGCCGGTGGTGCTCATCGGCCCCGGCGTGCGCACCGGCGTCCCGCTGCACGTCGACAACCCGCGCGAGGTGGGCGCCGACCGGGTGGTCACCGCCCTGGCCGCGCACGAGCTGTTCGGCCGGGCACCCGACGGCGGGACCCGTCCGGTGGTCGTCGTCGACTTCGGCACCTCCACCAACGTCGACGCCGTCGGCCCGGACGGGCAGTTCCTCGGGGGCGCTCTCGCGCCCGGGGTCGAGGTGAGCCGCGACGCGCTGGCCAGCCGGGCCGCCCAGCTGCGCTCGGTCGAGCTCTCCTGCCCGCCGCAGGCGATCGGGAAGAACACCGTCGCCGCCCTGCAGTCCGGGCTGGTGCTCGGGTTCGCCGGGCTCGTCGACGGGCTCGTCGGCCGGATCTCCGCGGAGCTCGTGGCGCAGTTCGGCACCGCGCCGGTCGTCGTCGCCACCGGCGGGCTGGCCCCGCTGCTCGTCGACAGCTGCCGCACCATCGGTGAACGCGAGCCGGACCTGACCGTGCACGGGCTGCGGCTGGCCTTCCAGCGGCAGCAGGCCGCCGAGCGGCGGGTGGCCGCCCCGTAGGCTGGGCTCCCGTGACGGACGTGGGACCGAACGGTACGGGCGCGGACGACGGCGGCGAGGAGCTGCCGGAGCAGATGCGGGTCCGCCGGGCCAAGCTCGACCGGCTGCGCGAGTCGGGGGTCGACCCCTACCCGGTGACCGTGCCCCGCACGACGACGCTCACCGCGGTCCGCGCCGCGCACCCCGAGCTGGAGCCGGACACGATGACCGGCGAGCGGGTCGGGGTCACCGGCCGGGTGATCTTCTTCCGCAACACCGGCAAGCTCTGCTTCGCCACGCTGCGCGAGGGCGACGCCGAGCTGCAGGTGATGCTCTCCCGTGACCGCGTCGGCGAGGAGGCGCTCGCCGCGTGGAAGTCCGACGTCGACCTCGGCGACCACGTCTTCGTGGCGGGTGAGGTCGGGACGTCGCGCCGCGGCGAGCTCTCCGTCTTCGCCGACTCCTGGCAGCTGACCGCCAAGGCCCTGCGCCCGCTGCCGGTGGCGCACAAGCCGATGAGCGAGGAGCTGCGGGTCCGCCGTCGCTACGTCGACCTGATCGTGCGCGACGAGGCCCGCCGTACCGTCCGCCAGCGCGCCACCGTCATGTCCACCCTGCGCGCGGGGCTCGGGCGGCGGGAGTTCATCGAGGTCGAGACGCCGATGCTGCAGACCGTGCACGGCGGTGCGGCGGCCCGGCCGTTCCGCACCCACATGAACGCATTCGACCTGGACCTCTACCTGCGCATCGCGCCGGAGCTGTTCCTCAAGCGGTGCATCGTCGGCGGCCTGGACCGCGTCTTCGAGATCAACCGCAACTTCCGCAACGAGGGCGCGGACAGCTCGCACTCCCCGGAGTTCGCGATGCTGGAGTTCTACGCGGCCTACCTCGACTACTCCGACATCGCGGTCATCACGCGGGAACTGATCCAGGAGAGCTGCGCCGCGCTGTTCGGTGACCACGTGGCGCGTCATCACGACGGCACGGAGCTGGATCTCTCCGGCGAGTGGCGGCAGGTGCGGCTGTTCGATCTGGTCAGCGAGGCGGTGGGGGAGACGGTCACCCCGCAGACGCCGATCGAGGAGCTGCGCGCCCTGGCCGAGCGGCACGAGGTCGGCGTCGACCCGGCCTGGATCCACGGCAAGCTGGTCGAGGAGATCTTCGAGGCGCTGGTGCAGCCGTCGCTGCAGGAGCCCACGTTCGTCATGGACTACCCGGTGGACACCTCGCCCCTGACCCGGGCGCACCGTACGGAGCCGGGCGTCGCGGAGAAGTGGGACCTCTACATCGGCGGTATCGAGCGGGGCACCGGGTACTCCGAGCTCGTCGACCCCGTCGTCCAGCGGGAGCGGTTCACCCAGCAGGCGCTGCTGGCGGCCGCCGGCGATCCCGAGGCGATGGTGCTCGACGAGGACTTTCTCGAGGCGCTGGAATACGGCATGCCGCCCACGGGTGGTGTCGGAATGGGTATGGATCGGCTGATGATGACGCTCACCGGCCTCGGGATCCGCGAGACGATCCTGTTCCCGTTGGTCCGGCCAATCAGTTCCTGATCGGGCCGTATCCCGATTTCTTCTCGTGCCGGGGGAATCGTACCCATTTCCGAATTCCGGGAGATCGTGCTGTAATGGACCTAGCACCCGTCGGGTGCTATTTCCGTCCGACCCCCGGGTCGCAGTGATTAGCGAGGTTCGAATGGCGCGTAAGGTCCAGGTCATCCTGAGCGACGACCTCGACGAGAATCTCCCGGCCGACGAAACCGTCAGTTTCGCGCTCGACGGCACGTCGTACGAGATCGACCTGGCGGAGAAGAACGCCCAGGAGATGCGCGACGCGTTCGCCCGGTACATCTCGGCGGCGCGCAAGGTCGGCCGCGGCACCCGCGCCTCCGGCGGTGGCCGGTCCCGCGCCACCGGTGGCGGTGGCCGCATGGACCGCGAGCAGGCCGGCGCCATCCGCGACTGGGCACGCAAGAACGGTCACGCCGTGAGCGACCGCGGCCGCATCCCGGCCAGCATCGTCGAGGCCTACGAGGCCGCGCACTGAAGCAGGGCACCAGCACTCCGACGTAGTCGGACCTCGACCCGCGTGGCGGGGGCGCGCAGCGCCCCCACCCGCGGGTCGATTCGTCTCGGCTCCACGCAGCTCGACCCGGTACCTGGCCGCGGTGGAGGCCGACAGGCCGACGGTGCGCACCGTCCGCTCACGGCGTAACGGGGGCGGAACACCGCCCGCCAGGGGGCCGTTGCACCGGACAGCCATCCACCGCACCGTCGCACGACGACGGGGTGACGTGGTCCGCGACTACAGTGGAAAGACCGGTGCCCCCGCGCGCCGACGGACGTCGGGTGCTCCTTCCCAGCACGGGGAGGGCAGTGCCGGACCAGCCGGTCAGAGGAGAAGCAGCAGATGTTCGAACGGTTCACCGACCGAGCCCGCCGTGTCGTCGTCCTGGCCCAGGAAGAGGCCCGGATGCTCAACCACAACTACATCGGCACCGAGCACATCCTCCTGGGCTTGATCCACGAGGGTGAGGGCGTCGCTGCCAAGGCCCTGGAGTCCCTCGGCATCTCGCTCGAGGGCGTCCGCCAGCAGGTCGAGGAGATCATCGGGCAGGGCCAGCAGGCGCCGTCCGGGCACATCCCCTTCACCCCGCGGGCGAAGAAGGTCCTGGAGCTGTCGCTGCGCGAGGCGCTGCAGCTCGGCCACAACTACATCGGCACCGAGCACATCCTGCTCGGCCTGATCCGCGAGGGCGAGGGCGTCGCCGCCCAGGTCCTCGTGAAGCTCGGCGCCGACCTCAACCGCGTCCGCCAGCAGGTCATCCAGCTGCTGAGCGGCTACCAGGGCAAGGAGCCGGCCGCCGCCGGCGGCCCCGCCGAGGGCACGCCGTCGACCTCGCTGGTCCTCGACCAGTTCGGCCGCAACCTGACCCAGGCCGCGCGCGACTCCAAGCTCGACCCGGTCATCGGGCGGGCCAAGGAGATCGAGCGGGTCATGCAGGTGCTCTCGCGGCGCACCAAGAACAACCCGGTCCTCATCGGCGAGCCCGGCGTCGGCAAGACCGCCGTCGTCGAGGGCCTGGCGCAGGCCATCGTCAAGGGCGAGGTGCCCGAGACGCTGAAGGACAAGCAGCTCTACACCCTCGACCTCGGCGCCCTCGTCGCCGGTTCCCGCTACCGCGGTGACTTCGAGGAGCGGCTCAAGAAGGTGCTCAAGGAGATCCGCACCCGCGGCGACATCATCCTGTTCATCGACGAGATCCACACCCTCGTCGGTGCGGGTGCCGCCGAGGGAGCGATCGACGCCGCCAGCATCCTCAAGCCGATGCTGGCCCGCGGTGAGCTGCAGACCATCGGCGCCACGACTCTCGACGAGTACCGCAAGCACCTGGAGAAGGACGCCGCGCTCGAGCGCCGCTTCCAGCCGATCCAGGTGGGCGAGCCGACGCTGGCCCACACGATCGAGATCCTCAAGGGCCTGCGCGACCGCTACGAGGCGCACCACCGGATCAGCATCACCGACGGCGCCCTGGTGGCCGCGGCGACGCTGGCCGACCGGTACATCTCCGACCGCTTCCTGCCGGACAAGGCGATCGACCTGATCGACGAGGCCGGCGCCCGGATGCGGATCAAGCGGATGACCGCCCCGCCGGACCTGCGCGAGTTCGACGACAAGATCGCGGCCGTCCGCCGCGAGAAGGAGTCGGCGATCGACGCGCAGGACTTCGAGAAGGCCGCGTCGCTGCGCGACACCGAGAAGACCCTCCTGGGCGAGAAGGCCGAGCGCGAGAAGCAGTGGAAGGCCGGCGACATGGACGTCGTCGCCGAGGTCGACGACGAGCAGATCGCCGAGGTGCTGGCCAACTGGACCGGCATCCCCGTCTTCAAGCTCACCGAGGAGGAGACCACCCGTCTGCTCCGCATGGAGGACGAGCTCCACAAGCGGATCATCGGCCAGGAAGAGGCCATCAAGAGCGTCAGCCAGGCGATCCGGCGTACGCGGGCGGGCCTCAAGGACCCGCGCCGTCCCGGTGGCTCCTTCATCTTCGCCGGCCCCTCGGGTGTCGGTAAGACGGAGCTGGCGAAGGCGCTGGCGCAGTTCCTGTTCGGTGAGGACGACGCGCTCATCCAGATCGACATGGGTGAGTTCCACGACCGCTTCACCGTGTCCCGCCTCGTCGGTGCCCCTCCCGGGTACGTCGGTTACGACGAGGGTGGCCAGCTGACCGAGAAGGTGCGGCGCAAGCCGTTCTCGGTGGTCCTCTTCGACGAGATCGAGAAGGCGCACGCGGACGTGTTCAACACGCTGCTGCAGGTGCTCGAGGACGGTCGGCTCACCGACGGTCAGGGCCGGATCGTGGACTTCAAGAACACGATCCTGATCCTCACCACGAACCTCGGTACGCGGGACATCTCCAAGGCCGTGGGTCTCGGCTTCCAGGCCGGCAACGACGACCAGTCGAACTACGACCGGATGAAGCTCAAGGTCAACGAGGAGCTCAAGCAGCACTTCCGGCCGGAGTTCCTCAACCGCATCGACGACATCGTCGTGTTCCACCAGCTGACCGAGAAGGAGATCATCCAGATCGTCGACCTGATGGTCAGCCGGGTGGAGGGTCAGCTGGCCAACAAGGACATGGCGCTGGAGATCACCCCCGCGGCGAAGAAGCTGCTGGCGACCCGGGGCTTCGACCCCGTGCTGGGTGCCCGGCCGCTGCGCCGCACCATCCAGCGCGAGATCGAGGACGCGCTGAGCGAGAAGATCCTCTACGGCGAGCTGTCCGGTGGGCAGATCATCGTGGTGGACGTCGAGGGCGAGGGCACGGACGCGAAGTTCACCTTCCGCGGCGAGGCCAAGCCGGTCGACCTGCCCGACACCCCGCCGGTGGCCCTCTCGGGCGCCGAGGGTGACGAGAACGGCTCCGCCCAGGCGGAGTAAGGCCGGCAGGACCGACGACAGGGGCCGCTCCCACCGCGAGGTGGGGGCGGCCCCTGTCGTCGGTCCCGGCCGCCGATCCCAGATCACGGTGTGTCTGGCCACGATCAGGGACCCTGATCATCGAGCGTCCTCCCTCAGCGCACACCGTGAGGGAGGACGCTCCATGATCAGGTCACCTGATCGTCGCCTCAGCCCCGGGGCAGCTGGAACAGGCCGTCCTCGGTCTGCTCGACCAGCCCGTCGGTGAGCAGCGAGTCCAGGCAGCGGGACCGCTGGACGGCGTCGGCCCAGGCCGGTTCCAGCGCCGCCGCGTCCACGGGCTCGTGGGCGGCCCGCAGGACGTCCAGCAGCCGGCCACGCACCTGGCGATCGGTGCCGGTGAACTTCTGCACCCGCCGGGGTGGGCCCTCGTGCGCCGGCGAGCCGGCCAGCCGCCAGGCGCAGCGGTCGCGCACCGGGCAGGCGCCGCACCGCGGGGTGCCGGCGACGCACACCAGCGCGCCCAGCTCCATCACCGCGACCGAGAAGCGGACGGCGCGGCCGTCCTCCTCCGGTGCCAGCGCGGCGATGTCGACGAGGTCGGCGGCCCGGGCGGTGCCCGCCTCCGCGCGGCCGTGCACCAGCCGCGCCACCACCCGGCGGACGTTGGTGTCGACGACGGGCTGGCGCCGGCCGTACCCGAAGCAGGCGACGGCCCGGGCCGTGTAGGTGCCCACGCCCGGTAGCTCCTCCAGGTCGGTGACGTCGGCAGGGACGACGCCGCCGTGCCGCTCGGTGATCGCGATCGCGGCCTCCCGGAGCCGCAGGGCGCGTCGGGGGTAACCGAGCTTCCCCCAGGCCCGGATCACCTCGGCGGGCGGCGTGGCGGCCAGCTCGGCCGGGGTGGGCCACCGGGCCATCCAGTCGCGCCAGACGGGCTCCACGCGCGCCACGGGGGTCTGCTGCAGCATCACCTCGCTGACCAGGACGGCCCAGGGGTCGACGTCCGGGGTCCGCCAGGGGAGGTCGCGGGCGGCGGTGGCGTACCAGTCGACGATCACCTCGCCGACCGGGGCGGCCGCGGGGCAGGTCGGACCGGTCACGGGCGTCCAGTCTGCCGTGCGCACGGCGCGGCGTGCCGAGCGGACCAGTCCGCACCAGGCGCACTAGCGTTCCTCGCGTGCTGCACCCGGTCGGTCCGCTCCCCGCTGGCGTCTACTGGCGGCGTCGGCTGACCGTGCTGGTCCTCCTGCTGGCCCTTCTCGGCGGCCTGGCGTGGCTCGCGGGGAGCCTCCTGCCCAGCAGCGGGGGGAGCGATCCCGCGGCGGCGTCGACGAGCGGTGCCGCGCCGTCCGAGCCGCCCGCCCTGGAGCGGGTGGTGCCCTCGGCCGCCGGGGTCCGGACGCCGGGGACCACGCCGCCGCCCAGCGAGCCGCCGGTACCGGCGGGCCCGGCCCCGGGTGGGCCCTGCACCGACGACATGCTCGGCCTCGAGGTGCGCACTCCCGGGACGGCGGCCGTGGGCAGCAAGCCGACGTTTGAGCTGGTGGTGGTCAACACCTCGCCGGTGCCGTGCGTGCGCAGGCTGGACAAGCAGCTGCAGGAGCTCGTGATGGTCGACGCCGGCGGCGCGCGGGTCTGGGGCAGCAACGACTGCTTCCCGGAGAGCAGTGACGACGAGCGCACGCTGGCGCCGGGGGAGCCGGTCGTCTTCCCCGTGGTGTGGGGCGGGTTGACCAGCGAGCCGACCTGCACCGCTCCCCGGGTGACGCCGCCGGCGGGCGACTACGTGCTGCGTGGCCGGCTGGACACAAAGGTGTCCGGCGACTCGCCCCTCGTCCTCGGCTGAGGGGCGCCGGAGCCTCAGCTGTAGCGGTCGAGGATCGAGGTCTCGGCCAGCCGGGACAACCCCTCGCGGATGCCCCGGGCGCGGGCCTCCCCGACGCCCTCCACGGCCAGCAGGTCCTCGATCGTGGCGGCGAGCAGCTTCTGCAGGCCGCCGAAGTGCTCGACCAGCCGGTCGATGATGCCGGCGGGCAGCCGGGGCACCCGGGCGAGCAGCCGGTAGCCCCGCGGGCTCACGGGGGAGTCGAGCGCGTCCGGCGACGTCGGCAGCCCGTAGCACCGGGCGACCGCCGAGAGGTCGAGCAGCTCCGTGGCGGTCAGCGCCCGCAGGTCGGTCAGCACCTGGTCGATCGTGCGGTGGCGGCGACCCCCTGCGGGCAGGTAATCGCGCACGAGCAGCCCGCGGTCCTCCTCGACCCCGGCGAGCATCTCGTCCAGCTGCAGGGCGAGCAGCCGCCCGTCGGTGCCCAGTTCGACGACGAAGCCCTCGATCTCGTCGGCGATGCGGCGGACCATCTCCAGCCGCTGGCTGACGCTCATCGCGTCGCGCACGGTCACGAGGTCCTCGATCTCGAGCGCGGAGAGCGTGCTCGCCACCTCGTCCAGGCGGAGCTTGTAGCGCTCCAGCGCGGCGAGCGCCTGGTTCGCGCGGGCGAGGATCGTCGTCGGGTGCTCGAGGGTGTACCGGCGGCCGGCGACGTACACGCTGATGATGTGCATCGACTGGCTCACCGAGATCACCGGATAGCCCGTCTGGACGGCGACCCGCTCCGCGGTGCGGTGCCGGGTCCCCGACTCCTCGGTCGGGACCGTGGGGTCGGGCATGAGGTGCACGCCCGCCCGCACGATGCGGCTGCCGTCGTAGGAGACGATCACCGCGCCGTCCATCTTCGCCAGCTCCCGCAGCCGGGTGGCCGAGAGGGCGACGTCGAGGGCGAAGCCGCCGGTGCAGATGGACTCCACCACCCGGTCGTATCCGAGCACGATGAGCGCGCCGGTGCGGCCGGCCAGGATGCGCTCCAGGCCGTCGCGCAGCGCCGTGCCGGGGGCGATGCGGCCGAGGAGCTCGCGCAGGGCGATCTCGGGGTCCACGGCGGCGGGCACGAGCGCTCCTGACGGTCGAGTGGTTCGGTGGCCGAGTCTACGTGCCCCCATCGGGGCCCGGGCAGGCTCGGGGGTGCCGGCGTCCGCCCGCGACCCTCATACGGAACCCTACGGGCTCAGAACATGCGGTGGAAGGCGGCCCCCAGGTCGGGGACCTCGATCAGCCGCATGCCGGCCGGTGCTGCGCCGGCGTCGGGGGGCACGAGCGCGACGCGGTACCCCTGGCGAGCGGCCTCGGCGAGCCGGCGGCCGGTGCCCCCGACCCGGCGGATCTCCCCGGAGAGGCCGACCTCGCCGAGTGCCACCAGGCCGGCCGGCAGCGGGGCGTCCTTGGCGGCCGACGCGATCGCCAGCGCCAGGGCCAGGTCCGCCGCCGGCTCGGCGATCCGCACCCCGCCGACGGAGGCGGCGAACACGTCGGCCTCGGCGAGCTTGACGCGCCCACGCCGTTCCACCACGGCGTTCACCATGGCGACCCGCTGCGAGTCCAGCCCGCTGACGGCCCGGCGGGGGGAGCCGCCGCCGGTCGTGCTCGCCACGAGGGCCTGCACCTCGGCCAGCAGGGGCCGGCTCCCCTCGAGGGTGACGGTGACGCAGCTGCCCGGGACCGGGTCGGTACGCCGCGACACGAACAGCGCCGAGGGGTCGGGGACGCCGACGACCCCGCTGTCGCCGATCTCGAAGCAGCCGATCTCGTCGGCCGGGCCGAACCGGTTCTTCGTGGCCCGGACCATCCGCAGCGTCGAGTGCCGCTCCCCGTCGAAGGAGACGACGACGTCGACCAGGTGCTCCAGGGTGCGCGGGCCGGCGATGGCGCCGTCCTTGGTGACGTGGCCGACGAGGATCGTGGTCATGCCCCGGGTCTTCGCCACACCCGTCAGGGCGGAGGCGACGGCGCGCACCTGCGTCGAGCCGCCGTCGGTGCCTTCGACGGCGGGGGAGCGGACGGTCTGCACGCTGTCGAGGATCAGCAGCGAGGGGTTGACGGCCTCGACGTGGGCCAGCACCGCCGAGAGCTCGGTCTCGGCGGCCAGGTACAGCCGGTCGTGCAGGGCGCCGATCCGCTCCGCGCGCAACCGGACCTGGCCGGCCGACTCCTCGCCGGAGACCACGAGGGCCGGCCCGCCCGCGGCCGCGACCCGGTGGGCCACCTCGAGCAGCAGCGTGGACTTCCCGACCCCGGGTTCACCGGCGACGAGGAGCACCGCGCCCGGCACCAGCCCGCCGCCCAGGACGCGGTCGAACTCCGCGATGCCGGTCGGGACGGCGCGGGCGCCCGCGAGCTCGACCTGGGCGATCGGGCGGGCGGGGGCGCTCACCGGGCCGGCCGAGACGGCCCGCAGTCCGGTGGCGGGGGCGCCGACCTCCTGCAGGCTGCCCCACGCCTGGCACTCGGGGCAGCGCCCGACCCACTTGGCCGAGGCGTAGCCGCACTCGGTGCAGCGGTGGGCAGGGCGGGCGGTCTTCACTCCGGCGGGCGGCACGCGGCGACGCTAACCCCGACCTACGACAAGACGGCGGAAGAGCGGTGGAGCGGGAGGGTCACTCGGCGTCGCCGACGTCGGACTCCCGCTCGCGGGCGATCTCCTCGGCGCCGTGGCCGCCCTCTTCCTCCGAGTGGTGGAAGTCGAACGACTCGCCGCGCTCCAGGACCTCGTCCGGGGTGGCCACCGGGACCGTCAGGGGGATCTCGCCGGCGTTCTCGAAGGTGAAGGTCAGCTCGACCAGCCCCCCGGTCGTGAGCTCCTCGTCGAGGTCGGTGAGCGTGATCGCGGGGCCCTCGTCCTCCCCGAGGAAGACGGTCGTCCCCGCGGGGATCTCCAGCTCGCCGTCGTCACCGGTGGGCGCGTCCGTGGAGCCGGTGACGCCGCCACCGGTGTTCGGCGGGACGGTGCTGGTCGCCGCTGCCTCGCCCGCGCTGATCGTCGCCTCGCCGAAGCCCTCGCCGGTGACCCCCGTCAGGGTCTCGTCCTCGACACCGGTGTTCACGATCGCCAGCCGCAGGGTGGCGTCGTCCCCGGCCTCGTAGCGGCCGCCCTCGGGGTGCGTGACCGCGACCTGCCGCAGGACGATGTCGCCGACCTGGGCCATCGCGCCCACCTTGTCGCGCTCCTGCGTGGCGGTCTGCGTGACCTGGCCGGCGCTGCACGCCGAGAGGGCGAGCGGGGAGAAGAGCAGAACGCCCATCGTGGCGGCGCGCAGAGCGCGGTTCACAGCTGTCGACCTCCAGCAGGACCGTACCGGCCACCGGGGATCGGTGGCGCGGGAACCTCCGGAGCCTATCGGGCGCCTGCGCGCCCCGCCCGCAGGGAGCGGCGGGCGTCGCGGGTCCACGCCGACCCGAGGGGCGTTCAGCCGAGGGTGGCCCCGCTGGCGACCAGGAGCGCGACGTCCAGCACCGTCAGCAGCATCACGGCGGGGAAGGCGAGCCCCCGGAAGCGCGCCGTCCACGAGAGCGCGGCCACGGTGGCGGCCGGCACGGCCAGGGCGACGGCGGCCCAGCCCGCCGGCCCGGGTGCGCCCGGGGGGCCGAGCACCAGCACCAGCGTGGCCCCGACCAGGAGCAGTGCGCCGCAGACGGCGGAGACCCGCGGCCCGAGCCGGTGCGGGAGCCCGCGGACCCCGGTGGCCAGGTCGTCCTCGAGGTCGGGAGCGACGTTCGCGAGGTGCGCGGCGCCGCCCAGTGCGGCGCCGGCGGCGACCAGCCACCAGGGGGGTGCTGGAACACCCGGGGCGGTGGTGACCACTCCGGCCGGCAGTGCCCCGAACCCGACGACGTACCCCGCGCCGGACCACACGGTGCGCTTGAGCCCGGCGTTGTAGGCCCACCCGCTGGCGACCAGCAGCAGGAGGAGTGCGCCGGGGAGGAGCCCCAGCAGGAGCGAGAGGACGACGGCCGCAGCGGCGGCCGACAGGGCCGCGCGCCGCAGGACGGCGGGGGCGACGGCGCCCTGCACGACCGGTTTGTCGGCCCGCGCGACGGCGCGGTCGCGGTCGGCGTCGAGCCAGTCGTTGCTCCAGCCGATGGACGCCTGACCTGCGAGGACGGCGGCGCAGAGCAGCGCGGTCCGGGCCGGCGGCACGTCCGCCGCGACGGCCAGCAGGGTGGCCACGGTGGTGACCGCGAGGGCCGGGCCCGGGTGCGTCGCGCGGAACAGCGCGCGGGCCGTCGCGCCCCGGGGGGCGGCCGCCGCAGGCACATCAACCACGCTCTGTCAACCCCTCTGATGGTCTGGCTCAGGCCGCTGACCTGCAGATTTACTGCCCGGCGCCGATCCGTTGGTCAGTCTGCCGTGCTAACCTGGGGGAAGCGAAAGGGGTCACATCCACATGGGCTTCACTGTCGGCGAGACCGTCGTCTACCCGCACCACGGTGCCGCGCTCATCGAGGCGATCGAGAAGCGCACGATCAAGGGTGAAGAGAAGGCCTACCTCGTGCTGAAGGTCGCCCAGGGCGACCTCACCGTGCGCGTGCCGGCCGACAACGCAGAGATCGTCGGCGTCCGTGACGTCGTCGGTCAGGAGGGGCTCAACCGGGTGTTCGAGGTGCTCCGCGCCCCGCACACCGAGGAGCCGACCAACTGGTCGCGCCGCTACAAGGCGAACCTCGAGAAGCTCGCCTCCGGCGACGTGAACAAGGTGGCCGAGGTGGTCCGCGACCTGTGGCGTCGCGACAAGGACCGCGGCCTCTCCGCCGGCGAGAAGCGCATGCTCTCGAAGGCCCGCCAGATCCTGGTCAGCGAGCTCGCGCTCGCCGAGGGCACCAACGAGGACAAGGCCGAGGTCCTGCTCGACGAGGTCCTCGCCAGCTGAGCGCTCCGCGTTCCCCCCGAACCGCTCCCGTGCACGCTGTCGCGATCGTCGCAGCTGCCGGGAGCGGTTCGCGTCTGGGGGCCGACCGGCCGAAGGCGCTCGTCCCTCTCGCGGGCCGCCCGCTGGTCTGCTGGGCCGTCGACGGCCTGCGCGAGGCCGGGGTCGCCGAGATCGTGGTCACCGTCCCCGCCGCGGAGCGCGACGCCTTCGCGGCGGTCCTGCCGCCGGACGTGCGGCTCGTCGACGGCGGCGCCACCCGGACCGCATCGGTCCGTGCCGGTCTCGCCGCCGCCGGCTCCCGGGTGGACGTCGTCCTCGTGCACGACGCCGCCCGCCCGCTCACCCCGCCCGCGGTGATCGCGCGGGTGCTGGAGGCCGTGGCCGCCGGTGCCCGTGCCGTCGTCCCCGTGCTGCCCGTCGTCGACACCACCGTGCTGGTGGACGACGACGGCGTGATCACCGACGCGGTGCCCCGCGCCCCGCTGCGCCGGGTGCAGACCCCGCAGGGCTTCGACCGGGCCACCCTGGTCGCCGCCTACGCGGCGCTGGACGGCGCCGCCGAGCTCACCGACGACGCCGCCGTCGTGCGCGCCGCGGGCGTTCCGGTGCGCACCGTCCTCGGCGACGAGCGGTCGGCGAAGATCACCGTGCCGCACGACCTGGCGCTGGCGGAGCTGGGCGTGGGCCTGACGGCGAGCGAGGTGCCCCGGTGAGCGAGCTGCCGCGCGTCGGCATCGGCACCGACGTCCACCCGATCGAGCCCGGCCGGGCGTGCTGGCTCGCCGGCCTCGAGTGGCCCGGCGCCGACGGGTGCGCAGGGCACTCCGACGGCGACGTCGTCGCGCATGCGCTCACCGACGCCGTCCTCTCCGCCGCCGGCCTGGGTGACATCGGCGGCCTCCTGGGCACCGACGACCCCCGCTGGGCCGGCGCACGCGGCGCCGACGTGCTCACCCACGTCCGCGAGGTGCTCGCCGCGGCGGGCTGGCGGGTGGGCAACGCCGCGGTGCAGCTGGTGTCGACGGCGCCCAGGCTGGGGCCGCGCCGGGGGGAGGCCGAGGCGGTGCTCTCCGCCGCGCTCGGCGCTCCGGTCAGCGTCACGGCGACCACCACCGACGGCCTGGGGCTCACCGGCCGCGGCGAGGGCCGGGCCGCCGTGGCCACCGCCCTGGTGGTCCGGACGGGGGAGGACGCCGGCGACGCCGCACGGGCCGGACGCGTCGCTCCGTAGACTCCCACCAGTGAGCCTCCGCCTGTACGACACGGCCGCCCGCGCGGTCCGCGACTTCACGCCCCTGCGTGCCGGTCGGGCGTCGGTCTACGTCTGCGGTCTCACCGTGCAGGGCCCGCCGCACGTCGGGCACATCCGGGCGGCGGTCTCCTTCGACGTCCTCCGCCGCTGGCTGACCGCGCGCGGCCTCGAGGTCACCTACGTCCGCAACGTCACCGACATCGACGACAAGATCCTCACCAAGGCCGCCGAGCGCGACGTCCCCTGGTGGGCGTGGGCGTTCGAGAACGAGCGGGCCAGCACGCGCGCCTACGACGTGCTCGGCGTCCTGCCGCCGACCTACGAGCCACGCGCGACCGGGCACGTCCCCGAGATGGTCGAGCTCATGCAGCGGCTGATCGACCGCGGGCACGCCTACGCCGTCGACGGCGACGTCTACTTCGACGTCCGGTCCTTCCCCGAGTACGGGGCGCTCACCGGTCAGCGGCTCGACGCCCTCGAGCCCGCCGCGGACACCGACACCGACGAGCGCAAGCGCGACCCGCGCGACTTCGCGCTGTGGAAGGCGGCCAAGCCCGGCGAGCCGGCGACCGCCTCCTGGGCCACGCCCTGGGGCCGCGGCCGCCCCGGCTGGCACCTCGAGTGCTCGGCGATGGCCGAGCGCTACCTCGGCGCGGAGTTCGACATCCACGGCGGTGGCCTGGACCTGCGGTTCCCGCACCACGAGAACGAGCAGGCGCAGTCCCGGGCCGCCGGCGACGGGTTCGCCCGGTACTGGCTGCACAACGGCTGGGTCACCCTCGGCGGCGAGAAGATGAGCAAGTCGCTGGGGAACACGGCGCTGGTCGACGAGGTCGTGCGGCGGGTGCGCCCGGTGGAGCTCCGCTACTACCTGGTGGCCCCGCACTACCGCTCGACGATCGAGTTCACCGACGCGGCGCTGGAGGAGGCGGGCGCGGCCTACCGGCGGATCGAGTCGTTCGTGAAGCGCGCCGCGGAGCGGGTGGGTGCCGATGCCGGCGCGCCCGTGCTCTGCGCGGACTTCAGCACCGCGCTCGACGACGACCTCGGCACGCCCTCGGCGATCGCCGCGATCCACGACATGGTCCGCGAGGGCAACACGGCCCTGGCCGACGGCGACGACACCGCGGTCGCCGGCACGCTCGGCTCGGTGCGCGCGATGCTCGGCGTGCTCGGCCTGGACCCGCTCGACCCCCAGTGGGCGGCCGGCGGTGCCGACGACCGGCTGGCGCGCGCGACCGACGGCCTCGTGGCCCTGGCGCTTGAGCAGCGCCAGGCGGCCCGGGCGCGCAAGGACTTCGCGGCGGCGGACGCGATCCGCGACCAGCTCGCCGCCCTCGGCGTCACCGTCGAGGACACCCCCCAGGGACCCCGATGGGAGCTGACCCACTGATGGCCGGCAACAGCCAGCGCCGCGGCCGCACGACGGGTGCGGGCAAGAAGACGGCGACCGCGGGGACCGGTGGCAAGAACCGGCGCTCCCTCGCCGGTCGCGGTGCCACCCCGCCCGCCGAGCAGCGGTACGGGCACCCCGCCCAGCGCAAGGCCCAGGCGCAGGAGCGCCAGCGCGCCGACCGGGCGCGCGCCCGTCAGCGGGCCGAGGAGTCACCGGAGCTGCTGCTCGGGCGGAACCCCGTCGTCGAGGCGCTGCGCGCGCAGATCCCGGCGATGGCGCTGTACGTCGTCTCCGGTGACACCACCCGCCCGGGCGCCGACGAGCGCATCACCGAGGCGCTGCACCTGGCCAGCGACCGGGGACTGCCGCTGCTGGAGGTGACCAAGCCGGAGTTCGACCGCATGTCGCAGGGCGCGCTGCACCAGGGCATCGGCCTGCAGGTGCCGCCGTACGACTACGCGCACCCCGACGACCTGCTGGACCTGGCCCGCGACTCCGGCCGGGCCCCGCTGATCGTGGCGATGGACGGCGTGACCGACCCGCGCAACCTCGGGGCGGTCGTCCGCTCGGCGGCCGCGTTCGACGCCCACGGCGTCGTCGTCCCGCAGCGCCGCGCGGTCGGGATGACGGCCTCGGCCTGGCGCACCAGCGCCGGGGCCGCGGCCCGGCTGCGGGTCGCCCGTGCGGTGAACCTGCCGCGCGCGCTCGCCGCGTACCAGGACGCCGGGCTGCAGACCGTCGGGCTGGCCGGCGACGGCGACGTCGACCTGCACGAGTACGACGGCTTCGCCGACCCGGTCGCCCTGGTCGTCGGCGCCGAGGGCACCGGGCTCTCGCGGCTGGTGCGGGAGAAGTGCGACGTCGTCGTCCGCATCCCGATCGCCCGGGACACCGAGTCGCTCAACGTGAGCGTCGCCGCCGGCATCGCGCTGTACCAGGTCGCGATGACACGGCGCTCCTCCGGACCGCACCGCGGCCAGGAGCCGTCCCCCCGCTGAGCGGAGCCACGTCGTCGCGCCTCCGCGGAGCCCTCCGGGCCCCACTCGGCACGATTCTGCCGGTGCCCGCGGCGGGTCAGCCGAGCAGCTGGGCGACCGTGTAGATCACCAGGCCGGCGAGGCCGCCGACGACGGTGCCGTTCACCCGGATCCACTGCAGGTCCCGGCCCACCTGCAGCTCGATCCGCCGGCTCGTCTCGTCGGTGTCCCAGCGGGCCACGGTGCTGCTCACCAGGTCGGCGAGGTCGCCGGAGAACCGCTCGGCGACGTAGCCCGCCACCTGCCCGCTGTGCCGCTGCACCAGCTCCCGCACGGTCGGGTCGGTCTGCAGCAGCCGTGCGCCGTCGAGGATCAGCGCCGTCACGCGGGCCCGCAGCGGTGACGTGGGGTCCGCCGCGGCGGCCAGCACAGCGTCCTTCGCCGTGGTCCACAGCGACCCGGACCAGTCGCGCACCGCGGGGTGGGCCAGCACCTCGTGCTTGAACTCCTCCACCCGGGCGGCGGTGGCCGGGTCGGTGCGCAGCGCGTGCACGTAGGCACGGAGCCGGGCGTCGTAGGAGCGGCGCAGCTCGTGCCGCGGATCGGCTGCCACCTCCGCGATGAACTGGTGCATCCCGGCGAACGCCCGGTCGAAGACCCGGTCGTCCACCCAGTCCGGCACCCACGCGGGGGAGGCGTCACCCAGCTGGGCCCGGAAGACCAGCCGGTTCTCGTCCAGGAAGCGGGCCATGAGCCGCAGCGGTCGCCGTCGACCACCAGTTCGAGCACCCGGGCCAGCGCCGGGGCGGCGGGCGTCTCGTGCAGCTTGCGGTCCACCAGCGCGGCGACGGCGGGCTGCACGTCGTCGTCCTTGAGCAGGTGGGTGAGGCCGGTGAGCGCGGTCGCGGCGTCGCCCCCCAGGCGCTCGGCCCGGCCGGGGGCGGCCAGGAACGCGCCCAGCCGGCCGGGGACGTCGATGGTGGCCAGCTTCTCCGCGACGACGGCGCGGGTCAGGAAGTTCTCCTGCACGAAGGCGCCCAGGCTCTCGCCGATCTGGTCCTTCTTGCGCGGGATGATCGCGGTGTGCGGGATCGGCAGCCGCAGCGGGTGCCGGAACAGGGCGGTGACGGCGAACCAGTCGGCCAGCGCGCCGACCATCGAGGCCTCCGCCGTCGCGCGGACGTAGCCCACCCACGCGCCGGCGTCCTCGCCGAGCAGGACGCAGGCCAGGAAGACGACGGCGGCCAGCAGGAACAGCCCGGTCGCCAGCCGCTTCATCCGGGTCAGGTCGCGGGCCCGGGCCGGGTCGTCGAGCGACCCGGCCAACGGGACGGTCAGCGGGGGAGCGGCCACCCGGCCCAGCCTAGGGACCGGGTCGGGGTGGCCGGCGCGGGTGTCAGCTGGTCGAGCCCAGGGTGACCTCGACGGTGCGCGTGCCGGAACCGCGGCGCACGGTCAGCTCGACCGTCTCGCCGGGCGTCCGGCTGCGGATCGCGGCGGTCAGCTCGGTGGACGTGGTGACGGGGCGCTGCCCGACGGCGGTGACGACGTCGCCCCCCTGCAGCCCGGCCTCGTCGGCGGCGGTGCCGGGTTCCACGGTGACGACCTCGGCGCCGGTGCCGACCTCGCGGTTCTGGTCGTCGGCGGCGGTCCGGGCGGTCACCCCGAGGAAGGCCCGGGTGGCGCTGCCGGTCTCGATGATCTCCTGGGCCACCCGCTGCGCGGTGTTGCCGGGGATGGCGAAGCCGACGCCGATGTTGCCGCTCTGCGATTGCCCGCCCGGCAGGCCGGAGGCCACGGTGGCGATGGCGGTGTTGATGCCGATCACCTCGCCGGCTCCGTCGACCAGCGCCCCGCCGGAGTTGCCGGGGTTGATCGCCGCGTCGGTCTGGATGGCGTCGAGCACGGTGGCCTCGTCCTGGCTGGAGCCGGTCTGCACCGCGCGGCCGGTGGCGCTGATGATGCCGTCGGTGACGGTGTTGGACAGGCCGAGCGGGGCGCCGATGGCCACCGCGATGTCGCCGACCTGCACCTCGTCGGAGTCGGCGAAGGTGGCGGCCGCCAGGTCTTCCGCGCCGTCCAGCCGGAGCACGGCCAGGTCGAAGGCGAAATCGGTACCGACGACCTCGGCGTCGTAGAGGGTGCCGTCGGCGGTGCGGACCTGCACCGAGCCGGTGCTGCCGCCCTCGGCGACGACGTGGTTGTTGGTGAGCACGTAGCCGTCGGAGGTGAGGACGACGCCGGAGCCGCTGCCCGCGCTGGACCCCGTGCTCACGTAGACGGTGACGACGCTCGGCGCGGCCTTGGCCGCGGCGGCGGTGGCGGTGGTCGCCCGCTCCGGGTTCTCGATGGTCACGCTCTGCGCGGCGGCCGAGCTGCCGGCGCCGGTGACCGGCTCGTCCAGCAGCGCGGTGACGCCGGCCCCGGCGCCGCCGCCGATGAGCGCGCCGGCGACGAGGCCGGCCAGACCGATGCGCAGCCGGCTCCCGCGCCGGGACGGCGGCTGCTCGGCCGCCGGTGACGGCAGCCCGCCGTAGCCGGGGTAGCCGGGCGACGTCACCGGCTGCGGCGTCGTCGGCTGGTGGGGAGACGACAGCGGCGGCTGCCAGCCGTACTGCTGGCCCGCGCCGGGGTACTGGTGCTGGTGCTCGCTCACGCGTCCGTTCCTCTCCTCGCGGCCGCGCGGCCGCTGCATCGGAACCCACTGTCGGCCCCGCCTCTGGCGCAACGCTGGAGGTGGGCTGTGAGCTTCCTGGATGCCCGGATCACCGGGGGACCGGCAGAACCTGGCCGCGGGCGACCAGCTCGGTGACGGCCCAGACGGCCAGCACCTCCGTGGCCAGCAGCCCGATGAGCACCAGCAGCTGCGCCGCACCGGCCTCGAGCGGGCTGCCGCCGCCCAGCAGCACGCCGACGAAGGCGCCGGGCAGGGTCACCAGCCCGACGGTGCGGGTCTGGTCGAGGGGCGGCACGAGCGCGGTGCCGGCGACCGGGCGGCCGATCAGCAGGATCGCGTCCCGGGGGAGGAGGCCGAGCGCGAGCGCCGCCTCCACCTCGCCGCGCCGCTGCTCCAGCTCCTCGCGCAGCCGGCGGCCCGCCAGGGAGGTGGCGGTCATCGCGCCGCCGATGAGGATGCCGGCGATGGGGATGACCGCCTCCCCGCGCAACGGCACGGTGCCGCTGGCCAGCACGAGCGCGACCACGGGGCCGGCGCCGCCGACCACCGGAGCCGCGACGGCGGCCAGCCGTGGCGCCGCTCCGGGCGAGCGCAGCGGCAGGCCGGTGGTCCGGCCGGCGGCGGTGACGCTCGCGACCGAGACCATGAGCAGCACGAAGGCGGCGGAGAGCCACAGCGACTCGATGACGACCAGCAGGACGGCGGAGACGACGGCGAGCTGCACGGTGGCGCGCGCTGCCGCCACGAGCACCGGCCGGTCCTCGCCGAGCCCGGACAGGCGCCCGCCCGCGACGGCCAGCGCGGTCAGGACCACCAGGACGACGCCGAGCCGGAGATCGACGTCGACCACGGAGGACCCCACGGCGCCGATCCTGCCCGGTGCCGCCCAGGCCCCGGCGAGGTGGGTGATCGGCCGCGAACTCCGTGTGCATCGGTGGTCGGAGGCGGGTAGTGGCAATGCCTGGGGCGCGGTGCACTCCCGCGGCCCAGCGCCCGCCCCGTCGCCCCGTGGAGCTCCCCGTGCCCGTCCGTGGTCCTCTCTTCCGGTTCCTGATCGGCCTGGGCCTGGCCTGTGCCGCCGTCGTCGCGGTCGTCGGCGGCATCGCGCTGCGAGGCCCCGGGCTGGTGGCCGTCTGCGTCTCCGGGGCGCTGGCCGGGTGCGTCGCCGCCGGCGTCGCCCGTGAGACCCCCGGGCCCGCGCGCCGGTCGACGCTCGAGGCCGCGGTGCAGGCGGCGGCCGTGACGATCGGGGTGCTGCTGGTGGTGAGCGGCACGGCGGTGCTCGCCGGTGGAGCGGCAGCGCTGTTGCTGGTCGGGTTCGCGGCCGCGGGCTGGGCGGCGCTCTCCTGGGTACGTGACCGCCGCGAGGCCCCGGCCCGCCCGACGCCGGCCGTGAGCACCGGGCCGATGCCCACCGGCTGGACGCCGGCCACCGCCGTGGCGGGCGCATCCACGGCGACGCTCGGCGAGGAGTGGCGGCGCACGAGCGCCGAGCTGCAGCGACCGCTGGCGCCCGCGGCGCGGCAGCGGCTGGTGGCCCGGCGGGCGCAGGTCCTCGACGAGCTGGAGCGCCGCGACCCGGCCGGGTTCGCCCGCTGGCTGGCGGCCGGACCGCTCGGGAGCGCCGACCCGGCCGGCTTCGTCCGCAGCACGCCGCCGCGGGCCGACCCCAGCGCGGAGACCGAGGCCGCCTGATCCGCGGCGCCTCCCCGCCGCGCCTTCAGCCGCAGCTCGGACGCCACCGTCGCGGACCGGCAGGGCTGATCCGGACGCTCGGGCGGTCAGCCGGGCGCGCCGATGACCTGCCCGGCCCGCACGGCGCGGGCCGCCGCGGGGGGACGCGCATCGACCGTCGTCCGACGCGGCCGAGTTCCCGTCGGCGCTGTCCCTAGACTCGTGCCCGGGACCTGTCCCCACGTCCCGCCGGCGTGGCGCAATTGGTAGCGCACCCGACTTGTAATCGGGCGGTTAGGGGTTCGAGTCCCCTCGTCGGCTCAGTCGAAGCTCCCCGCGCCGTCGCGCCGGTAGGGCGAGAGCCGCTCCACCCGCGCCCGCTCGGCGCGCTCGGCTCGCAGCCGGGCCGCCGTGCCCGGTTCGTACCCGGCCTTGGCCACGCGGTGCTCGATGGTCTCGACCATGTAGGCCAGCGAGAACAGCAGGCCGAGCAGTAGCCCGCCGGTGGCGGCGGAGACCCGGTAGACCAGCGGGACGGGGACCACGAGCAGGCACGCCACGACGAGCGGCAGCAGCTGCACGACCGCCCGGGCGAGGTGGCGCCACACCCAGGTGCTGCGGGTGGTGTCGGCCAGCACCCAGGGCGCCAGCTCACGGGGGAGCCCTCCGCCGTAGGCGTACCAGACCCACTGCAGGGGCCCGGGTCGCTGCCTGCTCACACCCCGACGGTAGGCCGAACCGGTCGCGCACGGCGGGCGTACGGTGCCGCCGTGGACGAGCGTCGCCTGGGGGTGGTCTCCGGGCTCGGCGCCTACGCGCTCTGGGGCATCTTCCCGCTGTACTTCCCGCTCCTGGAGCCCGCGAGCGGCCTGGAGATCGTGGCCCACCGGGTGCTCTGGTCGCTGCTGTTCGTCGGGTTGCTGCTGTGCGTCGTCCGGCGCTGGGGGCACGTCCGGGCGGCGGTAGGCAGCCCGCGCACGCTGCTGGTCCTCGCCGGCGCCGCGGTGCTGATCGCCACGAACTGGCTGATCTACGTCTACGGCGTGAACTCCGGGCAGGTCGTGGAGACCTCGCTCGGCTACTTCATCAACCCGCTGGTCAGCGTCCTCCTCGGCGTCGTCGTCTTCAGCGAGCGGCTCCGCCCGCTGCAGTGGGTGGCCGTCGGCACCGCGGCGGTCGCCGTGGCGGTGCTGACCATCGACTACGGGCGCCCGCCCTGGATCGCGCTCGGCCTGGCCCTGTCCTTCGGCCTGTACGGCCTGATGAAGAAGGTCGTGTCGATCGAGGCGGCGCCCGGCCTGTTCCTGGAGACGGCGCTGGTCGCGATCCCCGCGGGGGTCGTCCTCGCGGTGCTGCACTCGAACGGGACGGGCACGTTCGCCAACGCGGGCACCGAGCACGCCCTGCTGCTGGCCAGCGCCGGGGTGGCGACGGCGGTGCCGTTGCTGCTGTTCGCCGCGGCGGCCCGGCGCATCCCCCTGTCGACGGTGGGCCTGCTGCAGTACCTGACGCCGCTGATGCAGCTGGCGATCGGCGTCTTCGTCTACGGCGAGCCCATGCCGCCGGCCCGGCTGGCCGGTTTCGTGATCGTGTGGGTCGCCTTGGCGGTCTTCACCGCCGACACGTGGCGACACGCCCGGGCCGGGGCCCGCAGAGCCGCCCGCGACGCGGTGGTCGCCACCCCCTGACCGGGCCGTCGGACCGACCTCGGCGGGCCGCCCGGAAACGTCGGTGGGCGCCGCTACCGTCGTCCTCGAGCCGCCGGGGGTACCGGCAGGTGGAGCAGGTCAGGAGATGGTCGAACCGATGAGCAGCGACCCAGCCCCCGTGGTCTCCCCGCCCCGGGTCGACGGGTCAGGGGAGGAGTCCGTGCAGGCCGGAGGCGCGGGCCTGACGCGGCGCGAGCACGAGATGCTCGGTTTCGAGCGCCAGTGGTGGCGGCGAGCCGGCGCGAAGGAGACGGCGATCCGCGACCTGTTCGGCACGACGCCGACGAGGTACTACCAGGCGCTCAACGCCCTGGTCGACCGCCCCGAGGCGCTGGCCGCCGACCCGCTCGTGGTCCGGCGTCTCCGTCGACTTCGCACGGCACGGCAGCGAACGCGCTCGTGAGGATCCTGTGCAACGGGAATGACATCGATTAGATTCGGTCACCGTGGGCAGGCACGCCGCGTCAGGCAGTGACGGACTGGGTCAGGGGAACGCGTCTGCGGCCGCTGGGCGGCGCAGGACCGATGCCCCGGACGGCGCGTGGTCCGGTGCCGGCCTGAGCGACCACCCCACCGCGCCCGGGCGGGACCGCGCGGCCCTCCGGCGCGACGTCCGGGCGGACGTGCCCGCCGCCGATGGTGCCCGGCAGGTCTCCCGCTCCCGGCTGCCGCTGCCGCCCGTGCCGGCCGGCCCCCGCGCTGCCGGCGCCCCGTCGCCTCGCACCAGCGCCGCACCGTTCGCCGCGGTGCCCGCGCCCGCTCCTGCCGCTCTCGGCGAGGTTCCGGCGCCGGCTCGCGGCGCCGACGTCCTGGCACCCGTGTCCGCCGGTGAGACGCCGCCGCAGCAGGCCGCTCGTCCCTCCGGGAGGGCGGCGAGCCCGGCGCCCGCGGGGCTCCTCGTCGACGACGAGCCCCTGGTCACCACCGGACCGGCCCGTGCCCGCGGGCGGAGCGGGCCCGCGCCGCTCGTCCCTCGCGTGCCGCGGCAGACCACGCCCTCCGGCGCGCCCGCCTCGTCCTACGGTGACTGGACCAAGCCCTCGCGCACCGACGAGACGGGTCGGTCGCGCCTCGGCCTCGGCGCCGGGCCGGAGATGCCGCACGCGCCGGCCACCACCGCGATCCCCGAGCGGGGCACGAACGCCCGCCGAGACCTCGACGACGAGGCCGGCCACGACGAGGCCGGCCACGACGAGGCCGGCTACGACCTCGAGCACGAGGTGGACGCCCCCGCCGCGGCGGTCAAGGGCGGTCGCGCCGCCTACCGTGCCGAGCGGCAGGCCGCCGACGCCGCCCGCCGCAAGGCGGCCAAGCGCAGCGGCGCCCCCGAGGTGATCTTCGACGACGAGCCCGAGCGCAAGCCGCGCCGCGTGCTCAAGGGCCTGGTCGCCATGGCCGTCGTCGCCGGTGCCGTCCTCGGCGTCTACACGGTGACCGCCCCGGAGAAGGAGGAGGCCGCGGACGCCGCCCCTGCACCGGCCAGCGTGCCCACCGTCGCCGTCCCCACCGTCGCCCTGCCGCCACTGCCCGAGGAGCCCATCGTCGTCGAGCCGGCGGTCACCACCCCGGTGCGCGTCCCGGTCACCGTGCTCAACGCCACCAGCGTCACCGGCCTGGCCGCCAAGATCTCCGGGGTCGTCGTGGCCGGGGGCTGGGAGTCGCCCGGTGTGGGCGCCTACCCGGGCACCGACGTCTCGGCCACCACCGTCTTCTTCACCGAGGGCGACGAGCAGCAGCGCCAGGCGGCGCTCCAGCTGGTCGACCAGTTCCCCGACCTCGCCGGCCCCGCCCCGCGCTTCTTCGAGGTGGCCGACGTCCCCGCGCCCGGGCTGGTCATCGTCGCCACGGGCAACTGGCAGCCCTGATCCCGCTCGGCCGGGCCGGCCGGAACACCCGCCGGCCCTCGGCCGTTGGGGGCAGCGTGCGTCCCCTCCGAGGGCCCGCGCGTCCCCGCTCGCGCCCTCGTGCGCGTGCCGCGGCCGCCGCCCTGCTCGCCCTCGCCCTGCCCGCCGGCCTGCTCGTCCTCGCGCCCCCGGCGGGCGCCGCCGAGGTGCGCACCGAGGAGCTCCGGGTCCCCTCCGGGTCGGGGGACGCCGCGGTCGAGCTCGACACCACGCTGTACCTGCCGGGCGGTGACGACCCGGCGCCGGCGGTCGTGCTCGCGCACGGCTTCGGCGGCAGCAAGCGCTCCGTCGCCGAGGACGCCGCCGACCTGGCCGCGCGCGGCTACGTCGTCCTCGCCTACTCGGCCCGCGGCTTCGGTGCGAGCACCGGGCGGATCGGCCTCAACGACCCGCGCTACGAGATCGCCGACCTCTCCACGCTGCTCGACCTGCTGGCCGAGCGCGACGAGGTCGAGCTGGACGCCGAGGGTGACCCGCGGGTCGGGGTCGCCGGCGCCTCCTACGGCGGGGCGCTGGCGCTGCTGGGCGCCGCCTACGACGAGCGGGTCGACGCGATCGCCCCGCAGATCACCTGGAACTCCCTCACCGCCGCGCTGTTCCCGTCCCAGACCGGCGACCTGGACGCCGGCACCGTGGCCGCCACCCCGCAGCCGGAGGGGGCCGGCGTCTACAAGCGCCTGTGGGCCGGGCTCTTCTTCGGCATCGGCTCCGCCTCGGGTGGCCTGCTCGACTCGCTCGGGGGTGCCGGCCAGGCCGGTGGCGACGAGGGCCTCGCCGACGAGGCGGTGGGCGGCGGGACAGTCGCGGCGCCGGCCCCCGCGGGCCCGCCCGTCCTCCCGCCGGAGCTGCTCGAGCAGGCCGCCGAGAACCCCGAGGCCGCCGAGCAGCTGCTCACCTGCGGCCGGTTCAGCGTCGAGGTGTGCCAGGCGTACCAGACGGCCGCGGCCTCCGGGACGCTCACGCCGGAGGTCGCCGCGGTGCTCGACCGCAGCAGCCCGGCGGGTGTGCTGGACCGCATCGACGTCCCCACCCTCCTGGTCCAGGGCACGCAGGACTCGCTCTTCGGTCTCGACCAGGCCGACGCCAACGCCCGCGGCATCGCCGCCGACGGCACCCCGGTCAAGGTCGTCTGGTACTCCGGTGGGCACGACGCCTCGGGGTCGGACCGGCAGCGGGAGTCGCTGCGCGCGGCGGTGGCCGGCTGGTTCGACCGGCACCTGCGCTCCGCCGACGACCTCGCCCGGGGCCCGGACCCGGGCACGGGCTTCGAGTTCCCCGCACCCACCGGCCTCGGCGCCACCGTCGGCCGCGTC
Organism: Blastococcus sp. SYSU DS1024; assembly: GCF_054050795.1. Taxonomy (NCBI): domain Bacteria; kingdom Bacillati; phylum Actinomycetota; class Actinomycetes; order Geodermatophilales; family Geodermatophilaceae; genus Blastococcus; species Blastococcus sp. SYSU DS1024. Next base: position 84,208 of record NZ_JBJHAA010000003.1, read on the forward strand.
CAGGGCGGCGGCCAGACCGTCGTCGCCGACGCCTACCCCGGGCTCGACGGCGCCGAGCCGGCCGAGCGTCGCGCCGTGACCGTCGAGGGCCCCGTGCAGCCGGTGGTCACCCCGGCCGGCGGTACCCCCGCCTCCCTCACCACCGTTCCGGGCCTGGGCGCCCTGACGTCGGCGCTCGGCGGGACCACCGCGGAGATCCCCGGCCAGTACGCCGCCTTCGACAGCGCCCCGCTCGACGCCCCGATCGAGGTCGTGGGCGCCTCGACGGTCGACCTCGCGATCGCCTCGCCCAGCGGCAGCGCCACCCTGTTCGCCAAGCTCTACGACGTCGGCCCCGACGGCGCGACGACGCTGCCGGGCGGCCTGGTCGCGCCGCTCGCGCTCCCCGACGTCTCCACCGACCCCACCGCCCCGACCCGGGTCAGCGTGACCCTGCCCGCGATCGTGCACCGGTTCGAGGCCGGCCACACCATGCGCGTGCTGGTGTCCTCCACCGACCAGGCGTACGCGCTGCCCGCCGAGTCGGCCGTCTACTCCGTCGGCCTCGCCTCGCCCGCCGCCGCCGACGGCGTGGCCGCGGGCGAGGCGCAGCTCGCCGCGCCGACGGTCTCCGGTGAGAGCGGGGCCGCGACCGGCGCCTCGCGCTGGTGGGTGCTGCTGGGCGTCCTCGCGGCGCTCGGCCTGCTCGGCTGGCTGGTCGCCCTGTGGTGGGGCCGGCGTCGTCGGCGGCAGCTCTCCAGCGTCGAGCCCGACGGGGAGGACGTCCCGCTGCGCTTCGAAGGCGTGACGAAGGCATACAAGGACGGCTTCGTCGCGGTCCGCGATCTGTCGTTCGAGGTGCGACGCGGGCAGGTGCTGGGGCTGCTCGGGCCCAACGGCGCGGGCAAGACGACGTCGCTGCGGATGCTGATGGGCCTCATCCGGCCCACCGACGGGCGGATCAGCATCTTCGGGCACGCCGCCGGCCCCGGTGCCCCGGTGCTGTCGCGACTGGGTTCGTTCGTGGAGGGGACCGGTCTGCAGCCGCACCTGTCCGGCCGCGACAACCTCACCCTGTACTGGGCCGCCACCGGCCGGCCGGCCGAGGACGCGCACATGGACGAGGCCATCGAGGTCGCCGGGCTCGGCGCCGCCATCGACCGGCCGGTGCGCCGGTACAGCCAGGGCATGCGCCAGCGGGTCGCGATCGCCCAGGCGATGCTCGGCCTGCCCGACCTGCTGGTCCTCGACGAACCGACCAACGGGCTCGACCCGCCGCAGATCCACGCCATGCGCGACGTGCTGCGCTCCTACGCGGCCACCGGGCGCACCGTGATCGTCTCCAGCCACCTGCTCAGCGAGATCGAGCAGACCTGCAGCCACGTGGTGGTCATGGCCAAGGGCCAGAAGATCGTGCAGGGCACGGTGGAGGAGATCGTCGGCACCGGCGGCTCGGTGCTCGTGGGCCTGGCCGACGACGCCGACACCGACCGGGCGATCGCCGTCCTCTCGTCGCTGCCCGGGGTCACCGCCGCGCGCGGCGACGACGGACTGGTCGCCGAGCTGGACGGCGCCCGCCGCGCCGACGTGCTGCAGGCGCTGGTGTCGGCGGGGATCGCCGTCGAGCAGTTCACGCCGCGACGACGGCTCGAGGACGCCTTCCTGGCGTTGGTGGGGGAGTCATGAGCGCGACCCGGGTGACGGACCCCGAGCACGTGCAGCCGACCGGCGCGGTCGCCGGCTACCGCCCGGAGCGGACCCTGCGGCTGTCGGTGGAGCTGCGCCGGCAGTTCAAGCGCCGCCGCACGATCGGCGTGTTCGCGCTGATGGTGGCGCTCCCGCTGGTGCTCATCGCCGCCCTCCAGCTGGGCGCCAGCGAGGAGGCGGCGGAGAACAACCGGATCAACCTGGTCGACGTCGCGACGGCGAGCGGGCTGAACTTCACCCTGTTCGTGCTGTTCGCGACGACGAGCTTCTTCCTCGTGGTGGTCTACGCGCTGTTCTTCGGCGACACCGTCGCCGTCGAGGCGCAGTGGGGCTCGCTGCGGTACGCGCTGGCCACGCCGATCCCGCGGATGCGGCTGCTCCGGCAGAAGTGGCTGGCCGCGCTGGTCCAGTCGGTGGCCGCGCTGCTGACCCTCGCCGCGGTCGCGGTGGTCGCCGGCGGGATCGCGTTCGGCTTCGACGACATCAGGACGCCGGTCGGGGTGGGGATCGACCAGGGCGAGGGCATGCTGCGGCTGGCCGGGATGCTCGGTTACCTCGCCGTCCACCTGCTCGTGGTCGGCGCGCTGGCGTTCTGGTTCTCCACGATCACCGACGCACCGCTGGCGGCGGTCGGTGGCGCTGTGTTCACCATGTTCGTCTTCGCCATCCTCGACCAGGTTGAGCAGCTCGGGTCGATCCGCGACTGGTTCCCGACGGCGGAGGAGTTCGCCTGGACCGACCTGCTGCAGACGCCGGTCGACGACGGCGACCTGTTCCGCGGGGTGATCCAGTCGCTGGTCTACATCGCCGTCTTCACCGCGCTCGGCTTCCGCCACTTCGCCCGCCGCGACGTGACGAGCTAACCCAGCGACGCGCGCACCGCCTGGGCCCAGCCCTCGCCCATGGGCGCGTCGGTGACGGTCACGTTGGGGACGGCGGACAGCAGCTCGGCCATCCCGTCGACGGCGCCGCCGTTGGCGGTGATGAACAGCCGGCCCACCGCGGGGGCCATGTCCAGGTCGCTGACGCTGTCCCCGATCGCGACGGCGTCGCCGGGGGAGAGGCCGCGCCGCTCCAGGTCCCAGGCGATCGCCGCGCCCTTCGAGATCCCGCGCGGCATCAGGTGGTAGACCCGCGGCGGCGCGGCGTCGTCGTCCAGCCCCATCCAGGACGCCGCGGGGATCGCGCCGTTGTCCTTGAGCGTCAGCCAGCCCACGCCCCGCTCGGCCAGCCAGGCGTCGACCGACAGCGGGTCCACGCGGCCGCGCAGCAGGGCGTCCGTGTCGTGCGTGGCGTGCCAGGGGGCGTGCCACTCCAGCCGGCCGGGGTGGGCAGCGATCAGCTCCTCGACGACGCCGAGCTCGGCCATCACCTCCATCGGCGTCCGGTCGCCGTACTCCTCCGGCAGCTCGCCCCGCAGCCGGTGCGTGCTCCGCCCCGACCCCCAGCCGATGGTGGCGCCCAGCTCGGCGATGGCGCCGTCGGCGGCGAAGATGCGCGCGGCCTCCACCACCTGCTCGTACGTCCGGCCGCTGACCAGCACCAACGCCACCCCGGCGCGGTGCAGGTCGAGCAGCGCGGCGGCCGGCCCGTCGGTCAGCTCCCGCCCCGCGGTGTGCCAGAAGGAGCCCCGCGGCCCCACCATCGTGCCGTCGAGATCGGTGTAGACGACGCGCGCGCTCACCAGGTCATCCTGTCCGGCCGCTGGCCGCCGCCCGCGACTGGGTACAGTTCACGCCGTTCACTCATCCAGAGGGGCAGAGGGACACGGCCCGACGAAGCCCCGGCAACCGCCGTCTGACGCGTACGCGCCAGCGGGAGGTGCCAATTCCGTCCCGCGCGGCTCGACGGCCCGACGCGGGGAAGATGAGGAGGTAGTCGTCGCATGACTCTGACCGCTCCCGGTTCCGCCCAGGCCGACAGCTCCGCCGGTGGCCCCACGCCGCCCTGTCCGGCCCGCGGGCTCGTCTGCCGCAACTGCGGCGCCACGTTCGGCCTGATCGCCGAGCACGCCTGCGCCGAGTGCTTCGGCCCGCTCGAGGTCGACTACGACCCCGAGATCATGCGTGCGGTGACCCGCGAGCAGATCGAGGCCGGGCCGCAGAACATCTGGCGCTACGTCGCCCTGCTGCCGGTGGGGCAGGACCCGGCCGACCGCGTCTCCCTCGACCCGGGGATGACCCCGCTGGTCCGCGCCGACCGGCTCGCCGCCGAGCTGGGGCTCACCGGTGGGCTGTGGGTGAAGGACGACTCGGCCAACCCGACCCACTCCTTCAAGGACCGCGTGGTCAGCCTGGCTGCCACCGCGGCCAAGGGGCTGGGGTACAGGAAGATCGCGGCCGCCTCCACCGGCAACCTGGCCAACTCGGTGGCCGCGCACGCCGCCCGGGTCGGCCTGCCGTCGTTCGTCTTCATCCCGAGCGACCTGGAGCCGGGCAAGGTCGTCCAGTCGGCGGTGTACGGGCAGACGCTGGTCGCCGTCGACGGCTCCTACGACGACGTCAACCGGCTGACCAGCGAGCTCGCCGAGACCGACGAGTTCGAGGACACCGCCTTCGTCAACCAGAACGTGCGGCCGTACTACGCCGAGGGCTCCAAGACGATGGGCTACGAGATCGCCGAGCAGCTGGGCTGGCGTATCCCGGCCCAGGTCGTGATCCCCATGGCGTCGGGCTCGCTGCTCACCAAGGTGGACAAGGCCTTCCGCGAGCTGACCGCCGCGGGCATCGTCGAGGCCACCGAGTGGACGATCTTCGGCGCCCAGTCGGCCGGCTGCGACCCGATCGCCACCGCCTTCGACAACGGCTGGGACGTCGTCAAGCCGGTCAAGCCGACCGGGATCGCCAAGTCGCTGAACATCGGCAACCCGGCCGACGGCCCGTACGCGCTCGACGCGATCCGCCGCACCGGGGGCGCGGTCGGCCGCGTCGGCGACGACGAGATCGTCCAGGGGATCCGCGACCTGGCCCGCACGACCGGTGTCTTCGCCGAGACCGCGGGCGGGGTCACCGTCGCCGTCCTGCGTCAGCTGGTGGAGAACGGGCGGCTGGACCCGGCGAAGGAGACCGTCGTCCTCAACACCGGCGAGGGGCTGAAGACGCTCGACCCGCTCGAGCCGGTCGTCGGCCCCACGCACCGGGTGGAGCCGTCGCTGAAGTCGGTGCGGGCGGCCGGCCTCATCGGCTGAGCGGTCCGTCCGACGGGGGAGTAAAGTCCGGTCGGTTCCCCGGTCCGGGCGACGTCGTCGCCGGAACCGGGTGCGTCGTGCGCGCGTGGGGCTGTCACCTGCGCTTCTCTGCTGTACCGTCTCGCGCGGTTCGAGTTCCACGTTCGTGTTCGGCGGGCGGAAGAGCGAGACCCCGCCACATCGAGAGCGATGAGGCGCCGCACGCACGAAACGTGGGAGCACACGTGGCACAGGGCACCGTGAAGTGGTTCAACGCCGAGAAGGGCTTCGGCTTCATCGCCGTCGACGGCGGCGAGGACGTCTTCGTCCACTACTCGTCCATCCAGATGGACGGGTACAAGAGCCTCGACGAGGGGCAGCGGGTCGAGTTCGAGGTCGTCCAGGGCGCCAAGGGCCCCCAGGCCGACGCCGTCCGCAGCGCCTGAGAACCACTCAGCAGCACCGGCCCGGGCCCGGTTCCCACGGGGGGCCGGGCCCGTGTCCTCTCCTGGCGGCGAGCCGGCCGGTGCGGGAGCCCCCCGCTAGGGGGGGGAACCGACCCCCGTTCTTGCACTCGCGGGGGTCGAGTGCCAAACTCGGTTCTGGCACTCAGGGCTCCTGAGTGCCAGCCAGGTCGGAACGGTGAGGCACCGGTCCGTGGGCCGACGGAGTGCCCACGTCGCTGGTGTCGTCCGTCGCGGGCGCCGAACCCGGCCGTGCAGCGATCCATGCTCGGAGGACATCACCACATGGCCAAGATGATCGCGTTCAACGAAGAGGCGCGCCGCGGCCTCGAGCGAGGGATGAACACCCTCGCCGACGCCGTCAAGGTGACCCTCGGCCCCCGTGGCCGGAACGTCGTTCTTGAGAAGAAGTGGGGCGCGCCCACCATCACCAACGATGGTGTGAGCATCGCCAAGGAGATCGAACTCGAGGACCCGTGGGAGAAGATCGGGGCCGAGCTCGTCAAGGAGGTCGCGAAGAAGACCGACGACGTCGCGGGTGACGGCACCACCACCGCCACCGTGCTCGCCCAGGCACTCGTCCGCGAGGGTCTGCGCAACGTCGCCGCCGGCGCCAACCCGATGGCCCTCAAGAAGGGCATCGAGAAGGCCGTCGCCTCGGTCAGCGAGTACCTGCTCTCCACGGCCAAGGACGTCGAGACCAAGGAGCAGATCGCCGCCACCGCGTCGATCTCCGCCGCGGACCCCGCCATCGGTGAGCTCATCGCCGAGGCGATGGACAAGGTGGGCAAGGAAGGCGTCATCACCGTCGAGGAGAGCAACACCTTCGGCCTCGAGCTGGAGCTCACCGAGGGCATGCGCTTCGACAAGGGCTACATCTCGCCCTACTTCGTCACCGACACCGAGCGCATGGAGGCCGTCCTCGACGACCCGTACGTGCTCGTCGTCAACTCGAAGATCAGCTCGGTCAAGGACCTGCTCCCGCTGCTGGAGAAGGTCATGCAGTCGGGCAAGCCGCTGGCCATCATCAGCGAGGACGTCGAGGGCGAGGCCCTGGCGACCCTGGTCGTGAACAAGATCCGCGGCACCTTCAAGTCCGTCGCCGTCAAGGCCCCGGGCTTCGGTGACCGCCGCAAGGCCATGCTGGGCGACATCGCCATCCTCACCGGTGGCCAGGTCATCAGCGAGGAGGTCGGCCTCAAGCTCGACACCGCCGACCTCGAGCTGCTCGGCCGGGCCCGCAAGGTCGTCGTCACCAAGGACGAGACGACGATCGTCGAGGGTGCGGGTGACACCGACCAGATCCAGGGCCGGGTCAACCAGATCCGCAGCGAGATCGAGCGGTCGGACTCCGACTACGACCGGGAGAAGCTGCAGGAGCGCCTGGCCAAGCTGGCCGGTGGCGTCGCCGTCATCAAGGCCGGCGCCGCGACCGAGGTCGAGCTCAAGGAGCGCAAGCACCGCATCGAGGACGCGGTGCGCAACGCCAAGGCCGCCGTCGAGGAGGGCATCGTCGCCGGTGGTGGCGTCGCTCTCGCGCAGGCCACGGCCGTCGCGTTCGACAAGCTCGAGCTCGAGGGTGACGAGGCGACCGGTGCCAACATCGTGCGCGTCGCGCTCGAGGCGCCGCTGAAGCAGATCGCCATCAACGCCGGCCTCGAGGGTGGCGTCGTGGCGGAGAAGGTCCGCAACTCGGAGACCGGCTGGGGCCTCAACGCCGCCACCGGCGAGTACGTGGACCTGGTCGCGGCCGGCATCATCGACCCGGCCAAGGTCACCCGCTCGGCGCTGCAGAACGCCGCCTCCATCGCGGCGCTCTTCCTCACCACCGAGGCCGTCATCGCCGACAAGCCGGAGAAGGCCGCTGCGGCCGCTCCGGGTGGCGACATGGGCGGCATGGGCGGCATGGACTTCTGAGTCCGCCCGCTCCTCGCTGAGGAGCACTGCACCACCAGCACTGCCCGGCAGGGGCGGTCCGCTTCCGAGCGGGCCGCCCCTGTCGGCGTCCGGGGGAGCTCGGCTCACTCGGGGGCGAAGACGCAGAACTCGTTGCCCTCGGGGTCGGCGAGGACGCTCCACTCGATCTCGTCGTCCTGCTCCCGCACCATCCGCGCACCCGCCGCGATGAGCGGCCACGTCTCACCGACGACGTCGAAGTGCATGCGGTTCTTGATCGTCTTCCGCTCGGGCACCGGGACGATCCACATGAGCGGTCCCTCGCCGGCCGGGTCGACGATCGGGATCGGCCAGTCGTGCGGGCGCGGCTCGTCGTCCTCCGGGTTCCCGGCGTCCTCGAGGGAGTCACGTCGCACGTAGCCGATGGCGGCGCACCACCAGTCGGCGAGCGCGTGGTGGTCGTTGGCGTCGAGGCAGAGGTCCTTGAAGCGGGCGGGTGCGTCAGCCATGGGGGAGCAGGGTAGGCGGCTGTCCGTGGCGGTGATCATCGGGACGTCGGGGTGGCAGTACCGCGACTGGCGTGGCGCCTTCTACCCGCCGAAGCTCCCGCAGCGGCTGTGGCTGGAGCACTACGTGCAGCACTTCGCGACCGTCGAGAGCAACAACGCGTTCTACCGGCTGCCGGAGCACGAGACGTTCGTGAAGTGGCGGGAGCGCACGCCGCCGGACTTCCGGTGGGCGGTCAAGGCCAGCCGGTTCCTCACCCACATCAAGCGGTTGCGCGAGCCCGAGGAGCCGGTCGCCCGCCTGATGGGCCGCGCCGCAGGGCTCGCCGGCAAGCTGGACACGGTGCTGCTGCAGCTGCCGCCGACGTTGAGGGCGGACCCCGAGCTGCTGCGCGAGTGCCTGGCGCAGTTCCCGGCCGGTACCCGGGTGGCGGTGGAGCCGCGGCACGAGTCGTGGTGGACCGACGAGACGCGGGCGCTGCTGGAGCGCTACGGGGCGGCGCTGTGCTGGGCCGACCGGATGGAGGAGCCGGTGGCCCCGCTGTGGCGCACCGCCGACTGGGGCTACCTCAGGTTCCACACCGGCCTGGAGAACTGGCGGTACCGGCCGGGCACCCTGCAGCTGTGGGCGGACCGGCTGGTCGCTGCGTACGGGGACGCCGACGTGCTCGTGTACTTCAACAACGACCCGGGCTGCGCCGCGGTCATCGACGCGAGCCTGTTCGCCGATGCCGTGCGCCGGGCCGGGGGGACGCCGACCCGCGTGCCCACGGCCGACCAGGCGACCGGCCTGGCCTGGGCGCCGGTGGAGGACGCCCAGGCCTGACCGCGCGGGTCAGTTGCCGCCGCGGCCCTGGTTCCCCCGGCCCTGGCCGGCGGGCTCCCCGGTGGCCGCACCGGCGGTCTCCTCGGCGGTCTCCTCGACCGGCGCGGTGGCGGCGCGAGCGGCCTTCGCCGCGTCGCGGGCGGCCTTCTCCGCGTCCCGGGCCGCGTCGCGGGCGGCCTTCTCGGCGTCGTGGGCCGCCTGGCGGGCCTGGGCCGCCTGCAGCGCCTCCTGCGCGTGCTCGTTGGCGTGCGCGATGGCGTTGTCCAGGCCGCGGGCGCCCGCCGCGTCCTCGGTGGCCTCCTCCTCGGAGGCCTCCTCCTCGGTCTCCACGGCCTCGGTCTCGGTCTCCGTCTCGGTCTCCGTCTCGGTCCCGGTCTCGGTCCCGGTCTCGGTCTCCACGGCGTCGGCCTCGGTGTCGTCGACCGGCGCTGCGCCCTCGGCCCCGGTGGAGGCGTCGGACTCCGGCAGCTCGAACGGCGTCACCGTCTCGACCGTGCTCGCGACGGCGTCCTGCACCGGTGCCGGGAGAACACCGACGGCGCCCGCGCCGGTCACACCGGCGGTGGCGATGCCGACACCGGTCGCCACCTGGGCCACGGTGCTGGCACCGGCGAACTTCGCCGCCAGCGCGGCCAGACCTTCGAGCAGAGCCATGAAGTCGTATCCCCTCGGGACGGACGGCCGTCGGTACGGCCGTTCCCGTTCCACATCGGCAGGCTCCGGCTGGTGCTGCAGCCGAGCCACCCGGTCGGGGGACGGTCAGCTGCCCGCCGGTACCCGGTCGGCGAGGTGCTCGGCGAACGTGCGCGGTGGCCGGCCGAGCAGCGTGGCCAGCACCCTCGGGCTGCCGGTGAAGCCGTGCTCCCGGTACCAGTCGAACATCGTGGTGCGGCAGCGGCCTGCGTAGCTCCCGTCGTCCTCGGCGCGCACGTCGACCGCGGTGACCGGCCGCCCGGAGCGCGCGGTGAGCAGCGCGGCGACGCCGGGAGCGGTGACCTCCTCGGGGCCGACGGCCTCGAAGGTGCCGCTGTCCAGGCCGTCCTCGGTGAGCAGGACCGCGGCGGCGTCGGCGACGTCCCGCAGGTCGACGAACGACTGCGCCTGCTCCAGGCCCCAGGGGCTGGGCAGCTCGCCGGTCTCGGTCGCCGTCCCGACCGCGCCGTCGAGGTTGGTGGCGTAGGCGCACGGCTGCAGCACCCGCCACCGCGCGGCCGTGCCGGCGACGGCGCCGTCCAGCGCCTCCTCGACGCGGTCCTTCGCCGCGTGGTGCGGCATCACGCGGATCTGGGGGCGCAGCACCGAGTGGTAGACGAGCCGGCGGACGCCCGCCCGGGCGGCGGCGGCCAGCACGGCGGGGGCGCCGGTCGCCTCGTCGGGGTCGAAGTTCGGCCAGATCAGGTACAGGGCGTCGGCGCCGGCGAGCGCGGCGGAGAGGTCGCCGGTGAGGTCGCCGACGACCACCTCCACGCCGTCGAGCTCCGGACGCGGCCGACGGGACGCCACCACCGCGCGCACCTGCTCCCCGCGCGCCAGCAGTGCCCGGACGACGGCGGTGCCGGTGACCCCGCCCGCGGCGGTCACGACGATCACAGGACCTCGACCGCCTCGGCGTGCCGCACGCCCAGCTGGTCGGCGGCCTGACCCAGCACGTCCTGGACGACGAGCGTGTCGGCCAGCGGCATCACGGCGCTCTCGGTCCGCCCGGCGCGCAGGCACTCGGTGACCTCGAGCAGCTCGTGCGCGTACCCGGCGCCGGTCTGCGGCCGGGTGATCTCCTCCGGCTCGGCGCCCGCGCGGTGCAGCACGATGGTCTGCGGGTGGTGGAAGCGCGGGACGACGTCGATCCAGCCCGTCGTCCCCACCACGCGCGCCGTCCCCGGCAGGGCGTACTTCAGCGACGTGGTGAGCGCGGCGTTGCGGCCGTCGTCCCAGCCGAGCAGGATCGCCGCCTCCGCGTCGGCGCCGGAAGGGAACAGCGAGCCGGTGGCGACGACGCGGTCGGGCGTGCCCAGCAGCATCTGGGCGAAGGAGACGACGTAGACGCCGAGGTCGAGCAGCGCGCCACCGCCGAGCTCCAGGGCGAACAGCCGGTCGACGGGGTCGTACTCGCGGGCGACGCCGAGGTCGGCCTGCACCGAGCGCACCTCGCCGATCGCGCCGTCGGCCACCAGCTCGTTGAGCGCGACGACGGCCGGCTGGAAGCGGGTCCACATCGCCTCCATGACGAACGTGCCCGTCTCGCGGGCCAGGTCGACGACCTCGGTGGCCCCGGCGGTGGTGGCGGTGAACGCCTTCTCCACGAGCAGCGCCTTGCCCGCGCGCAGGGCGCCCAGCGCGATCGCGTGGTGCTGCGGGTGCGGGGTGGCGAGGTAGAGGACGTCGATCTCGGGGTCGGCCAGGATCTCGGCGTAGGAGCCGTAGGCGCGCTCCAGGCCGTGCCGCTCGGCGAACCCGTCGGCCCGCTCCTGCGAGCGGGACGCGACGGCGACCGCGCGGGCGCCGTCCACCACCGCGAAGTCCTCCACCACCTTCTCGGCGATGCGGCCCGGCCCGACGACTCCCCAGCGGATCTCTCTGCTCACCCCGGCACGCTAGCCCGTGCGGTGTCCACGGCGTCGGCCGGAGCGGTCAGCCGTCGCGCGGGAGGGCAGCCGCGATGCGCTGCAGCGAGCGCCACGAGCGGGTGGTGGTGGCCCCGTACTCGGCTTCGATCCAGCGCAGCACCGTGGGCGGCCTCGTCATGTCGACGACGCTGAACAGCGCCCCCTCCCGGAGGGAGAGCACGACCGACCCGTCCTGCTCGTACGGCAGCCGCGGCGCGTCAGCGGGCGTGCGCGCGAGGAGCGTGACCATGCACCGCCGGTCACCCACGTCGTCATGGCCGGCGAAGACGTCGACCCCCGCGAGCCGCTCCAGCCGGCGCCGGGTGAGGACGAACGTGGCGCACGGACGTCCGAGGTGCCGCTGCATCGCCTCCTCGATGGCGACCTCGAGTCGCCTGGTGCTGGCGTCGGAGGCCTCGAACAGCAGGTTCCCGCTGGACAGCACGCTGCGGACGTTCGCGTAGCCGAGCCGGGTGAGGACCTCCCGTAGCTCGGCGTTCGCCATCAGCGGGTTGGCCGGCGCGATACCGCGGAGCAGGGCCGCGTACCGGCGCATCATCCGGCCGCCGTGCGGAGCGGACCCTGCGCGGATGGCGACTGGGGGCGGTCTGCGGCCATGGCGGGCAGACTGGCACGGTGACGGTGCTGATCGACACCCCCGTGTGGCCGTGGCGGGGGCGCAGGTGGTCCCACCTGGTCAGCGACGTGAGCTACGACGAACTGCACGCCTTCGTCGCGGCCGAGCTGGGCATCCCGCGTCGGGCCTTCCAGGGCGACCACTACGACGTCCCCGAGGACCTCTACGACGTCGCGGTCGCGGCCGGCGCCGAGGCGGTCGAGTGCCGGGAGCTGCTGCAGCGCCTGCTGGCCGCCGGTCTCAGGCTCCGGAAGCCCCGCCGGCCCGCTGCTTCAGCAGGGTGAGCTCCGCGGTCAGGTTGGCGCGGGCGAGGGGCTCCCACTCCGCGGCGGCGGGGAGCCGGTAGAGGCGGCGCAGGCCGAGCAGCCGCTCCAGGACGGCGATCCGCCCGGCGGTGAACTCCTCGTCGGAGAGGTGCCCGTACTCGGCCCGCACCGCGGAGGCGTACCCCGCGTACGCGGCCGGGGGAGCGGCGAGCACGGCCAGGTCGGCGTCGCACAGGGCTGCGCCGTTGGCGTCGCCGGGCTCCGGGTCGTGCCCGGCCGTGAGCAGGACCAGCCGGGCCACCTCCTCGACCCGTTCGTCGGGCACCAGCCCCCGCAGCCCGGCGCGGGCGCGCTCGGCGCTGACCTGCTCGTTGTCCGGGCGCAGCGGGTCGTAGACGACGTCGTGGTACCAGGCGGCCAGGGCGACGGCGGCCGGGTCCGGGACGTCGGCGGAGAGCCGCTCGACCAGCCCGAGCACGGCCGCCAGGTGCGCGAGGTCGTGGTAGCGGCGGTGCGGCTCGCTCCAGGCGGCGACGACCGCGGCCCACTCGGTGCGCGAGATGGGGGAGTCCCCGGCGAGCGCCGCCCAGGCCTCGAACCCGACCGGGCCGCTCACCGGACCCCGCAGGTGCGCAGCGCCAGCAGGGCGAAGGCGCGGGCGGCGGTGACGAGTTCGGCGACGGGCACCCGCTCCTGCGGCCCGTGCGCGAGGTGCAGGTCGCCGGGCCCGTAGTGCAGGGTCGGGATGCCCGCGGCGGCGTAGAGCCGCAGGTCGGTGCCCGCGGGGAGCGCCCGCTCGGGCGGTGGTGGCCCGCCGGCGTCCACCACGGCCGCGCGCACCGCCGGCAGCAGCGGGTGGCCGGCAGGCAGCTGACCGCTGGCGAACGCCCCGCCGGTCCAGGTCAGCCGCACCGGGTGCGTGGCCAGCCAGGGGTGGTCGGCGCAGACCTCGGCGAGGCGGGTCTCCAGGGCCGCCCGCGCGGCCTCCACCGGCTCGCCGATCCGCACGCCGTAGCGACCCTCGGCGACCAGCCGGTCCGGCACGGAGCTCGCCCAGTCCCCGGCCCGCACCCGGCCGATCGAGATGCCGTGGGGGAACCGGGCGTCGCCGAAGCGCGGGTCGGCGTCCCGCTGCCGCTCGGCCTCGAACGCGAGCAGCGCGGCGTGCACGTGCGCGAACAGCTCGACGGCGCTCACCCCGCGGTCGCGCATGGCGGCGTGCGCGGCCCGCCCGGTGATCTCCAGCCGGAAGGTGAGCGCCCCGGCGTGCGCCGTCACCACGGCCTGCGCGGTGGGTTCGGGGATGACGCACAGCTCGCCGGTGTGGCCGCGCCGCAGGGTGGCCCACGCGCCGAGGCCGCCGTCCTCCTCGCCGACCACGCCGTGCAGGGCGAGCGGCCGGGCCAGGCGCACCCCCGCCGTCCGCAGGGCGTGCACCGCGGCCAGGCAGGCGGCGACGCCGGCCTTCATGTCGCACGCGCCGCGCCCGTGCACCGCGCCGTCGGCGAACCGGGGGACGAACGGGTCGCCGGCCCACAGCCCGGGGTCGCCGGGCGGGACGACGTCGGTGTGGCCGGAGAGGACCAGCGCCGGGGTGCCGTCGCCGCCGAGCGTGCCGACGACGCCCCACGCCTCGGTGCGCACCACCTCCTGCCCGGGGGCGCCGGGGGCGGTCGCGGCCTCGGCGAGGTCGATCGGCCAGCGGTCGACGTCGCAGCCGAGCTCGTCGAGCCAGCCGGCGAGCAGGTGCTGGACCTCGCTCTCGGCGGCCGTGCCGCCGACGGACGGGACGGCGATCAGCGCGCACAGCCGCTCCACCGCCCACCGCTCGTCGACGGCGGCGAGGACGCGGGCCTCGACGGCGGTCAGGTCGGCCACGGTCGGAGTCTGGCACGCGGGGTGCGAGGTGGTGCGGGGCGGCGGCGCTAGCGTGACCGCCGTGAGCCACCCCCCGCCGCCGCCCGGCTGGTACCCCGACCCCGCCGGTGGCCAGGGCTCCCGCTGGTGGGACGGTCAGGGCTGGACCGAGCACGTCCAGCAGGCCGCCCCGCCGCCGCCGCCTCCGCCGCAGCAGCCGCCGGCCGCAGGTCCCTCGCTCTACGACCAGCCGGTCCTCCTGGTGAACCAGAAGACCAAGCTGATCGAGCTCACCAACGAGTACGCCGTCCTCGACGGCAACGGTCAGCAGATCGGCGCCGTCGTGCAGGTGGGGCAGAGCTGGCTGAAGAAGGCGGTGCGGCTGGTCTCCAACCTCGACCAGTTCCTCACCCACCGGCTGGAGGTGCGCGACGCGCGCGGGCCGGTGCTGGTGCTCACCCGGCCGGCGAAGATCGTGCGCTCGCGGGTGGTCGTGGAGCGGCCCGACGGAGCGCCCGTCGGGGAGATCGTGCAGGCCAACGTCTTCGGGAGGATCCGCTTCGACCTCGTGGCCGACCGGCAGCTCGTGGGCGCCATCCAGGCGGAGAACTGGCGGGCCTGGGACTTCGCGATCACCGACGCCGCCGGCGTCGAGGTCGCCCGGATCACGAAGAAGTGGGAGGGGCTGGCCCGGACGATGTTCACCACGGCGGACCGCTACGTCGTCCTGGTGCACTACCGGCTGCCCGAGCCGCTGGCCAGCATGGTCATCGCCTCCGCGCTCACCGTCGACACGGCGCTGAAGCAGGACGAGCGCGGCTTCAACTAGGCAGGTGACAGGTCCCCGGGGTGCATCAGGCGGCAGGTGCCCGGAGGCGGTCGTAGAGCACGCTGACCGCGCCGCTCCCGGTCGCCCACGAACCGGTCGGGGTCCAGGCCGTGGCCGGGATCGTGTCGTCGAACAGGCGCCGGCCGCCCCCGGCCACCACCGGGCACCACATGATGCTGAGCCGGTCGACCAGGTCGGCCACCAGCAGCTGGCGGATGATGCTGATCGAGGCCAGCACCACGATGTCGCCACCGCCGGTCCCGCGCAGGCCGGCGACGGTCTCGGCCGGGGCGGCGGTCGCCAGCCGTGAGTTCCGCCAGGACGCCTCGGTCAGGGTCGTCGAGAAGACGACCTTCTCGGTGCGGTCGAGCCACCGCGAGAAGGCGCGGTCGCGCGGGTCGGCGTCGTCCACGTGCTGGACGGCCGGCCAGAAGCTGCCGAACCCGACGTAGTTCGTGCGGCCGAGCAGCACGGTCGTCGCCGGCTCGGTGACGCGGAGCATGTGCTCACGCGCCCCGTCGGACAGCGCGTGGGGAACGATCCAGCTCATGTCGTGCTCACCGCCGGGGCCGTTGACGCGCCCGTCGAGGGACACCGTGACGTTCGCGACGACGGTCCGGGCGTGGCGCTGAGGGGTCATCGGTGGACTCCAGGTCTCTCGGGTGGGAGCCGGGTGCTCGCACACCCGGGGGACGGAACCGGGCTCGCGTTCTCGACATCCGGTCCCGACCGGTGCGACAGGACGTCGGCGGCTCCGGGGCGTACGGTGGAAGCCGTCCGGGCCGGGTGCATCGTGCCCCCGGGTGCCATTTGGTTACGCCTTCACGGACTACCGCCCCGACCTCGGTCGGGGGCCTGGAGCCGTGTTGTGCTTTTCGCCGCGAGGCGGCCGTCATCCGGTCCGGACCTCATCCCCGATCGGCCCCACCTCAGGGTGGGGCCGATCGTCGTAAGGGGGCCTCAGTCCCGCCCGGCGCCGCAGGACTGCCCGGCCGACCGATGCCCCGGAGCACCCCTCAGCACGACCGTTCCTCTCGTCAGCACGGACGAGGAAGGAACGGCCATGACCCTGAACTACCCCAACCCAGGCCTGGACGCGGAGCTCGCCTACCGCCGGGAGGTGCTCCGGGCGCTCAGCCGTGGCGCCCGCACGGGGCGCGGCCCGTGGATGCGCCGCCGGCGGCGTTCGCGCTGAGCGCATCCGGCCCGAGCGGATCCGAGGAAGTCCTGTCGGCCCCGCGTGCCACGATTCCAGCCGTGTCACGCTGGGACGACGCCCCGCTGGTGGGCCGGGCCGAAGAGCTCGCCCGCCTGCTCGCGCACGTCGAACGGTCCGTCGCCGGGCGCGCGTGCGCGACGCTGCTCGCCGGCGACGCCGGCGTGGGCAAGACCCGGCTGCTCGACGAGCTGGGCCGGCGGGCGGCCGAGCGCGGCCTGCGGGTGCTCACCGGGCACTGCGTCGACCTCGGCGACGTCGGCCTGCCCTACCTCCCGTTCGTCGACCTGCTCCGCCCGCTCGCGGCCGACCCGGAGCTCGCCCCCGCCACCCGGCAGAACCCGGTCCTGACCGGCCTGGTCTCGGGTCGGCCGGGCGCCGCGGTGCCGGTGCCGCCGCCCGGCGAGGGGCAGGACCTCGGCCGTCCGCTGCCGAACCGGGCCGCGCCCCAGCCGGTCGACGACGGGCGGCTGCAGCTGTTCGAGTCGGTCGCCGGGCTGCTGTGCGAGGTCGCCGCCACCGGCCCGCTGCTCCTCGTGCTCGAGGACGTGCACTGGGCCGACCGCTCCAGCCGCGACCTGCTGCGCTACCTGCTGGCCCGGCTGGGCGACGAGCCGATCGCCGTCGTCGTCTCCTACCGCGCCGACGACCTGCACCGCCGCCACCCGCTGCGCCCGCTGCTCGCCGAGCTGGTGCGGCTGCCGGGTGTGGAGCGGATCGACCTGGCGCCCCTCCCGGACGGCGCGGTGGGGGAGCTGGTGCGCACGCTCGCGGGGGCGTCCGGTGGCATCCCCGAGAGCACCGTCGACGACGTCGTCGCCCGGGCCGAGGGGAACGCCTTCTACGCCGAGGAGCTGCTCGCCGCGGGCCTGCCGGGCGAGGCGCTGCCGCTGGCGCTGGCCGACGTGCTGCTGGCCCGGGTCGAGCAGCGCTCACCGGCGGCGCAGCGGGTGCTGCGGGTGGCCGCGGTCGCCGGGCGCCAGGTGCGCCACGAGCTGGTCGCCGCGATCGGCGAGCTGGTGCCCGACGAGCTCGACCGGGCGCTCGCCGAGGTGGTGCACCACCACCTCCTCGTCGTCTCCGACGACGGCCGCTACCGCTTCCGGCACGCCCTGCTGCGCGAGGCCGTGCTGACCGACCTCCTGCCGGGGGAGCGGGTGCGGCTGCACGCGGCGATCGCCGGCTACCTGAGCGCGCACCCCGACGCCGGCACCGCCGCCGAGCGCGCCCACCACGCGCGGGAGAGCAACGACCTGCCGGGTGCGTTCAGCGCCTCGCTGGAGGCCGCGTCCGCCGCCTGCTGCGTGGGCGCCCCGGCCGAGCAGCTGCAGCACCTGGAGGCGGCGCTCGCCCTGTGGCCCGTGGTCGCCGACGCGGAGGTGCGGGCCGGCCGCGACCAGGTGGGGCTGCTGGTGGAGACCGCAGCCGCGGCCCGCACGGCGGGCGAGCTGCACCGCGCGGTGGCGCTGCTCCGCGCGGCGCTGGAGCTGGTGGGGCCGGACGGCGACCCGGTGACCCGGGCCCGGCTGCACTACACGCTGGCGCAGGCGCTGGTCCGGCTGGACGACCACACCGGCGGCCACCGCGAGAGCAGCGCCGCCATGGCCCTGGTGCCGGCCGACCCGCCGTCGGAGGTGCGCACCTGGGCGGCGGCCACGCACGCGCGGATGTGCTTCGCCCTGAACCTGCTCGCCGAGGGCGACGCGGCGGCGGAGGAGGCACTCGCGGCGGCCGACGTCCTGGGGCTGGACGGCGCGTGGTCGGACACCGCGGTCTCGCAGGTGCGCTCCCGCCCGGCCGCGGACGTCGAGGTGGCGCGGCGCCGCCTGGGCGAGGCGCTGGAGCGCGCCCGGCGCTCCGGTGACGTGGACGTGGAGACTCGGGCCTGGTTCAACCTCGCGGTCGACCGGTTCGAGGGGGGCGACGTGGCCGGCTCGCTGGCACTGACCGAGCAGGCGACCGAGCGGGCCCGGGCCCTGGGCGTCGAGTGGGCCACCTACCCGGCCGGGCTGCGGCACCTGCGGGTGACGGCGCTGTACACGGCGGGGGAGTGGGACGCGAGCCTGGCCGAGGCCGACCTGCTCGCCCGGGTGCCGGAGATGGCGGCGCACGTGCGCGCCGCCGCCCTGCTCGTGCTGGTCGGCCGGGGCGATCCGGCGGCGCGGGACCGGCTGGCGTGGGCGCGGTCGCTGGTCGAGCGGTCCACCACCCACTACCTGCTCTCGCTGGTCACGGGGGCGGCCGAGATCGACCTGGCCGGCTGGGCGGGCGACCCCGAGACCGCCGCCGCCGTCGCGACGGCCACCAGCGCCCGGTTGCGCCAGGTGTGGCCGTTCGACCACCTCGGGGTGCTGCGGCTGGTCGCCACGGCGCTCGGTGCGGCCGCCGACGCGGGCTGTGCGGCCCGCCTGGCGGGGGACCACGCCACCGCCGACGGCTGGGTTCGCCGCGGGGAGGAGCTGGTGGGGATCGCCCGCTCCGCGGTCGAGGTGTTCGAGCGCTCGGTGGGCGGGATGGGTGTCGAGGGCCTCGCCTGGCGGGCACGGGCCGACGCGGAGCACGCCCGGCTGGTCGGCAAGGCCTCGCCCAAGCTCTGGCAGGCGGCCGTCGAGGCGTTCGGCTACGGGCACGTGTACGAGCAGGCGAGGTCGCGGTGGCGGCTGGCCGAGGCGCTGCTGGCCAGCGACGACCGGGTCGGCGCAGCGGTCGAGGCGCGGGCCGCGCACGAGGTCGCCGTCCGGCTGGGGGCCGCGCCGCTGCGCACGGCGGTCGAGGCGCTGGTCCGGCGAGGGCGGCTGGACGTCCCCGGCGTCCGGCTGGTGGACGCCTCGGCCGTGCTCACCCCCCGGGAGCAGTCGGTGCTCGCGCTGCTGGCGAAGGGCCGGACCAACCGGCAGATCGGCGCGGAGCTCTACATCAGCGAGAAGACCGCGAGCGTGCACGTCAGCAACATCCTGGCCAAGCTCGGCGCCGGTGGCCGCACCGAGGCCGTCGCGATCGCGGCGGCCCGTGGGCTCCTGGTCGACCGGTGATGTTCCACGTCACCTCGTCGCGGAACCGGGCGTCGATCCGGGAGCGCGGGCTCGACTGGCGGCGGATGGCCGACGCCCCGGGGATCGCCGGCAGCCCGGTGCCGGAGCAGGAGGGGTGCTTCCTCGCCTCCGACGAGTGGACGGCGGACCACTTCGTCGCCATGAACAACACCGGCGGCCCGGTCGACGTCTGGGCCGTCGAGGGGGTCGACCCGGCCGACCTGGTGACCTCGGGCGAGGGATACGACTACGTCCCCGGCGTCATCCCCCCGGAACGGCTGCGGCTCGTCCGGACCGACGTGCCACCGGTGGAGGGCTGAGGCCGCCGGCTCAGAGCATGGTGCGGAGGCGCTCCCGGCGGGCGCGGAGCACGTCGACCGACGCCGAGGCCGACGGCGGACCGGGCACCTGCTGGCGCAGCTGCGTGTGCACCACCGCCTGCGGCTGCGAGGTCCGTGCGGCGACGCGGTTGACCAGCTTGTTGATCTCCCGGCGCAGCTCGGCGGCGTCGCGCCACGAGCGGCCGGCGTCGTCCTCGTCGGGGTGGTCCTCGACGACCATGAAGTCGTCGACGTCGTTCCGGTGGCTCGCGGCGATCCGCAGCCGCAGCTCGTCGTCCCGCCTGGCCAGCAGCGACGCCGTCTGCTCGGGGGTGAGCAGCCCGGGGATGCCGAGGAAGTCCTCCTCCTCGGGAGCGACGACGGTCGCCGGGCCGCCCGCGCCGGTGTGCGCCGTCCCGCCGTGCAGGACGTGGGCGAAGCGGGCGTCGGCCTCCAGCGCCTCCCACTGCTTCATCTCGCCCTCCCGCGGCTCACGGGGCGGCAGGTCGAGCGCCTCGAGCTCCTCTTCCGGCTGGCTCCGGGGCGGCGGCATGACGTGGTTGCGCTGCTCCTCCATGGAGGCGGCCAGCGACAGCAGCGGCCGGACGGCGGGGAGGAACACGGTGGCCGACTCGTGCGGGGAGCGGGAGCGGACGACGCGGCCGACGGCCTGGGCGAAGAACAGCGGTGTCCGGTAGGAGGTCATCCACGCCAGGACGGCGGCGCGCGGGACGTCGACGCCCTCGGAGATCATCCGGACGCAGACCGCGATGCGGGCGCCGCCCTTGTTGAACTTCTCGATCTTCTTGGACGCCTTGGGGTCGTCCGAGAGGATCAGCTCGGGCGCCTTCCCGGTGACCCGGCGCACGATCTTGGCGTAGTCGCGGGCGTCGTCCTGGTCGCTGGCGAGGATCAGCCCGGCGGCGTCGGGCATGCCGCCCTCCTCGCGCAGGTGGGTGATCCGGTCGTCCATCGCGGCGATGACGTGCGGCACCCACTGGCCCTTGGGGTCCAGGGCGGTGCGCCAGGCCTGCATCTCCACCGACTTGGTGCCGGCCTCGCTCAGCGACGCGGCGACGACCTCGCCGGCGGAGTTCCGCCAGCGCGAGGTGCCGGTGTAGGCGGCGAAGACGACCGGGCGGACGACGTTGTCGGCCAGCGCCTCCTTGTAGCCGTAGGTGAAGTCGGCGCGGCTGACCAGACCGCCCGCCTCACCCTCGAAGGTGTCCTCCTCGTAGCGGACGAAGGGGATGCGCTCGTCGGGCTTGGTGCGGAACGGCGTCCCGGTCAGGCAGAGCCGGCGCGCGGCCATGCCGAAGGCCTCCTCGACCGCCTCGCCCCAGGAGAGGCCGTCGCCGGCGTGGTGCACCTCGTCGAGGATGACCAGCGTCTTGACCGCGGTGGCCCGTGCCGCGTGCAGCATCGGCTTGCCGGCGACCTGCGCGTACGTGGTGGAGTAGCCCTGCGTGCCGGCGCGCACCGGGCCGACGGCGTTGGTCAGGTTCGGGTCGAGGACGATGCCCATCGCGTCGGCGGCCTCGGCCCACTGCAGGCGCAGGTGGTCGGTGGGGGCGACGACGACCACCCGGGCGACCTCCCGCCGGGACAGCAGCCGGGCGGCCAGCGTCAGGGCGAAGGTCGTCTTGCCGGCGCCGGGCGTAGCGGTGACGAGGAAGTCCTTGGGAGAGGCCTCCTCGTACTGGCTGAGGGCGGCCTGCTGCCATGCCCGGAGCGGTCGGCTGATCGTCTGCGGGGCCCGGGCCGCCGCTGCTGCTGCAGTCGCCATGTCGGGGCCCATTCTGGTCGGCGGCGGGGCAACACGCCCAACGGGGGCCTCCCGCGCGCCACCGCCGCCGCCACGTATGGGAATGCCCGGACGGGCCGCTGACCAGCGTCTTCACGTCCGGCGGCACGACGGTATGGCGCGGATCACCGGCGTGCCGGACCGACTCGTCACGTCACGCCGGTCCCGCCCGACGCACGGGTCAGGGCAGCCCCGGGAGGACCTTGTCGAGCGTCACCGGGAGGTCCCGCACGCGCACGCCCGTCGCCGCGTGCACGGCGTTGACGACCGCCGCCGCCGTCCCGGTGATGCCGATCTCGCCGATCCCCTTGGACCCCATCACGTTGACGTAGGGGTCGTGCTCGTCGAGCCACACCGCCTCGATCTCGCCGACGTCGGCGTTGACCGTGATGTGGTACTCGGCCAGGTCGTGGTTGGCCACCTGGCCGATCCGGGAGTCCCAGACGCTGTTCTCGTGCAGCGCCATCGACAGCCCCATCGTCATCCCGCCGATGAGCTGCGAGCGGGCGGTGCTCGCGTTGATCACCCGGCCGACACCGAAGACGCCGAGCATGCGCGGCACCCGGATCTCGCCGGTGTCGACGTCCACCCGTGCCTCCACGAACTGGGCGCCGAACGCGTAGGGGGCGTGCGCGTCGTCCTTGGCGGCCTGGTCGACGTCGCCGGAGACCTCGTCGCCGTCCGCCGGCGCCCCACCGAACTTGTCGCGGAACGCGCGCGCGGCCACCACCAGCGCCGACCCCCAGGTGTTCGTCCCCGAGGAACCCCCGGCCACCGAGGCGACCGGGTAGCGGGTGTCACCGATCCGCACCTCGACGTCGGCGACGTCCACCCCGAGGGCATCGGCGGTGATCTGCGGCAGGATCGTCCAGGCCCCGGTCCCGAGGTCGGCGGCGCCGATCTCGGCGACGTAGCGGCCGCCCTCGAAGCGCAGGTTCGCCGTCGAGGTGGCCTGGCGCATCGTCGGGTAGACCGACGACGCCACCCCGTACCCGACCAGCCAGTTCCCCTCCCGCCGTCCGCGCGGGCGGTCGGCCCAGCCGAACCGCTCCGCCCCCTCGCGCAGGCAGCGCACCAGGTTGCGGCTCGACCAGGGCTTGCCCGTCTCCGGGTCGACCTCCGGCTCGTTGCGGATCCGCAGCTCGACCGGGTCGATGCCCAGCTCCTCGGCGAGCTCGTCCATGGCCACCTCGGGGCCGAACATGCCCGGGCACTCGCCCGGGGCGCGGAACCACGAGGGCACCGGGACGTCGAGGGCGGCCAGCCGGTGCGTGCTGCGCCGGTTGGGGGAGGCGTACATCGTCCGGGCGGGGACGCCGGTCTGCTCCGCGTACTCCTTGATCCGCGAGGTCTGCTCGACGACGTCGATCGCGATCGCCTGGAGCCGGCCCCGCCGGTCGGCGGCCAGCTGCATCGCCTGGATCGTCGGCGTGCGGTAGCCGGCCAGGAAGAACATCTGCTGCCGGGTGAGCGCGAGCTTCACCGGCCGGCCGGGCAGCGCGCGGGCGGCCATCGTCGCGAGCATGACGTTGGCGTGCGGCTGGCCCTTGGAGCCGAACCCGCCGCCCACGTACGGGCAGATCACCCGCACCTGCTCCTGCCCCAGGCCGAACACCTCGCAGACGGCGGCCCGGTCGGGGTGCACGCCCTGGGTGGAGTCCCACAGGGTCAGGAACTGCGCCTCGGCGTCCCACAGCGCCGTCGTCGCGTGCGGCTCCAGCGGGTTGTTGTGGTACATCGCCGTGGAGTAGGTGCGCTCCAGCGTCACCTCCGCGGTGGCCATCGCGGCGGCGACGTCACCCTCCGCGGTGTCGGTCTCGTGGCCGGCGTTGACCTTCTCGGGTGCGTAGAGGTCGTCCCGGTCGACGGCGAGCTCGGCGTCGTGCGGCTGCTCGTCGTAGGTCACGCGGATCGCGTCGGCGGCCTGGCGGGCGACCTCGGAGGTCTCCGCGACCACCACCCCGATCAGCTGCCCGCGGTAGGCGACCTCGTCGCTCTGCAGGACGGCGTACTCGGCGTCCTCGGTGCTCGCCAGCCGCTCGGCGTCGAACGGCGTGAGGATGCGCAGCACCCCGTCGAGGGCCGCGGCCGCAGTGGTGTCCATGGCGGTGACGCGGCCGCGCGCGACGGTCGCCTGCACCGGGTGGCAGTAGGCCGGGTTCTCCACCGGCGTCTCGACGGCGTAGGTCGCGGTGCCCCGCACCTTCGCCTCGCCGTCGCGCCGGACCAGCCCCTGCCCGATCGCGCGCGGCTCCAGCAGGTCGGTCATGGTTGCTCCTCGGTGAGCGTGCGCAGGGTGGCGGCGACGGTGCGGGCGACGAGCGGGATCTTGAAGCCCTTCCCGCCGTCGACGCCGGGCTGCGGCTGGGCGGCCGCCAGCTCGGCCTCCATCGCGGCGCGGACGGCGTGCTCGGTCAGCGGCCCGCCGCGCAGGATCTCCTCGGCGCGGGTGGCCCGCCAGGGCTTGTGCGCCACCCCGCCGAGCGCGATGCGGACGTCGCCGTCGTGGACCACGGCCGCGACGCTCACCAGCGCGAAGGCGTACGAGGCCCGGTCGCGCACCTTCCGGTAGGCCGAGCGCGCCCCGGCCGGCAGCGGCGGGAGGTCGATCGCGGTGATCAGCTCGCCGTGCTCCAGCACCGTGTCACGGGACGGGTCGTCGCCGGGCAGCCGGTGCAGCTCGGGGAAGGGGATGGTCCGGACGCCGGCCGGGCCGACGGTCTGCACCTGCGCGTCGAGCGCGGCGAGCGCGACGGCCATGTCGGAGGGGTGCGTGGCGATGCAGGTCTCGGGCGCGGTCGGGTCGGGCAGCGCACCCGGGGTCCCGAGAACCGCGTGGTACCGCGTGTAGCCGCCGACGGCGGAGCACCCGGAGCCGGGCTCGCGCTTGTTGCACGGCGTCGTGACGTCCTGGAAGTACGGGCAGCGGGTGCGCTGCAGCGGGTTGCCGCCGGTGGTGGCCATGTTCCGCAGCTGGCCCGTGGCCCCGGCCAGCAGCGCCTGGGCGAGCACGGGGTAGCGCTCCCGGACCCGGCGGTCCGCGGCGACCTCGCTGTTCGTGCTGGCGGCCCCCAGGCGCAGCCCACCGTCGTCGAGGTCGGTGACCTCGCGGGAGGTGAGCGTGCGGACGTCGACGACCAGGTCCGGTCGGGCGACGCCGAGCCGCAGGTGGTCGACGAGGTTGGTGCCGCCGGCGAGGAAGACGGCGTTCGGCTCGGCGGCGACGTCGCGGACGGCCTCGGCGACGTCGCCGGACCTGGCGAAGGCGAAGGGCTTCATGCGCCTGCCGCTTCCTGCACCGCGGGGGTGATGTTCACGTACGCCGCGCAACGGCACAGGTTGCCGCTCATCCGCTCGGCCACCTCGTCGTGGGTCATCTCCGGATCGGCGGTGAGGTCCTCGGTGACGTGGCTGGGCCACCCCTTCCCGAACTCCTCGATGACCCCGACCGCGGAGCAGACCTGGCCCGGGGTGCAGTAGCCGCACTGGAAGGCGTCGCGCTCGAGGAAGGCCCGCTGCACCGGGTGCAGCTCGCCGTCGCCGGCCAGGCCGTCAGCGGTGGTGATCTCCGCCCCGTCGTGCGCGACGGCGAGCGCGAGGCAGGAGAGCGCCCGCTGCCCGTCGAGGAGGATGGTGCAGGCCCCGCACTGGCCGTGGTCGCAGCCCTTCTTCGGGCTGGTGTTGCCCAGTCGCTCGCGCAGCGCGTCGAGCAGGGAGGTGCGGGTGTCGACGGTCAGCCGGCGGGTCTCGCCGTCGACCCGCAGGGTGATGTCCGCGTCCATGGCCCGCCGGTGCCCCCTCCGGTCGGCGTGGCAAACCCGGTGCAGACGGCAACCGGGCGTCCTGCCAGGCTGCCGGTCGTGATCGACGAGCCGGCCCTGCGGTGGTGCACGACGCCGGGCGAGGTGGGTGCAGCCCTGTGCTCGGCGCTCACGGCGTGCTGGTGCTCTGTCGCGAACGCCGGGGGAGCGGTCGGCTTCGCCCGCCGGCTGCCCGTCGGCGATGACGTGGTGCGTCCCGTCGTCGAGCGGCTCGTCGCCGGGCTCGACCCCCGGCTGAGCCGGCTGCTGGTGGCGGAGCGCGGCGGCAGGCTGGCCGGCTGGCTGGTGCTCAGCGGCAACCCCGATCCCGTGTCGGCGCACTGGGGGAGGGTCACGCACGTCCAGACGGCGCTGCACGCGCGCGGGACGGGGGTCGGCGGCGCCCTGATGGCCGAGGTGGCCCGGACGGCGCGGGAGGACCTCGGCCTGGAGTCGCTGCGGCTGGAGGTGCGCGGCGGCATGGGGCTCGAGGCCTTCTACGGCCGGTACGGCTGGGTGGTGACCGGCCGCTGGCCCGGTGCCCTGCAGATCACCGCTGACGACCGGCGCGACGAGGTGCTCATGGGGCTGGACCTGGCGGGGGCCCGCTCCTGAGCAGGCGCCCGGAAACTGTCGGTGGTCGAACATACGATCGATCGCGTGGAGGATGCCGGGACGACGACCAGCGCACCGCCAGGGGCGCCGGCTGTCGGCTGGGCGACCGGGCCGCTCGGCGCGGTGCAGGCCGCCGACCGGGAGATCGCCCGGCAGACCGCGCTGCGCGCCCGGGCGGTCGCCGAGTTCGCCGCGGCCCGGCCGGCGTCCGCGGACCGGCAGCCGGGCGAGCCGGGCGCCATGAGCGCCGATCGCCGTGCCTCCCGGCCCGAGGTGCTCGCCGACGTCAGCGAGTGGGCCACCCAGGAACTGGCCGTCGCCCTGTCCCGCACCTCGCAGTCGGCCGAGGCGCTGCTCACCCGGTCGTTGACGCTCGTGCACCGGCTGCCCGGGACGCTGGAGGCCCTCGAGTCGGGCGCGCTGCACGACGGGCACCTCTGGCCGATGCTCGGCGCCGTCGCGCCGATCGCTGACCCGACGGTCCGCGCCGAGGTGGAGGCCGAGCTGCTCGCCTGGGCCGCCCGGCGGGCCACCACCACCCCGGCGCAGCTGGGTGACAAGGCGCGGCGCGTGGTCCTTCGGCGCGATGCGCGCGACGCCACAGGCCGGCTGGCCCGGGCCCTGCGCCGGCGCGGGATCTCGGTCCGGCCGGACGGTACCGACGGGATGGCCGTGCTGAGCGCGCTGCTCACCGTGCCGGAGGCCCAGGCGCTGCTCGACGCACTCGGCCGGTACGCCGACGAGCTCGACAGCGGGCCGGACGACCGGCGCACCCGCGGCCAGAAGATGGCCGACTGCCTGCTCGACCTCGTGCTGCGGCCCGGTCAGCACGAGCTGCCGCCGGTGACCGCGCAGCTGACCGTGGTTGCCGGGGTGCGCACCCTCCTGGGCGGCGACGAGCCGGGCGAGATCGGCGGCCAGGCAGTCCCTGCCGAGCTGGTGCGGGCGCTGGCCCGCGCCCTGGGCCTGCTCCCCGGTGCCACCCCGGTCGATGCCCCCGCGGGCACCGGACCGGACCCCGACCCCACCGCACCACCGGCCCGGTACCCCACCGAGGACGAGGCGCTGGCCGACTGGTGGGCGGCCACCGAGGCGCTCGTGCTCCAGGAGTGGGGCGGAGAACCCGACCCGCCACCGGAGGAGATGGAACGTCGCTGGGCCGAACAGGCCCGCTGGGCGAGCATGCCCACAGCCATCGACATGGGCGTGTTCGACCCACCTCGCGCCGACAACC
This sequence comes from Blastococcus sp. SYSU DS1024, assembly GCF_054050795.1. Lineage (NCBI taxonomy): Bacteria > Bacillati > Actinomycetota > Actinomycetes > Geodermatophilales > Geodermatophilaceae > Blastococcus > Blastococcus sp. SYSU DS1024. The sequence continues at coordinate 110,965 of NZ_JBJHAA010000003.1, forward strand.
GCTGGCCCGCCGAACCCGAACCCGAACCCACCGAACCGGAAGGCGAGCCCGCACCCGCCTCCTCCGCACCCGCCGAGTCCGCACCCGCTGGATCCGCATGCGACGACGGCGCCGCAGCGCGGGACCTACCGGCCGCCGGTACGTGGGCGGCGGCCGATCGTGCCGTCGATGTCGCTGGTGTGGCGCTGCTCGACCTCGAGCGCACCCTGGGGCGGGCGCAGCGCGCGGTGACGGCCGCGCGGCTCGCCGACGCCGACGACGAGGAGGCGTGGCAGAGCAGCCCTGCAGGTCGGGCGTCTGCGGCCCCCGATGCGGTCGCCGCCCTGGCCGTGGCGGCCCAGGAGCAGCGGGCGGCCCTGGCCGACCTGCTGCACCGCACCGGCGGCGGCGGCCTCGCCGACCGGCCGCGCATCGCCGTGGTCGACGAGCTCACCGGTGCCCTGCTGGCGCTCACCGATGCGCCGGAGCTCCGCCGGCTGGCCGCCTGCGCGGACGCCGCCTGCCGCCGTGACCCGGCCCGCTGCGACCACGACCTGAGCGGTCGGCCCGGGCTCGGCCCACCCCCACCCACCGACGGCTACCGGCCGAGCGCCGCGCTGGATCGCCACCTCCGCGCCCGCGACCGGCGCTGCCGCTTCCCCGGGTGTCGCCGGCCGGTTCCGCGTGGCGGTGAGCTCGACCACGACCGCCCGTACCCCGACGGACCCACTGCCGCGACGAACCTGGTCGGCTACTGCACGTCGCACCACCGCGGCAAGCACCAGGCGCCGGGGTGGCCGCACGAGCTGGCGCCCGACGGCACCCTGACTGTCACCACCCCGACGGGCCTGGTCGCGTGGACGTCCCCACCGCCGTACTGATGCGCTGTGTCGCACAGGCGCTACGGTGCCGCCGCATGACGCGGTTCGTGATCGATGCACCCACGTTGCTGCACCTGGTGGTCGAGAACGTGACCGTGGCGCCGGGTCACCAGTTGGTCGCCCCGCAGGTGCTGCGCTCCCAGGCGCTCGAGCTGCTGTTCGTCGCCGTCGCCCGGGGTCAGCTGACCGAAGCGGACGCCTTGGAACGCCACGACACCATGACTCGCGTGAAGATCCGCTCGCTCGGCGACCGGGTGTCGCGACGGGTGGCCTGGCAGATCGCCCGCGAGCTCGGTCTGCCCTCGACGACCGACGCCGAGTACCTGGCGGTCACTCGGTTGCAGGCCGACGCGTTCATCTCCGTCGACCCGGCAGCCCGGGCGCGGGCCGAGGGCGTGGTGCCGGTCGGCTCCGTCGACCACTTGCCGACCCGCGGGTGACCGGCGCCGGGGTCAGTCGGCGGGCTCGTCCACCCAGTCCGGGCCGTTGACCTCACCCGGGCCGGCCAGGTCGCCGGAGTCGACGATCGTGTACGCGTACCCCTGCTCGGCGAGGAACCGCTGCCGGTGCGCCGCGTACTCGCTGTCGAGGGTGTCGCGGCTGACCACCGTGTAGAAGTGCGCCTGCCGGCCGTCGGCCTTGGGCCGCAGCACCCGCCCGAGCCGCTGCGCCTCCTCCTGGCGCGACCCGAACGTCCCCGACACCTGCACCGCGACCGCGGCCTCGGGCAGGTCGATGGAGAAGTTGGCGACCTTGGAGACGACCAGCGTCTTGATCTCACCGGAGCGGAACGCGTCGAAGAGCCGCTCGCGTTCCTTGTTCGTCGTCGACCCCTGGATGACGGGCGCGTCGAGCGCCGTCCCCAGGTCCTCGAGCTGGTCGAGGTAGGCGCCGATCACGAGCTTCTGCTCGTCGGGGTGCCGGTCGAGCACCCGGCGGATCACCGGCAGCTTCGACTTCGCCGTGGCGGCGATCCGGTAGCGCTCCTCCGGCTCCGCGACGGCGTAGGTCATCCGCTCCTCGTCGTCGAGCGCGACCCGCACCTCGACGCACTCGGCCGGCGCGATGTAGCCCTGCTGCTCGATGTCCTTCCACGGGGCGTCGTAGCGCTTCGGCCCGATGAGCGAGAAGACGTCGTCCTCCCGCCCGTCCTCGCGCACCAGCGTGGCCGTGAGACCCAGCCGGCGGCGGGACTGCAGGTCGGCGGTCAGCCGGAAGATCGGCGCGGGCAGCAGGTGCACCTCGTCGTAGACGATCAGGCCCCAGTCCTGCGCGTCGAACAGGTCCAGGTGCCGGTACTCGCCCTTCCGGCGGGTGGTGATCACCTGGTAGGTCGCGATGGTGACCGGGCGGATCTCCTTGCGCTCGCCGGAGTACTCGCCGATCTCCTCCTCGGTCAGCGTGGTGCGGGCGATCAGCTCCCGCTTCCACTGCCGCCCCGAGACCGTGTTGGTCACCAGGATCAGCGTGGTCGCCTTGGCCTCGGCCATCGCCGCGGCACCGACCAGCGTCTTGCCCGCCCCGCAGGGCAGGACGACGACGCCCGAGCCGCCGGCCCAGAAGCCGTCGACGGCCTCCTGCTGGTAGTCGCGCAGCTGCCAGTCGTCCTGCTCCAGGAAGATCGGGTGCGCCTGGCCGTCCACGTAGCCGGCGAGGTCCTCGGCCGGCCAGCCCACCTTGAGCAGCGCCTGCTTCAGCCGCCCGCGCTCCGAGGGGTGGACGACGACGGAGTCCGCGTCGATGCGGGCGCCCAGCATCGGGGCGACCTTCTTCGACCGGGTGACCTCTTCCAGCACCGCGCGGTCGGTCGAGGTGAGCACCAGGCCGTGCACCGGGTTGTTGGCGAGGGTGAGCCGGCCGAAGCGGTCCATCGTGTCGGCGACGTCGACCAGCAGCGCGTGCGGCACCGGGTAGCGCGAGTAGCGCACCAGCGCGTCCACGACCTGCTCGGCGTCGTGCCCGGCGGCGCGCGCGTTCCACAGCGCCAGCGGGGTCACCCGGTAGGTGTGCACGTGCTCGGGGGAGCGCTCCAGCTCGGCGAACGGCGCGATCGCCGCCCGGCAGTCGCGGGCCAGCGGGTGGTCGACCTCGAGCAGCAGGGTCTTGTCCGACTGGACGATGAGCGGACCGTCGTTCACGCGGGGGAGTCCTTCGATCGGGGGCGGCGGCGCGGCGGGCGCGCCGGACTGACCACGGTAACGCCGGGGGACGACACGGCCTTCCCCCCGTGACCGCTCGAGGCCGCGGGCCCCGGCGCTTCCCGTGCGCGACGGCCGTGGCTCGGCCCGGCACCGCCGCCGGCGGTTAGGTTGCCGGTGTGCGGGCGAGGAGCTGGTTCGCCACCGCAGCGGCGCTGTACGCCGCGGTCTGGGTGTGGTCGTGGACGCGGCTGCCCGAGCGGGTGCCGGTCCACTTCGGCGCCGCCGGCGATCCGGACGCCTGGGCCGACCGGCCCACCGCGCTGGTGGCCACCGCGCTGCTGGGCCTCGGCGTGGTCGCGGTCTTCGCCGGTGCGGTGCGACTGGTGCGGAGAACGCGTCCCGAGCTGATCGACGTGCCGAACGGCGAGTACTGGAAGCGGCCGGAGAACGTCGGCCGGTTGCGCGGGCTGATCGCCGCGGACCTCTGGTCGCTCGGCGCCTGGACGCTGCTGCTGCTCTGCGCGATCGACTGGCTGATCGTCCGCGCCGCCACGGCCGACGATCCGTCGCTCGGTCCGTGGCCCCTGGTGCTGGTGGGCGGCTACCTCCTCGGGGTCGCCGCCCGGCTGGTGTGGATGTTCACCCGCCGCTACGCGGTGCCGCCGGAGCCCTGACGGTCAGCTCGACCCGGACGCGGTCCCCGGCGTCGAGCCGCTCCGTCGCCCGCACCGACTTCCTGACCGGGAGCAGGTAGCAGCCGCTGCCACCGTCGGGGAACAGCGACGTCCGCCACGAGGTGGAGCCCACCGTGGCGGTGACGCCCACGGAGCCGAACGCGCTGCGGGCCGCGGCGCCGGCCTCGCGCACCTCGTCGGTCAGCTCCGGCGGCAGGGTGAGGAAGTGCCAGCCCGCCGGCCCGTCGTGGACCCACAGGACGGCGGTGAACGCGGCGGTCGGCGGCTCGGTCACGGCGGAACGGTAGGCCGCGGTACCGACGGATCCGGTCCGGCGACCGCGCACCTCAGCCGGCCGCGTCGCCCTCCACCAGCGCCACCGAGGTGATCCGGTGGACGGCGAAGGTGCGGTTCTCCCCGCGGCGTTCGTCGTAGCCCTGCAGGAACCCCCCGGCCAGCGACACCGGCTGCACCACGCGCTGGCTGCCGCTGCCCTGGGCGTCCACGTAGCCCAGCCACACCGGCACGCCCTCCCGGACCGCCCGCGACAGCAGCTCCAGGGTCGACGCCGTCGTCACGCCCGGCACCTGCCGCACCGCCTCCCCGCGGCGGGCGGCCAGCGCGGCGTCGCCGGCCCGGATCTCCCGCACCGTGGCGTCCAGGTCCGTGCCGCTGAGCGGGCGGGGCGCGGCCGGCGGCTCGGTGCCGGGGCGACGGCCCGCCGCGCGGGGCCGGGCCGGCGGCCGGGTGAGCACCGCCCCGCCCGGGTGCTCGCCGGCCGGGGCGTACCCGGCCTCCCGCAGCACGGTGAGCACCTCGTCGGCGCCCAGCCCGCTCACCAGCACGCCCGGGGCCAGGCGGCGCAGCTCGGCCCCGGCCGTGCGCCGGTCGCTGAGCACCTGGGACAGCAACCCGTGGTCGTCCGAGCGCACGTAGGACTCGATCGACCCCACCCGCAGCCGCCCGTGCTGCCGGGCCACGTCGTCGACCAGGTAGTCGAGCGCCTGGGGCACGGGGGTGCGCGAGGCCCGGGCGAAGAAGTCGTGCAGGTCCGACGCCGACCAGCCGGCGTCCAGCGCCCGCCGCACGCTGCCCTCCGACACCCGGAACACCGTGGCGCCGCCGGAGGACTCGACGTCGGCGACGACGGCCAGCGTGTCGGCCAGCTCGGCGACCAGCGGCCCCGGCGCGATCAGCGACAGGTCCGGCTGGGCGAGGACGTGGTCGACCGGCTCGGGCAGCAGCCCCCGCATGCCGTCGGCGGCGCCGTCCTCGCCGGCGGTCAGCAGGCCGCGACCACCGGTGGAGAGCACCCCGCCGACGAGGACGCCGAGCCGCGCTGCCTCGGCGAGCATGTCGGGCACCGGTGCCAGCCGGTCGGCCCGGCGCGGGGTGCGCCAGCGCAGCAGGGCGGTGAGGTCGTCGGGCGCCAGCCCCGACCCCGGCCGCTGCTCGGCGAGCACGGCCAGCGCCGACCGGCGGATCGCCGGCGCGGTGTGCCGCACCAGGTCGGGGGAGAGCGCGTTGGCGGCCTTGCCGGCCAGGTCGCGCACACCCACCAGCGAGGGCAGCCGGACGCCGCCCAGCCACCCGGCCGCGAGCACCGCCCAGCGGTCGGCGAGGTCCTGCTCCCGCCACACGTCGTAGGCGCGGGTGGGCAGCCACTCGTCGCGGTGCGGCCCACCCACGTCGAGCAGCCCACCGGCGTGCGCCAGCTCCAGCAGCCAGGCGGCGTCGGGCTCGGTGACCTTCAGCGTCTTCGCCAGCCGCTTCTGGTCGCGCACACCGACCCCGCCGCTGCGCAGCAGCCCGGCCGGCTCCTCCTCCAGCAGCGCGAGCAGCTCGCCGACGCGCCCCACCGACTCCAGCGCGGCGCCGGCGGCCTGCCGGTCCACCACCTGCGGGTCCCGCGTGACGACGGCGGGCTCCGGGCGGCGGCGCGGTGGGCCGTACGGCCGGTCGCCGCGCAGCAGCAGGCCGATCTCGCGGGGCAGCTCGACGTTCAGCGCGTCGATGCGGGCCAGCAGCCCGCGCTGCAGCAGCCGCCGGGCCGGCGACGCGCCGCCGTTGGGGCTGTCGGGCAGGTGGCCGACGGGCCGGTCGCCCGCCAGCCGCTCGAGCACCTGCCGCTCCTCGGCGGTCAGCTCGGCGACCGCGGCGGGGAGGTCGGCGGGCAGTTGCAGGCGCAGGTCCACCGCGCGGCGGCCGAGGCCGGCGGGGTGCCGGACGGCGCGGCGCACGGGGTCCGGCGCGTGCAGGACGTCGTCGCCCCACAGCAGCGCCCGCGCGGTGAGCGCCTCGACCGCGCCGGCGATGACGTCCTCGCCGACCTCGGGCAGCTCCCCGAACAGCGCGTCGGGCGCCAGACCGTCCGTGGGCGCCAGCAGCACGACGTCCAGCACCTGCAGGGTCGCGGCATCCAGCTCGTCGAGGGCGCGGTCCACCGACACCGGGACGGCCAGCCGGCTGGCGAGCGCGACGACGTCGGACGGCGCCGGGCGGGCGACGTCGGGCCGGGCGGCCAGCAACGTGCGCAGCTGCGCGTCGCTGCGGGTGCGCAGCCAGGCGGCGAGCGTCGCAGGAGGTTCCGTGGACATCCGGTCCACGCTACGTCGCCGCCCCCGCCGACGCTGCTGCCAGCATGGGCGCATGCACCCGGCGAGTGACGACCCCGGTACCCGGACCGCCCTGGCCGCCCACCAGGTCGGGGCGCTGCGCTGGCTCGGCGGTGGGGCCATCGCCGTCGTCCTGGGGATCCTGCTCGGCGTCGCCGCGATCACCGTCGCCGGCGAGGACGGGCGCCGGGTGCCCGGTGCCGGCCTCGCCGTCCTGGTGCTCGTGCTCGGGGGGCTGGCGGCCGTCGGGGTGGGCGCCGGGGCGCTGCTGCGCACCCACCGCTGGCGGCGGGCGCTGGCCGGTACCCCGTGGCGCCCGGGCACGCTGCGCGTCGCCGGGCCCGCCATCCTCGCCTTCGAGCCGGACGGCCTCGACGACGACGTCCACCTCCGCCTGCTGAGCACCGCGATCTGGCGGACCCGCGCGGTGCAGGCCCTCGACGGCGCCGGCGTGCTGGCCGCGCCGGTCGGGGCGGGGCAGTGGGTGTTCACCACCGAGGGAGCGGGCACCCTCTACGGCGCCCGGGCCGTCGGGCGCTGACCGCGACACCACCCCCGCCGCGGGGCGGTGGCGCGCGCCGGGCAGACCGGTCAGGAGATGATGTGGGGGACAGTGCACCACGCGGTGCACCCGCGACCGCACACGGAGGCGTCATGGCCAAGCGCAACGAGAAGCACGCGCACCTGGTGGAACCCACCTGGGGCGAGTCCGACGGCGGCGGTCCGCCGATCACCGAGCTCGTGGCCTCGGTCGCCGGCCCGCTGTCGCCGTTCGGCGAGGACCACGGCTTCCCGATCCCGGCGGAGCGCCTGCGCTACGCCCACCCGACGGACAAGCCCAACCGGGCCGGCGTCCAGACCGCAGAGGGCCGGCGGCGGTGAGCGCGCCCGCGCTGCCGTCCTACAGCAGCGGACCGTCCGCGGTCCCGCTGCTGGGCGACACGATCGGGGCGAACCTGGATCGGACGGCGGCGCGGGTGGGCGACCACGAGGCGCTCGTCGAGTGCGCCTCCGGTCGCCGCTGGACCTATCCGCAGCTGGTCGACGACGTCGACGCCTGCGCGCTCGGGCTCGACGCCCTCGGCGTCGGCAAGGGGGACCGGGTCGGCATCTGGGCGCCCAACTGCGCCGAGTGGGTGTTCGTCCAGTACGCGACGGCGAAGCTCGGCGCGATCCTGGTCAACATCAACCCGGCCTACCGCACCCACGAGCTCGCCTACGTGCTGAAGCAGGCCGGTATCTCCGTGCTGGTGAGCGCGCCGGAGTTCAAGACCAGCGACTACCGCGCCATGGTCGGCGAGGTGCGCGGTGACTGCCCCGACCTGCGCGAGGTCGTCTTCCTCGGCTCGCCGGAGTGGGCGCGGCTCATGGAGACCGGCCGGGCGGGTGACCGCGGGCTCCTCGCCCAGCGGGAGACGGAGCTGTCGGCCGACGACCCGATCAACATCCAGTACACCTCGGGGACGACGGGATTTCCCAAGGGCGCCACGCTCACCCACCACAACCTGCTCAACAACGGGTTCTTCGTCGGTGAGGGGTGCGGCTACACCGAGGCCGACCGCGTCTGCATCCCGGTGCCCTACTACCACTGCTTCGGCATGGGGATGGGCAACCTCGGCGCCACCAGCCACGGCGCGACGATGGTCATCCCGGCGCCCGGGTTCGACCCCGCGCTGACGCTGCAGGCCGTCCAGGACGAGCGCTGCACCTCGCTCTACGGCGTCCCCACGATGTTCATCGCCGAGCTGGGCCTGCCGAACTTCGCCGACTACGACCTCTCCAGCCTGCGCACCGGCATCATGGCCGGTTCCCCGTGCCCGGTGGAGGTGATGAAGCGGGTGGTCGCCGAGATGGGCATGACCGAGGTGACCATCTGCTACGGCATGACCGAGACCTCGCCGGTCTCCACCCAGACCGGGGCCGACGACGACCTCGAGCGTCGTACCTCCACCGTCGGCCGGGTGCACCCGCACCTGGAGGTGAAGGTCGTCGACCCGGCGACCGGGCTGACCGTCCCGCGCGGGACGCCGGGGGAGTTCTGCACCCGCGGGTACTCGGTGATGCTCGGCTACTGGAACGAGCCCGAGAAGACCGCCGAGGTGATCGACGCCGCCCGCTGGATGCACACCGGCGACCTCGCCGTCATGGACGACGCCGGCTACCTCAACATCGTCGGCCGCATCAAGGACATGGTCATCCGCGGCGGGGAGAACGTGTACCCGCGGGAGATCGAGGAGTTCCTCTACACCCACCCCGACGTCGTCGACGCGCAGGTCATCGGCGTCCCCGACGAGCGGTACGGGGAGGAGCTCATGGCCTGGGTGCGGCTGCGCGAGGGCGCCGAGCCGCTGACGCCCGAGGCGCTGCGCGAGTTCTGCGCCGGCAAGCTGGCCCACTACAAGGTGCCGCGGTACGTGAAGGTCGTCGACGAGTTCCCGATGACGGTGACCGGGAAGATCCGCAAGGTGGAGATGCGCGAGGTCTCGGTGGCGGAGCTGGGGCTGGAGTCCGCCGCCGCGGTGCGCAACGCCTGAAGGCTAGACGCGGTCGGTGCTGCTCGGCGCCAGCGCGACGATCAGCTTCGACAGCAGGGAGCCCGCGACCACCCAGATCAGCGCGGCCAGCGCGGCGTTGACCGCCTCGGCGATCTTCGGGTCCGACGGGGTGAACAGGTCGCGGGTGAACCAGCCGAACGAGTTCCGCCAGTCGGCCGCGAACTGCACGAGCACGTTCTCCGGGTTGGCCTCGAAGAGCACGAACACCGCGTGGACGACGATGACCGCCGCGATCACCGCGAACACCACGCGCACGATCGTGGCGACCAGCGACAGGATGCGGGCGGCTCCGGACATGCGGTCATGATCCACTGAACGGTGCGCCACCGCGACCCCTCCCCCCGGTCAGGGCGCCGCGACCGGCACCACCAGCGCCCGGTGGTCCGACAGGGGCAGCCGCACCGCCTCGGCCGGGCCGCCGGCCCGGATGTCGCCGCGCACCAGGACGTGGTCCAGCTGCCGGGTCGGCCGCGGCGCCGGGAACGTCGCCGCCGTCGCGATCGGGCGCAGCCCGCTGTGCCGCGCGGCCGCGCGCTGCTGCATGTTGAGGTCGCCCAACAGGACCAGGGGCTCCGGCGTGCCCTCGAGCGAGCGCACCAGTGTGCGCAGCTGGTGGCCGTTCCAGCCGGGGATGAACGACAGGTGCGTGTTGCACACGGTCACCTGCCCGGAGGGGCCGTCGAGGACGGCGGCGACGGCCACCCGGGGCTCGTCCCGGGCCAGGAACGGCCGGCGCGCGTCCGGCGACCACAGCGGGACGCTCACCCGCAGCGCGTCCAGCCGGACCACCCGCCAGGAGACCACGGGGTACCGGGAGAGCAGGGAGATGCCGTAGCTGGCCGAGCCCGGCTGCTCGTCGCCGGTCGCGGCCATCCAGGTGCCGCCGGGCGTCCCGGACAGCGCCGCGACGAACTGGGAGTCGACGGCCCCCATCGCCTCGGCCGCGACGGCGGTCAGGTCGGCGCCGAGCGACCGCGGCTGGTCGCGGTCGACCTCCTGCAGGCCGAGCACGTCGGCGTCCAGGGTCTTGACCGCGGCGGCCAGCCGGTCGACGTCGACCCGGCCGTCGTCGAGCGAGCGTCCGTGCAGGAGGTTGAAGGTCGCGATGCGCACGTCCGTCCAGTGCCCGGTCCCCACCGGATCTACCCCGTACCGTGCGTGCGCCCGTGGCTCACGGGTAGCGAGCGTTGCGTGCAGACGTCCGCGCAGGAACAGGTACGCGACCTGCTGAAGCGGACCGCGGTCGCGCTCAAGCAGGGCGAGGTGCCCTTCGCCCTCTGCGGGGGTTACGCCGCATGGGCGCGCGGTGCGCCCGAGCCCGACCACGACGCCGACTTCCTCGTCCCGGCGGCCGAGGCCGAGCGGGCGGCGAAGGCGCTGGCCGACGCGGGCCTGGACGTCGTCGACCCGGCGGAGGACTGGCTGCTCAAGGTGGAACGGGGCGAGGTCTTCGTCGACGTCATCTGGCGGACCTGCGGGAAGCCCGTCGAGACCGACCTGGTCGACCGCGCGGAGGTCCTGCCGGTCCTCTCGGTGCAGATGCCGGTCATGGCGCCGACGGACATCGTCGTCTCCAAGCTGATGGCGCTGGACGAGCACTACTGCGACTTCGCCCGGCTGCTGCCGGTGGCGCGGGCGCTGCGCGAGCAGGTCGACTGGGCCCGGGTGGCCGCCGACGTGGCGGAGAACGACTTCGCCGTCGTCTTCCTGCACCTGGTGGAGCGGCTGGGGATCGTGTCGGGCGTCAGCCGGGGATGACGACCGCGACCGCGGCGGCGAGCGCGGTGAGGACGACTGCCGCCGTCGCGCCCCGCGCGGCCGACCGGCCGACCACCGCGCCCTCCGCGGCGACCTGCCGCTGCACCTGGCGGTACCGGGCCGGCGCGAGCCCGCCCAGCACCGCCAGCCCGAGCAGCGCGGCGACCCCCGCGAGGACCAGCAGCGTCGGTCGGCCCAGGTGCACCGCCCGGTGCCCGACCAGCCCGGCCACGGCGAGCAGCCCCAGCCCGGTGCGCTGCCAGGACAGCGCGGTGCGCTCGGGCTGGGTCTCCACGGGGTCGCTCACCCGCGCAGGACCTCCAGCCCCACCAGGACCCCGACGACGACCACCACCGCCGCCACAGCGGCGACCACGGCCGGGACGAGAACGCTGGAGGGCAGGGCGCGCCCGGCCTCGATCGCCGCCTCGTTGAGCCGCCACCGGCGGTACCCGGCCAGCGCGATGCCCAGGCCGATGAGGACCAGCGCCAGCGCGACGGCGGCGCTGCCCCAGGTGACCCCGAGGTCGGGGGCGTAGGTGGCGACGGCGACCCCGCCCGCCACCAGCGCCAGCCCGGTCCGCAGCCAGGCCAGCAGCGTGCGCTCGTTGGCCAGGGTGAAGCGGTAGTCGGGGTGGTCGGGCACCGGTCCAGCGTAGGGACCCGCCCGGAATCGGCAGGTCGGCGCGGCGTCCCGGCGGCTAACCTGTCTCCCAGCGGCGTCCTGCCGCCGTCGTCCGACCGACCTGCGTGCCGCGCCAGAGCGAGGAACTGAGGGAATCCACCGTGCCCACCGGCAGAGTGAAGTGGTTCAACGCGGAGAAGGGCTTCGGCTTCCTGTCCCGCGAGGACGGCCCCGACGTCTTCGTGCACAAGGACGCCCTGCCCGCCGGCACCGACCTCAAGCCCGGCCAGCGCGTGGAGTTCGGCATCGTCGCCGGCCGCCGCGGCGACCAGGCGCTGCAGGTCCGCATCCTGGACCCGCTCCCGTCGGTGGCGGCCACCGTCGCCGCGGCCAGCCGCAAGAAGCCCGACGAGCTGGTGCCGATCGTCGAGGACCTGATCAAGCTGCTCGACGACGTCTCCGAGGGGCTGCGGCACGGCCGCTACCCTGATCGCGGCCACGCCCGGAAGGTCGCCGCGGTGCTGCGCGCCGTCGCGACCGACCTGGAGGGCTGAGCCCGCTCAGCCCGCCAGGTCCCCGCCGGCACGCAGGAAGCCGACCGGCCAGGCTGCGGTGTACTCGCCGCAGTCGCCGCCGGCGTTCTCGACCACCACGAGGTAGAAGGCCGGTGGCACGACGTCGGAGGAGTTGATCTCGGCGAAGGTCTCGGTGCCCGCCGGCACCTGCACCTCGCCGATGAGCTCCTCCAGGGACTCGTCGAACACCTGCACCTGCCAGCCCCGCTCGGCGATCGCCTCGGGGACGGTCAGGGAGATGGTGGTGTCCGGGGAGACCTCGACCACCGGCGGCGTCGTGCTGTAGCGCTGCCCCTCGCCGTCCAGGCAGTACTGGGTCGGCCCGGCGGTGACGTCCTGGCTGCCCGCCTGCACCCGGATGTCCTCCGGGGTCGCGGGCTCGCCCGCGCAGGCCGACAGCGAACCGGCCGCGCAGGCGGCGAGCAGCAGCGCGGGAAGGGGAGCTCTCACGACCACGACGGTCCCACCGGCGTCGTCGGCGCCTCCGGGGCCCCCGGCGCCGCCGTCGGCGGGCGGCTGCGGTACAGGCTCCACAGGATCAGGGCGACGGCGAGCACGAGCAGGGCCGCCGCGACGGTGAACCCGATCCAGCCGATCGGCGGCAGCGCGATGCCCAGCGCCCCGCCGACCACCCAGGCCAGCTGCAGCATCGTCTCGGAGCGGGCGAACGCCGAGGCGCGCAGCCGCTCGGGCACCTCGCGCTGGATGATCGCGTCCAGCGACACCTTGCCGAGGGCGTTGGCGACGGCGGAGACACCCGCCACCAGCACCGCCATGCCGAACCCGTAGAAGATCGCCGCCAGCACGGTCACCGCCGCGGCGGCCGAGGCCGCGTGGAGCACGAGGCGGTCGGGGGCGGCGGTGTGCAGCCGCGAACCCACCGCGGTCCCCGTGAAGCTCCCGAGCCCCGCGGCAGCCGCGAGCACGCCGAGCGCGAGGGTGGCCGACCAGCCGTCGGCGAAGGTCGCCTGCACCAGGAACGCGGCGAAGATGGTGAGGAAGCCGCCCAGGCCGCGCAGCGCCGCGTTGGCCCGGAGCGCGAGCACCACGTGCGGGCTCACCCGCCGGCGTCCCCGGCCCGGCACCGGGATCTCGGCGGTGCGCAGCACGTCCGCGGGCTCCTCGCCCGCCGGGACGTCGACGTGCCGGGGCAGCCGGACGGCCAGCACCGCCCCGCCCAGGAACACCGCGGCGGTGGCCCACAGCTCCCAGTCGAAGCCGATCAGCGCGGCCACCCCGGCGGCCAGGCCGCCGGCCACCCCCGCCGTCACCAGGCCGAAGACCGACAGCCGCGCGTTCGCGGAGGTCAGCGACATCGCGCCCGGCAGCACGCGGGGGACCACCGCCGCCCGCAGCACGTTGTGCGCCTTGGACAGCACCAGCACGCCGAGCGCCGCCGGGTACAGCCACAGGTCGTCGAAGTGCCCGGCCATCACCAGGGCCAGCGCCGCCCGCCCACCGAGGGCCACCGCCAGCGCCCACCGGCGGCCGCGCTGCAGCCGGTCCAGCGCCGGGCCGATGACCGGCGCCAGCAGCGCGAAGGGGGCCATGGTCACCAGCAGGTAGAGCGCGACGTTGCCGCGCTGCGCGTCGGCGGTCGCGGCGAAGAACAGCGTGCCGGCCAGGGAGACGGCGATCATCGCGTCGCCGGCCATGTGCAGGGCGTTCACCCACAGCAGCTGGGACAGCCCGCTCTCACCCGCGCCGTCGGCCCGGCTGGCGGCGCGGACCCGGCGCGCGGCGGCGGTGGTCAGCTCGCGGCTGCGGGCGGCGGCGACCCGGGTGACGGTGATCCTCGGGGTGGCCGCGGGCAGCGGCCGGGTCTGCGGCCGCGGTACGCCCAGCGGGGCGGTGTCCAGCGGTGTGGTGTCCAGCGGCTGCGCCGCCTCCTGCCCGCCCGGCCGCGACCACCGGCGTGCCCCGGGCGGGCGGCGGGAGGCGGACACGCCGCCCATGGTGCCGCACCCACCTGGGAGTCCGGTCCGCGACGCCGGACCGGTCGTCCGCCACAATGGGAGCCGTGTCCGAGTCCTCCGCGCCCGTCCGGCCCGCCTCCGCAGCGGCCGAGCCGCTGACCGCCGCGATCGAGCCGGCCCGGGCGGCGGCCGTCGAGACGGCCGGCTCGGCCGACGCGGTCGGCGAGCACCTGGGGGCCACCGCCGAGTCCGTCGGCCCCCCCGAGCTCGGGGAGGTGCTCACCCACACCTTCGCCAGCCGGCTGCCCGGTTACGTCGGCTGGCACTGGGCGGTCACGATCGCCCGGGTGCCCGGCGAGGAGCGGATCACCGTCGACGAGGTGGTGCTCCTCCCCGGCGAGCAGGCGCTGCTGGCCCCGGCCTGGGTGCCGTGGCACGAGCGGCTGCGGCCGGGCGACCTCTCGGTGGGCGACGTCCTGCCGGCCACCGAGGACGACCCGCGGCTGGTGCCGGCGTACACGGCCGACGACGACTCCGCCGACGATCCGGAGGGGCGTGTGGTCGCGGCCGAGATCGGCCTCGGCCGGGAGCGGGTCATGTCGCGGGAAGGCCGGTCGGAGGCGGTGGCCCGCTGGGCGGCGGGGGAGTTCGGGCCGACGTCGCCGATGGCCCGGCAGGCGCCCGGCGCCTGCGCGACCTGCGGGTTCTACCTCCCGCTGGCCGGCTCGCTGCGGCAGCTGGTCGGCGCCTGCGGCAACGCCTACGCCCCCGGCGACGGGCGGGTCGTGGCGGCCGACTACGGGTGCGGCGCGCACAGCCAGGCGACCCTCGTCGTCGTCGAGGAGACCGAGGTGGTCACCTCCGCGCGCTACGACACCTCGGAGTACGACGTCCTGAGCGACTGACCGCGGATCAGCCGCGGTCGCGCCGGCCCAGCTGCCCCTGCAGCTTCATGACGCCGAGGCCCAGGAGCGCCAGCCCGATCGCGGCGACGCAGGTCCACGTCCACATCCGGTCCACCCGGTCGCCCAGCAGCAGCAGGACGACGAGGGCCACCGCCCACAGCGCGATCCCGGCGAGCACCACGCGCACGGTGTCCACCTGCAACGGCGGGGGAGCCTGCTTTCCGGGACCGGGCACGACGGCACCTTAGATCCCGTCTCGGTCACGGGGCGACCTGCCCGCCACGTGCGTGTGGCACGCTGTCGCCGCTCGTTGGCCGCTCGCACCGCCCGGAGAACCCGCATGCCGCAGAAGTCCCGTCCGTCCGGTGGCGCCAGCGCCGCCGCCACCGACGGCAGCACCCCCGCCGACGTCTCGGCCGGCACGCCTCCCACCACCCCCCGCCGCAGCGAGGGGCCGCGGGTCCGGCCGAAGAACGGGCTGGACCGCTACTTCGAGATCAGCGCGCGCCGGTCGACGGTGAGCCGCGAGGTGCGCGGCGGGATCACGACCTTCTTCACGATGGCCTACATCGTGGTGCTCAACCCGATCATCCTGACCAGCATCGCGGGGCCGGACGGCACGCCGGGCGCCGACGTCGAGGGCACGGTGCTCCCGTTCGGCTCGATCGCCGCGGTCACCGCGCTGCTCGCCGGCGCGCTCACGCTGCTCATGGGCATCGTCGGGCGCTACCCGTTCGCGCTGGCCACGGGCCTGGGCATCAACGCGATCGTCGCCGTCTTCGCGGCCACGCAGCTGTCCTGGCCGGAGATCATGGGCCTGGTCGTGCTCGAGGGCCTGCTCATCACGGTGCTGGTGCTGACCGGCTTCCGGAAGGCCGTCTTCGAGGCGATCCCGGCCCAGCTGAAGACCGCGATCGCCGTCGGCATCGGATTCTTCCTGGCGATCATCGGGCTGGCCGACGCCGGCATCATCCGGCCGGGCAACCCGCTGATCAGCTTCGGTGTCGGCGGGCAGCTCGCCGGCTGGCCGATGCTCGTGTTCGTCATCGGCCTGCTGCTCATGAGCCTGCTGGTCGTCCGCCGCGTCCGGGGCGCGCTGCTGATCGGCATCGTCGTGACCACGGTGCTCGCGATCGTCGTCGAGGCGATCGCCGGGGTCGGCCCCCGCTTCGGTGAGGACGGGGAGAACCCCCGCGGATGGGCGCTGCAGGTCCCCGCGCTGCCCGACGACGTCGTCGGCAGCCCCGACTTCTCGCTGCTCGGCAACTTCTCGCTGTTCGGCGGGTTCGAGCGCATCGGCGTCGTCGCCGCACTGCTCATCGTCTTCTCGATCATGATCGCGGACTTCTTCGACACCGTCGGCACGGTGACCGCCGTGGGGGCCGAGGGCGACCTGCTCGACGAGAAGCGCAACCTGCCCAGGTCGCAGCCGGTGCTCCTGGTCGACTCGCTGGCCGCGGCCGCCGGTGGCGCGGGCAGCGTCTCCTCGAACACCACGTACATCGAGAGCACCGCCGGCGTGGCCGACGGCGCCCGCACGGGGCTCGCCAGCATCGTCACCGGCCTGCTGTTCCTGGTCGCGGTCTTCTTCACCCCGCTGGTGGCGGTGGTGCCGTCCGAGGCGGCCGCCCCCGCGCTCGTCATCGTCGGCGCGCTGATGATCAGCCAGATCAAGCACCTCACCTGGGACGACATGTCCCTGGTCATCCCGGCGTTCCTCACCATCGCGCTGATGCCGTTCACCTACTCGATCACCAACGGCATCGGTGCCGGCGTCATCAGCTTCGTGCTGCTGCGGCTGGCGGTCGGGCGGCGCCGGGACATCCACCCGCTCATGTGGGTGGTGGCCCTGATGTTCCTCGTCTACTTCGCGCTCGAGCCGCTGCAGCAGCTGTTCTGACCCGGCTGCTGAGTTAGGCTAACGATCGTGGGCCGGACGACGCTGGACACCGCCGCGCTCGCCCACGAGCTGCGGCTGGCGGTCATGCGGTTCTCCCGGCGGCTGCGCAACCAGCGGGTGGACACCTCGGTGACCCTCACCCACCTCGCGGCGCTGTCGACGCTCAAGCAGCACGGCCCGATGAGCCCGGGGGAGCTGGCCGGCCACGAGCGGGTGCAGCCGCCGTCGATGACCCGCGTCGTCGTCGCCCTGGAGACGGCCGGGCTGGTGACCCGCACGCCGCACCCCACCGACGGGCGCCAGGTGATCATCGAGCTGACGCCGGCGGCGGAGGAGCTGCTGTCGGCGGAGGCCCGGGCGCGGGAGGCCTGGCTCGCCGGCCGGCTGCAGCGGCTGACCGCCGAGGAGCGGGCGGTCCTGCGCGAGGCGGCCGAGATCATGGACGAGCTCGCCAGGGGTGACCTGGACGAGCACTGACCAGCGGACGCCGCCCGAGCCGGGGAGCGGCATGTTCCGCGCCCTCCGGGTGCGCAACTTCCGCCGCTACGCCTCGGCCAACCTGGTCAGCCTGACCGGTACCTGGATCCAGCGCATCGGTCAGGACTGGCTGGTGCTGCAGCTGTCCGACGACAGCGGCGTCGCCCTCGGGCTGATCACGGCGCTGCAGTTCGGCCCCTCGCTGCTGCTGAGCGCCTACGGCGGCGTCCTCGCCGACCGCTACCCCAAGCGCCGGCTGCTGCTGATCGCCCAGACCCTCATGGGCCTGCTCGCCCTGGCGCTGGGCGTCCTGGTGGCCACCGGGGCGGTGGCGCTGTGGCACGTGTTCGTGCTGGCCGGGCTGCTCGGCTCGGTCTCGGCCGTCGACGTGCCGGTACGCCAGTCGTTCGTGCCGGAGATGGTCGGCCCCGCGCTGATCACCAACGCGGTGAGCCTCAACTCGACGATCTTCAACGGCGCCCGCCTGATCGGCCCGGCCCTCGCCGGGCTGCTCATCGGTGCCGCGTCGGGGAACACCGCGCCGGCGTTCTTCCTCAACGCGGCGAGCTTCGCCTTCACCATCGCCGCGATCGCCGGCATGCGCACCGAGGAGCTCACCCCGAGCCCACCGGTCGCCCGGGGGCGGGGGCAGCTGCGCGAGGGGCTGGCCTACACCTCGGCCCACCCCGACCTGCTGCTGGCGATGGGGCTGGCGTTCGTCGTGGGCACCTTCGGCTTCAACTACCAGGTCACCATCGCGCTGATGGCCCGGGAGACCTTCGACCTCGGCGCCCAGGCGTTCGGGCTGCTGTCGACCTGCTTCGCCGTCGGCTCGCTCAGCGGCGCCCTGCTCTCCACCCGGCGCAGCGTCCGGCCCCGGCAGCGGTTCCTCGTCGGCTCGGCGGTGCTCTTCGGCGCCTGCACCGTCGTCGCCGGGCTGATGCCCACCTACCTGGCCTTCGCCGCGCTGCTGGTGCCCACGGGAGCGGCGGCGCTGGTGTTCAGCGTGGCGAACAACAGCTTCGTCCAGCTCGGCGTCGACCCGCAGATGCGCGGCCGGGTGATGGCGCTGTACTTCATGTGCTTCATGGGCGGCACCCCGGTCGGGGCGCCGCTGATCGGCTGGACCTCCGAGCACTTCGGCGCCCCGTGGGGGCTCGTCCTCGGCGGCGGCGTCTGCGTCGTCGCGGGCCTCGCCGCCGCGGCCTGGCTGGCCCACCGCGGGGCGCTGCGGCTGGCGGTGCAGCGCAGGCCGCTGCGGCTGCGGGTCCAGGCCGCCCCCCGCCCCGCCGTCCCCTCCGCGCAGGTGCGCACCGTGGAGGAGAAGCTCAGCGAGAAGGCCCCCGGCCAGCAGTCGCTCTGAGCGACCCGGGTGCGCGTACCGTCGGCGGGCACCGGAACCGCCCGTGCGCAGGGGAACACCATGGCCGCCCTGATCCAGCTCGTCGCACTGCTCGCCGCGTTCGCCGCCCTGATCGCCGGCGTCGGCCCGCTGATCCGGTGGATCGAGGCCTGGTCGGCCCGCCGCCACGCGGCGCGTCACCCCGCGGCGCCCGGGCGCTCGCTGCAGCAGGTGGCCGCGGACCTGCGCCGGCTCGGGCGCCAGCTCGAGCTGGTCGCGGCCGGTGTGCCGATGGCCCGCCGCCGTGCGCTGCAGGCCGCCTACGACGACGTCCTCCTCGAGGCGGCCGGGATGCTCGGGGTGACCTCGGACCTGGCCGGGCTGCGGCGGGACCGCGCCCGCGAGGTCGAGCGCCTCCGGGTCGCCTGCGCGCTGCGCGCGGCCGGGCTGCAGGTGCCCCTCTGACCGCCGGTCCCGCGCGCCGGCTCTTCTTCGCCGTCGACCCGCCCGAGCCCGCGCGCCGTGACCTCGAGCGCGCGCTCCACCCGCTGCGGGACCTCCCGGGGGCACCGCGGTGGAGCCGTGCCGAGCGGTGGCACCTGACGCTGCTGTTCCTGGGCGCCGTCCCGGACGCCCTGGTGCCCGGCCTGGTGGCCGCCGCCGCACCCGCCGTCGCCGCGACGCCGCCGATGACGCTGCGGCTGGCCGGGGGCGGGCGGTTCGGGCCGGCGCGCCGCCCGCAGGTGGCCTGGGCCGGGCTCGACGGCGACGTCGACCCGCTGGTCGCGCTGGCCGGGCGGCTGGCCGGGGTCGCCCGCGGTCTGGGGCTGCCGGTGGAGGACCGGCCGTTCCGCCCGCACCTCACGCTGGGCCGCTGGCGCCCCGGCCGGCCGGCCGACGGGCAGCTGACCGACCGGCTGGCCGGCTACCGGGGGCCGGAGTGGCAGGTGCGCGAGATCCGGCTCTGGGAGAGCCGGCTCGGCCCCTCACCGCAGTACACGACCCTCGCGGCGTGGCCGGTGGGCTGACCTACCAGGCGTACTCCACCGGGGCGGGACGGTAGCCGGGGAAGATCTCGTCGAGCCGGGCCAGGGTGGCGTCGTCCAGCCGCACCTCCAGCGCCCGCAGCGCACCCTCGAACTGGTCCATGGTGCGCGGGCCGACGATCGGCGCGGTCACCGCCGGCTGGTGCAGCAGCCAGGCGAGGCCGACGTCGGCGGGAGAGTGGCCGAGGTCGCGGCAGAGGGACTCGTACTGCTCGAGCGCCGGCCGGTGCGCCTCGATCCGTTTCTGCTGCCGCTCCTCGTTCCGCCGGCGGGCCCCCTCCTCGGACCCCGTCTTCTCCAGGACGCCGGCGAGCAGCCCGCCGGCCAGCGGGCTCCACGGGAGGATGCCGACGCCGAGGTGCTGCGCGGCCGGCAGCACCTCCAGCTCCACGTGCCGGGTGAGCAGGTTGTAGTGCGACTGCTCGCTGACCAGGCCGGTGGAGTGCCGGCGCTCGGCCACCGCGTTGGCCCGGGTGATCTGCCAGGCGGCGTGGTTCGAGGAGCCGACGTAGAGCACCTTGCCCTGGGCGACGAGCGTCTCGCAGGCCTGCCAGATCTCCTCCCACGGCGTCGCCAGGTCGACGTGGTGGAACTGGTACAGGTCGATCCAGTCGGTGCCCATCCGGCGCAGCGAGGCCTCGCAGGCGCGCACGATGTTGCGGGCGGAGAGGAAGGTGTCGTTCGGCCAGTCGGACATGCCGCCGTAGACCTTGGTGGCCAGCACCGTCTTCTCCCGCCGGCCGCCGCCCTGGGCGAACCAGGTGCCGAGCACCTCCTCGGTGCGGCCCTTGCCGGCGTCGAAGCCGTAGACGTTGGCCGTGTCGACGAAGTTGACGCCCTCGGCGAGCGCCCGGTCGAGAACGGCGTGGCTGTCGCCCTCCTCGGTCCGCCAGCCGAAGTTCATGGTGCCCAGGCACAGCCGGGACACCGAGAGGCCGCTGCGGCCGAGGTGCGTGTGGTCCATGACGGCCACCCTGGCACCCTGTCCGACGTGCCGCAGAACGATGACCAGGCCCTCTCCGACTTCGACGCCGCGACCGCCGTGCGGCGGGGCGAGGCCGGCGTGCTCGTCGCCGACCTGCACCCGGAGTGGGAGGTCGGTGGCGGGATCCTCAACGGTGGCTACCTGCTGTCGGTCGCCGGGCGCGCGGCGGTGCTGGAGAGCCCGCACGAGCACCCGGTCGCGCTGTCGGCCAGCTACCTGCGGGCGGCGGCGGCCGGCCCGGCCACCCTCGCCGTGACGCCCGGGCCGGCGGGGCGGACGCTGGCCCACTCGCTGGTCACCCTCGCGGACGCGAGCGGGCCGGTCCTCACCGTCCAGGCGACGACGGCGACGCTCGCGGACGACGGCCCCGAGTACTCCCTCCCGGTGCCCGAGGTGCCCGGGCCGGACGAGTGCATCGACATGGCGGCGAACGCCCACCTGGCCGCCGTGCCGGTGCAGCTGCCCGGGCTCACGCGGCACGTGGAGAGCCGGCTGGACCCCGCCACCGCGACGTGGGCCCTCGGGCAGCCCTCCGACGAGCCGGTGCTGCGGGCGTGGGTGCGGCTGGCCGACGGCCGCCCGGCCGACCCGCTGGCGCTGCTCACCTTCGCCGACGTGCTGCCGCCCACGAGCTTCGCCACCGGCCGGATGGGCTGGGCGCCGACCGTGCAGCTGCAGGTGCTCGTGCGGGCGCTGCCGGCCCCGGGCTGGTGCCTCGTGGAGGCGCGGGCGAGCGAGGTCGCCGGCGGCTGGTCCGACGAGGACTACCGGGTCTGGGACTCCACCGGGCGGCTGGTCGCGCAGAGCCGCCAGCTGGCGCGCACCCCCCGCTGACGGCCCCCGTGCAGGGTCCCGCGGCGAGCCTGCGAGTCGTGGGGGGGCAGGGGGGCCTCTGTCAGCGGGGCAGGTCCAGCTCGCCGGTGAGGTAGCGCTGCACCGTGGGGCCGATCGCACCCACCAGCCACTCGGGCGGGGCCGACGCGAGCGGTTCCAGGCGCAGCACGTACCGGGTGACCACCAGCCCGGCCAGCTGCGAGGCGGCCAGGGCGCCCCGGGCGTCGCGCTCGGCGGGGTCGAGGTCGAGGGAGCCGAGCACCCGGCGCAGCACCTGGGTGACCAGGAACTCCCGCAGCAGGCGGGCGGTCCACTCGTTGCCCACGGCCGAGCGCACCAGCGCCAGGCCGGCGGTGCGCCCCGGGCCGTCCCAGACCCGCAGCAGCATGCGGACGACGTTGCCGCCCAGCTCCTCCCGCGTGCCGGCGAGCACCTCGGGCAGCAGCTGGGCGGGGTCGGCCGGGGCCTCGATCGCGGCGAGGAAGAGCTGGTCCTTGCTGCCGAAGTAGTGGTGCACCAGGGCAGGGTCGACGCCGGCCGCGATGGCGATCTGCCGGATGGTGGCGCCGTCGAACCCGCGCTCGGCGAAGGCCTCCCGTGCGGCGGCCAGCACCGCGTCCCGGGTGGCGGGGCTGCCGGGACGCCGTCCGGTGCGTCGCCGCGGTGGGTGTTCGCCGGCGTTCAGTCGGTCCTCCTCCGCAGGGTGGCCGCCGCCAGCGCGAGCGCCAGCAGGGCGGCGCCGGCCACGATGCCGACGTCCACCACCATCGTGCCGGTCGCCTCCGTCGAGCGCCCGACCTCGCGCAGGGCCTCGACCGCGTAGGTCAGGGGGAGGACGTCGCTGATCGCCTGCAGCCACCCGGCCATCTGCTCGCGGGGGACGAGCAGCCCGCAGAGGAAGAACTGGGGCAGGACGACCACCGGCATGAACTGCACCGCCTGGAACTCGCTGCGCGCGAAGGCGCTGGCCAGCAGGCCCAGCGCGACCCCGAGCACGGCGTCGACCACGGCGACGAGGACGACGAGCCCCACGGACCCGGCGACGTCCAGGTCGTACAGCGTCGTCGCCACCGTCACGGTGACCACCGCCTGCACCCCCGCCGCCAGCCCGAACGCCAGGCCGTAGCCGAGCAGCAGGTCCAGCCGGGACAGGGGGGTGGTGAGCAGCCGCTCGAGCGTGCCGGAGGTGCGCTCGCGCAGCATGGCGATGCTGGTCACGAGGAACATCACGACGAACGGGAAGACGCCGAGCATCGCCAGCCCGACGCGGTCGAAGGTGCCGGGCTGCCCGGGGGCGGCCGGGAGGTCCGCCCACAGCAGGTACAGCAGGCCGAGGAGCGCGCTCGGCAGCACGAGCAGCATCGCGATCGTGCGGTGGTCGTGCCGCAGCTGGCGCAGGACGCGGGCCGCCGTCGTCGCGGTGAGCCGCGGGCTCGCGGTGGTCACCGGGCCACCGCCTCGCGGGCGCGGACGACGTTCAGGAACGCGGTCTCCAGGTCGTCGGATCCACCGTCGGCGCGCAGCCGGCCGGGGGTCGTGTCGGCGAGCAGCGAGCCGCCGCGGAGGAGGAGCAGCCGGTCGCACCGGGCGGCCTCGTCCATCACGTGGCTGGAGACGACCAGCGTCGTCCCGGCGCGGGCCAGGGCGTGGAAGCGCGCCCAGAGCTCGACCCGGAGCACCGGGTCCAGGCCGACGGTCGGCTCGTCGAGGACCAGCAGCTCGGGCTCGCCGACCAGCGCGCACGCCAGGGAGGCGCGGCCGCGCTGCCCGCCGGAGAGGTCGGCGACGAGTTGCCCGGCGGCTCCGCGCAGCCCCACGTCGGCGACCGCGGCATCGGCCTCGCGGGCCCCGCGGCCGTGCAGCGCGGCGAAGTAGCGGGCGTTCTCCCGGACGGTGAGGTCGGGGTAGACGCTCGGCGCCTGGGTGACGTAGCCGACCCGCCGGCGCAGCGGGGCCGAGCCGGCCGGGTGGCCCAGCACGGTCACCGTCCCGGACCGCACCCGCTGCACGCCGACGATCGCCCGCATCAGCGTGCTCTTCCCGCCGCCGCTGGGCCCGAGCAGGCCGGTGACCCGGCCGGCCGGGACGGCGAACGTCAGCCCGGGCAGCACCCGGCGCTTCCCGCGGTCGACGACGAGATCGGTGACGGTGACGGCGTCCATGACGCGCTCCCCAGAACTCAACGACTGATGAACTCAACGCTAGATGAGTTCGGGGGTGCGCGTCAACGCCTCCACGCCGGGTGGCGGGAGGCGCCAGGGAGGATGGGCGCGTGCCGCAGCCCGTCGTCATCACCGATCCGGCCGACCCGCGGGTCGCCGACTTCCGCGACCTCAAGGCGGGGGACCGCCCGGCGGGCAGGGAGCGGGGCACCGGGCCGGTCATCGTGGAGGGGGTGCCGGCGGTCGGGCGCCTGCTGGCCTCGCCGTACCGGGTGCGCGCGGTCTTCGGGGTGCCGGGACGGGTGGCCGCGCTAGGCCTGCCCGACGACGTGCCGGCCTACGAGGCGGACAAGTGGGTGCTCTCGGAGGTCATCGGGTTCCGGCTCACCCGCGGTGTGGTCGCCTCCGCCGACCGTCTCCCGCCGGCGGGCCTGGACCAGGTGCTGACCGGTCCGGACCCGGCGGGGCCCCGTCGGCTGGCCGTCCTCGAGGCGCTCAACGACGCCGAGAACCTGGGCTCGATCGCGCGCTCGGCGGTGGCCCTCGGCGTCGACGGGCTGCTGCTCGATCCGCGCTGCGCCGACCCGCTGTACCGCCGGTCGGTGCGGGTCTCGATGGGGCACGTGCTCTCGCTGCCGTTCGCCGTCGTGCCCGACTGGCCGGCCGGGCTCGCGCGGCTGCACGACGCGGGCTACCTCACCGTCGCGCTCACCCCCGCGGCGGACGCGGTCGACCTCGCCGACGTCGACCCGCGGGCGCACCCGCGCACCGCCGTGCTGCTCGGCGCCGAGGGGCCCGGCCTCACGCCGGAGGCGCAGCGGACGGCGCGGGTACGCGCCCGCATCCCGATGCGCACCGGCGTCGACTCCCTCGGTGTGGCCGCCGCCGCGGCGGTGGCCTTCGCCACCCTGCGCTAGCTAGCCGCGCAGCGAGAACCGGGCCAGCATCGCGCGGGCCTCCTCGGCGTGCGAGGGGTGGCACATCACGTCGTACCGGCTCGCGACGATCTTGCTGGTGCTGGTGAAGTCGCGCTTGCCACGGGTGGCGGCGTACCCCATGCCGCCGAAGGCGGCACCGAAGGCCAGACCGATGAGCAGGCCGGTCAGCACCGACCCGATCCAGCTGGTCCCGTCGGGCGCGAAGATGCCCAGCAGGAGGCCGACGAACAGACCCCACCAGGCGCCGGCCGCGGCGCCCGCGGCGATCGCCCGGCCGGTCGTCATGCGGCCGGTCACCGTCTCGACCATGCGCAGGTCGGTCCCGATGATCGTCACGTTCTCCACCGCGAACTTCTCGTCGGAGAGGTAGTCGACGGCGGCCTGCGCCTGCTCGTAGCTGTCGTAGGACCCGACCTGCACGCCGCCCAGCGGCATCGACACCGAAGCACCCATGCCGGAGCGACTACCCAGTCGCGCCCGCCGTTCCACGTGCAGTTCGTCAGCGGTTGCGGCGGACCCCGAACACGATGTCCTCCCACGCCGGGATGCGGGCGCGCGGGTCCTCGTCGCCGTCCTCCTCGGTGCTCTGCCCCCGGCCGAGCACCACGGTGTCGTGCTCGGCGACCTCGTCGAGCAGGCTGGCCATCGCCTCGTCGTCGGCCGGGGTCCCGTCGGGGGCGTGCACGTCGCGCACGTGCGCGTCGTCCTCCCTGGCCGGGGCGGGGGGCGGCTCCGGGGTGCGCACCACCGAGACCGGGCGGTTGCGGGCGGCCGGCGAGGGCAGGCCGGCCGGCACCTCGGGCACGACCCGCACCAGGCGGGTGCCCTCGGCGAAGTCCGTCGTCGCGGCGTCCCCCGGGGAGACCGTGCGGGACTGCAGGTCGAAGTTCCAGCGCGCGGTGCCGGACTTGGCGCCGGCGCGCCACGCGCCGGTGACCACCCAGGTGCCCTCGTCGTCCCGGTGGGCGTCCCACGCGACGGCGTCGATGTCGGTGTCGATGAGCCGCAGCCGTTCCACCATGAAGTGCTGCAGCACCGCGCCCGGCGCCCCGTCGGTGAGCCGCACCCGTGCCTCGCGGGCCTGGGTGGTCACCCGCTCCCGCTCCTGCAGCACGGGGTGGGCGAAGCGCATGATCCGCTCCACCCGGGCCCCGGTGGCGGCGGCGACCTGCTCGGGGGTCTCCCCGGCGCGGATGCGGGACTGGATCACCCGGGGCGGGAGCTCGGTGCCGGAGTCGACGTCGATCTGGGTCAGCCGGCGGGCGTCCCCGCGAGCCGCCGCGCGGACGCGCTCGTCGATGGGGAGCTCGAACCGCTCGCCGTCCGGGGTGTCGGGGCCGTCCGCGACGAGGACGAGGCTCTTCCCGTCGTCGGAGAGCGCCACGAGGCGCAGCGTGCGCATGGGCGACCTCCTGCAGCCGGCGCGGTGGGTCCGGACGCCGATCCCGGTCCCCGAGGTTATCGGGACCGGGCGCGAGCGGCGCGCAGGCGCACCGGCGTGGCGCGTCCGCGGCGGGAGGGGCGGGGTCCCCCCGGGCGAGGGGTGCGGACGACGTCGTCGCACGCCGATGACAGCGCTGACACACGCCCGAAACGTGCGACCGCCACAGTGGGGTGCTCGCCGGCGGCGCCGTACCGAGCCGAGGAGGAGCGATGGCCAGCCCCGTGACCGACGTGTGGACGGCCGCGCCGGCGGGATGCGCCGCCCTGGAGCTCCTGGCGCCCCCGGAGGTGCTGCCGGCCCGGGTCCGCCGCGCCATCACCGGGATCGCCGGGGCCACCGCGGCCTGGTGCCCGGCCCCGGCCCCCGACGGCCGCCGCGTCGCCTACGTCACCGACCGGTCGGGGCTGCCCCGGCTGGAGGTGGCCGCGCTGGACGGCCGAACCCCGCCGGTCCAGGTGTCCGGCGCCGACCAGGAGGTGATCTCCGCCGCCTGGTCGCCCGACGGGGAGCGGCTGGCCTACCTGGTCAGCCCCGGCGGGTCGATCTGCGCCGAGCTGCACGTCGCCCGGCCCGACGGCACGGATCGCCGGCTGGTGGCCGGCGCCGACCCGCGGGCGGCGGTCCTCGCCGGCCGCTGGGTGGGCTCCCGGCACTACGCGTGCTCGATCGCCCCGGGCAACGGGCCGGACGCCGACGTGGTGCTGGTCGACGTGGTCACCGGCGAGCAGCGCACGCTGGCCTCCGGCGGCTTCCTCGCCGTCACCGCGGTCTCCGCCGACCATCGCACCGTCCTCGCCCGGCGCGGCCCGCGCGCCTACCGGCACATCGTGGTCATCGACGTGGCCACGG
The DNA here is from genome assembly GCF_054050795.1 of Blastococcus sp. SYSU DS1024. NCBI lineage: Bacteria > Bacillati > Actinomycetota > Actinomycetes > Geodermatophilales > Geodermatophilaceae > Blastococcus > Blastococcus sp. SYSU DS1024. Next base: position 137,565 of record NZ_JBJHAA010000003.1, read on the forward strand.
GCATCCAGCGGCGGGTCGTCCCCCTGGACGCGCCCGGCGGCATCGCCTCCGAGGACGGCCGGTTCGCCGACGACGGGGCCACCGTGCACGTCCGCGCCGCGCTGCCCGGGCCGCCCGGCACCGACCGCGCCGGCCTGGTGGCCGTCCCCCTGACCGGTGACGGGGTGCCCGGGCCCGGCCGGACGGTCCTGCAGCGCGCCGACGCCGACCTCGACGGGTACGCGGTGCGCCCCGACGGCACAGTGCTCGCGGTGTGGAACGCCGACGGGGTGAGCCAGCTGTGGCTGCACGCCCGGTCCGACGGTGGGGTGGTGCGCCGGATCGAGCTGCCCGAACCGGTGCTGTCGGGGTGGGCGCCGGCGGCCGACGGCGACGCGCTGATCGCCGAGCTGTCCGGGCCGCGCACCCCCCGGGGGCTGTGGCGCGTGCCGCTCGACGGCGCGGGCGCACCGGAACCGCTCGCCTGCTCGCCCACCAGGCGGCAGGTGCCGGGCCTGGTCGAGCCGGTGCCGCACGAGTACCTCGCCCCGGACGGCGTCCGGCTCTCCGGCTGGCTGTACGTGCCCGAGGGCGTCCGCGGCCCCAACCGCACGGTGGTCAGCTTCCACGGCGGGCCGGAGGGGCAGGCGCGGCCGAACTGGTCGCCCATCACCCAGAGCATGGTGGCCGCGGGCTTCACCGTCTTCGCCCCGAACGTGCGCGGCTCGGGTGGGTTCGGCCGGGCCTTCATGACCGCCGACGACGGGCCGGCGCGGGAGTCCTCGTTCGCCGACGTCCGGACGACGGTGGACGAGCTGGTGACCGCGGGCATCGCCGAGCCCGGCCGGATCGGTGCGCACGGCTGGTCCTACGGCGGCTACCTCACCCTGGTCGCGCTCACCCGGTGGCCCGAGCTCTTCGCCGCCGGCACCTCGCTGGCCGGGATGAGCGACCTGCGCACCTTCTTCGCCGGCACGGAGCCGTGGATGGCCGCGGCCTCGGTGACCGAGTACGGCGACCCCGTCGCCGACCGCGAGATGCTGGCCGCCCTCTCGCCGATGACGGCGCTGGACCGGCTCACCGCGCCGGTGCTGCTCGTGCACGGGGACCGCGACACGAACGTGCCGGTGGCCGAGTCGGTGCAGGCCCACCAGGCGCTGCAGGCGCGCGGCGCGCGCGCCGACCTGCTGCTGTTCACCGGCGAGGGGCACGCCATCGTCGGCCGGCAGCACCTGGTCGAACTGGGCGAGCGGCTCGCCGCCTGGTTCGATCGGTGGCTGTGAGCGGGGAACTCTTCGCCGGTTATCCCACCGCCCTCGGTGACGAGGCCGTCGGTGCCGACGGCCGGCTGCGCGTCGGGTGGGCCGGGCCGATCGCTGCCCTGGAACGGCTCGGGGCGCCCGGGCTGGCGGCCGCGGAGGCGGAGCTGCGGCTGCGGCGGCAGGAACGCGGCGTCGTCGTCGGCACGTGGGTGGACGGCCGGCAGCAGCTGCGCCCGGTGCCCCTGGACCCCGTGCCGCGGTTGATCGACGCCGGCACGTGGCGGGCGCTGTCGGCCGGGATGGCCCAGCGGCACCGGGCGCTGAACGCCTTCCTCGCCGACGCCTACCGCCCGGCCGGGCGTCGGCGCGGCGACCCCGACCGCGCGGCCGAGATCGTCCGGGCCGGTGCCCTGCCCGAGTGGGCCGTGACGCACGGCCCGGGCCGGGATCACGACGCCGTCGCCCGGGCGTGGCGGGGCCAGCCGCGGGCGACCGTCGCCGCGGCCGACCTCGTCCGGACCGACGACGGCCGCTGGGTGGTCGTCCGCGACGACCTGCGCGTGCCGTCCGGCATCGGGTACGCGCTCGCCGACCGGGACTCCGCCCGCGCCGCGCTGCCGGAGCTTTTCGCCGGCGCCGGGCAGCGGCTGCGGGAACCCGCGGAGGCCGTTCCGCTGCTGGCCGGCGCGCTGGCGGACGCCGCCCCGCCGGCGGTGCCCGGATCGCCGCGGATCGCGGTGCTCACCCAGGGCGAGAGCGACGGGGCCTGGTTCGAGCACCGGCTGCTGGCCGATGCCCTCGACGCGCCGCTGGTGCGGGCCGGTGACCTCTGGCCGCGCGCCGACGGGGGAGTGGAGGTCGCCGTCGACGGGGGCCGCGTACCGGTCGACGTGCTGTACCGGCGCTTCGACGATGCGCTGCTCGGCGCCTACGCCACCGGCGCGGGCGTCCCGCTGGGCCTGGCGCTCACCGAAGCGGTGCGGGCCGGGCGGCTCGGGCTGGCCAACGTGCCCGGCAACGGGGTGGCCGACGACGCGGCGGGCTACGCCTGGGTGCCGGCCATGATCCGCTTCTACCTCGGCGAGGAGCCCCTGCTGGGGTCGGCGCGGACGTGGGTGCTCGCCGACCCGGCGGCGTGGGCCGAGGTCGCCGACCGGCTGCCCGAGCTGGAGGTGGAGTCGGTCGCCGGGTACGGCGGCCGGCAGGTCGCGCTCGGTCCGGCCTGCTCGGCGGCGGAGCTGGCCGCGCTGCGGGCCGAGATCGCCGCCGCGCCGCACCGGTTCGTGGCGCGGGAGCCGCTCGCCGCCTCCACGGCGCCGACGCTGGTCGGCGGCTGCCTGCGTCCGCGGCAGGTGGAGCTGCGGCTGTTCTCCGTGGCCGGCGAGACCACCAGCACCCTGCCGCTGGCGCTGACCCGGGTGGACCGGGACGACCGGCCGGGGGAGTCCGACCGGGCGAGCAAGGACACCTGGCTGCTCCACTGAGGAGCGCCGCGGTCAGGCGGCCGGCTGCAGCGCCGACCGGATGCGCACGGTCGTCCCCTCGGGACCCGGGACGGCGGTGACCTCGGCGACCGCGCTCATCAGCGTGGAGCCGCGGCCGCGGTCCATGCTCGGCACCCGCTCCCGCCACTGGCCGTGGTCGCGGACCGTGATCTCCACCGCGCCGTCCCCGACGACGGCGGTGACCTCGACGACGGGCCGGGTCGGGTCCTGAGCGTGCTCGATCGCGTTGCTGGCCGCCTCGCAGGCCGCCAGGAGCAGGTCGTAGGACTGGTCGGCACCGACCCCCGCGTCGGCCAGGAGGGCGCGGAGCCGGCGGCGGACCACCGGGATCGAGGAGAGGGCCGACGGCAGCTGCCAGTGCGCCCGGTGCCCGGCGCCGTGGGGGCGGGTGGAGGACCGCGGACCCGCGTCCGGCGCCGGCGCCGGCCGGCCGACCGGCGTGGCCACCAGCGGCGCGGGCAGCGGGGAGGCGGCCGGCCGGGGCGGCTCGACGGTCTCGCGCGTCGTCACCGGGGGAACGGCGCGACCGGCCGCCCGCTCAAGCACCACCCGGACCCGGGCGAGGAGCTCCGCGGCGCGGAACGGCTTGGCCAGGTAGTCGTCGGCGCCGGCCTCCAGGCCCTCGACCGAGGCGTCCTGCCCGGCGCGGGCGGTCAGCATGATCACCGGGATGTCCCGGGTGGTCGGGTTCCCGCGCAGCGCCCGGAGCAGCTCGAAGCCGTCGACACGCGGCATCATCACGTCGGTCAGCACGAGGGCCGGTCGCTGCTCGGCCACCGCGGCGAGCGCCTCCTGCCCGTCGGCCGCCGTGCGCACCGCCCAGTGCGGCCGCAGCAGGCGCTCGAGGTAGCCGCGCATGTCCGCGTTGTCGTCCACCACCAGGACCGGCGCGGCGTCCGCCGCGCCGGGAGCCCGGCCGGCCGGGCGCGACATCTCCCGCTCCCAGCCCTCGGCCTCGCCGTGGGCGGCCTCCGACGGGACGGCCGCGGGACCGTCGACGACGGCGTCGGGGGCGCCGAACGGCAGGGCCACGGTGAACGTGCTGCCCCGCCCCGGCTCGCTGGTCACCGTCACCGTGCCGCCGTGCAGCGCGGCGAGCTCCTGCACGAGGGCCAGGCCGATGCCGGTGCCCTCGCGGGTGCGGGCGACCGCACCGGCGACGCGGTGGAACCGCTGGAACAGCTGGGGGAGCTCCTCGGCGACGATGCCGACCCCGGTGTCGGCCACGGTGAGCATCAGCTGGTCGGCGGCGCCGCGCACCGCCACGTCGATGCCGCCGACGAAGGTGTACTTCACCGCGTTGGCCAGCAGGTTGACGACGATCTTCTCCCACATCCGGGGATCGACGTACGCCGGGCGGTCCAGCGGCGGGCAGTCGACGGTGAGGCGCAGCCCGGCCCGCTCGGCGGCCGACCGGAAGATGCCGGCGAGCTCCGCGGTGAACGCGGGGACGTCGGTCTCCACGCGCACCGGGGTGGCCCGGCCGGCCTCGATGCCGGCGAAGTCCAGCAGGTCGTCGACCAGCCGCTGCAGCCGCTGCCCGTTGCGCAGCGCCAGGGAGAGCTGTTCGCGGACGTCGTCGGCCAACGGCGGGTCGGTGCTGTCCAGGACGTCACCGATCGGACCGAGCAGCAGCGTGAGCGGCGTGCGCAGCTCGTGGCTGACGTCGGCGAAGAAGGTGGTCTTCGCGCGGTCGAGCTCGGCGAGGGACTCGGCCCGCCGACGCTCGTCCTCGAACGCCCGGATGGTGACCAACGCGCCGGTGAACTGGCCGGCCACCAGCTGGTGGTAGGCGCGGTACGCGGCGTCCAGGGCCCGGTTGGGCGACGTGCCGAGGACCAGCAGGCCCACCGGCTCGGCATCCCGGCCGGCCGCCAGCGGCAGCACCACCGCGTCGGTCACCGGGTCGTCCCAGGGCCCGCCGGTCAGCCCCAGGGAGGCGACCGGCGGCAGCACCGCGCCGGCGTCGGCGACCTCGGGCAGGAGCTCGGCGTCGACCCCGGTCGTCGCCACGCGGGCGAAGGCGCCCTCGTCGGTGGCGAGGTAGACGGCGGCGAAGGGGGTGTCGAGCGGGTTCGATCCGAGGGCCGCGCACATGGTCGCGACCGTCTGCCGCTCGTCGGCGAGCTGCGTGCCCTCGACCGACAGCGTGTGCAGCAGCTGCTGGCGGCGGGCGGCGAGCAGTTCACCGGTGACCTCCGTGCAGACGGCGTGCATGCCGGCGACCCGGCCGTCGTCGTCGAAGGCCGGTGCGTGCGAGACGGTGAAGTAGGTCTCCTCCCGGTAGCCGGCACGCTCGAGGAGCAGCAGCAGCCCCGGCAGCCAGGAGGCCTCGCACGTGGCCATCGCGTGCTCGACCGGGGGCCCGAGCGTGCTCCACCCCTCGGCGAGGGTCTGCCGGATGTCCTGGCCGATCGCCGGGTGCTTCGCGCCGATCAGGGGCGCGTAGGCGTCGTTGTAGAACTGCAGGAAGTCCGGGCCCCAGGTCAGCACCATCGGGAACCTGGACACCAGCACCGTGCGCACGGCGAAGCGGAGGCTCGCCGGCCAGTCGGCCACGGGGCCGAGCGGGGTGCTCGCCCAGTCGAGGCCGGCCATGATCCGGCCGGACTCGCCCCCGGCGGCGAAGAGCTCGCCGCCGTCGGGGCCCGACGACGGTTCGGCGTGCACGGTCGCCCCCCGTCGAGGGGCCCGCTCGTCCCCGCTCAGAGCCGCTCCACCACGAAGTCGACGCAGGCGGTCAGCGCCGTGACGTCGTCGGGGTCGACGGCGGGGAACATGCCGATGCGCAGCTGGTTGCGGCCGAGCCCGCGGTACGGCTCCACGTCGACGACGCCGTTGGCGCGCAGCGTCGTCGCCAGGGCGGCGGCGTCGACGGAGTCGGCGAAGTCGACGGTCCCGACGACGAAGCTGCGGTGCTCGGGGTCGGTGACGAACGGGGTCGCGTACGGCGACTTCTCCGCCCAGTCGTAGAGCCGCGTGGCGGACTCGCGGCTGCGCGCGACCGTGCCGGAGAGGCCGCCGAGGGAGAGCATCCAGTCGATCTGGTGGGCCAGCAGGAACAGCGTGGCGACCGCGGGGGTGTTGTAGGTCTGGTCCCTGGTGGAGTTGTCGACCGCGACCGACAGGTCCAGGAAGCCGGGTACCCAGCGGCCCGCGGCCTCGATCTCGGCGATCCGCTGCAGCGCGTCGGCCGACATCAGGGCCACCCAGAGCCCGCCGTCGGCGGCGAACGACTTCTGCGGGGCGAAGTAGTAGACGTCGGTCTGCGAGACGTCGACCGGCAGGCCGCCGGCTCCGGAGGTGGCGTCGACGAGGACGAGGGCGTCCTCGGTGCCGTGCGGGCGCGAGATCGGGGCCATGACGCCGGTGGAGGTCTCGTTGTGCGCCCAGGCGTAGGTGTCGACGCCCTCGGTGGCGATGGGCAGCGCCAGGGATCCCGGCTCGGCCGACACGATGACCGGGTCGGCCAGGAACGGGGCCCGCGACGCCGCGGCGGCGAACTTGGTGGAGAACTCCCCGTAGGTGGCGAAGGCGGCGCGGTCGCGGATGAGCCCGAAGAGCGCGGCGTCCCAGAAGGCGGTCGTCCCGCCGTTGCCGAGCACGACCTCGTAGCCGTCGGGCAGGTCGAACAGCGTGGTCAGCCCCTCGCGGACCCGCCGCACCAGGTTCTTCACCGGCGCCTGCCGGTGGGAGGTGCCCATGATCGCCGCCCCGTCGCCGGCGAGGGCGCGCAACGCCTCGGGCCGCACCTTCGACGGGCCGCACCCGAACCGGCCGTCGGCGGGCAGGAGCTCGGCGGGGATGGTGATGCTCATCCGGGGGAGGGCCTTCCGGTCGTGCGGATCAGGCGGCCCCGCCGCGCACCCCCACCGCACGCCGTGCGCGCGGTGGGGGCAGCGGGGTCCTCGCTCAGGCCGGCTGGGCGGCCTGGGGGTTGATGGTGTCCCAGCCCTCGACGGCCTCGGGCTTGCGGGGCGCGGGGCCGATGTAGCGGGCCGACGGGCGGACGAGGCGACCGGTGTTCTTCTGCTCGAGGATGTGCGCGCACCAGCCGGCGGTGCGGGCGCAGGTGAACATCGAGGTGAACATGTGGCTGGGGACCTCGGCGAAGTCCAGGACGATGGCCGCCCAGAACTCCACGTTGGTCTCGACCGGCCGGTCGGGACGCCGCTCCCGCAGCTCCTTGAGGGCGGCGTTCTCCAGCGCGAGGGCCGCCTCGAAGCGGGGGGCACCCAGCTCCTGGGCCGAGCGGCGGAGCACGCGGGCGCGCGGGTCCTCGGCGCGGTAGACCCGGTGGCCGAAGCCCATCAACCGCTCCTTGCGGTCGAGCAGGTCCTTGACGTACTTCTCCGCGTCGCCGGTCTTCTCGACGTCGTCGAGCATGTGCAGCACGCGGGAGGGGGCGCCGCCGTGCAGCGGGCCGGACATCGCGCCGATGGCGCCGGACATGGCGGCGGCGACGTCGGCGCCGGTGGAGGCGATGACGCGGGCGGTGAACGTCGAGGCGTTCATGCCGTGCTCGGCGGCCGAGGTCCAGTAGGCGTCGACAGCGGCCACGTGGCGGGGGTCGGGCTCGCCGCGCCAGCGGACCATGAAGCGCTCGACGATGGTCGAGGCCTCGTCGATCCGGCTCTGCGGGACGGCGGGGGTGCCGATGCCGCGGGCGGACTGGGCGACGTAGGACAGCGCCATGACGGCGGCGCGGGCCAGCTGCTCGCGGGCGGTCTCGCTGTCGATGTCCAGCAGCGGGCGGTAGCCCCAGAAGGGGGCGAGCATCGCCAGGGCGGCCTGGACGTCGACGCGGACGTCCCCGCTGTGCACCGGGATGGGGAACGGCTCGGCCGGCGGCAGGCCCGGGCCGAACTTGCCGTCGACCAGCAGCGCCCAGACGTTGCCGAAGGTGACCTTGCCGACCAGGTCCTCGATGTCGACGCCGCGATAGCGCAGCGCGCCGCCGTCCTTGTCCGGTTCGGCGATCTCCGTCTCGAAGGCGATGACGCCTTCCAGGCCGGGTACGAAGTCGTCGGCCATCTCGCAAGCTCCTCTGCGCGTGGACCCACGTGCGCGCAGGTAACGGCGCACGATTGCCAGCCGACCCTAGGCCGTCGGCCCCGTCCTGGCACACGCGGGGCGCTGCGGGTGCCCTCCCGAGCCGGCGCGCGCAGCCGGTGTCAGCATGGCGGCGTGCCCGACCTGACCCGCATGCGCAACGACTACACGCTCGGGCGGCTGCGCGAGGACGAGCTCGCCGCCACCTGGGTCGAGCAGTTCGACCGCTGGTTCGCCGATGCCGTCGCAGCGTCGCTCCCGGAGCCCAACGCCGTCGTGGTGGCGACCGCCGACGCCGACGGCGCCCCGGACGCCCGGATCGTGCTGATGAAGGGCTACGACACCGACGGGATCGTGTTCGGCACCAGCTACGCCTCGGCCAAGGGCGCGCAGCTGGCGGTCAACCCCCGCGCGGCGCTGGTCTTCCCGTGGCACGCGCTGCAGCGCCAGGTGCGGGTGGCCGGTCGGGTGGAGCGGATCGGCGACGCCGCGTCCGACGCGCTGTGGGACCCGCGGCCGCGCGGCTCGCAGCTGGCGGCGGCGGCCTCGGTGCAGTCGAGCGTCGTCGACTCCCGGCACGAGCTCGAGGAGCGGGTGCGGCTGCTGGACGAGCAGTCGCCGGAGGGGAAGCTGCCCCGCCCCGCGGCGTGGGGCGGCTACCGGGTGGTGCCCGAACGGGTCGAGTTCTGGCAGGGCGGCGGGGACCGGCTGCACGACCGGCTGCGCTTCGTCCGCGACACGGCGGAGGGCGGGGGCTGGATCGTCCAGCGGCTCGCCCCGTGAGCGGGCCGCCCGGGCCGCCCGGGCCGGTCGGGCCGGTCGACCCGGTCGAGCCGGACCGGGCGGTGGTGGAGCCGGTGCCCGAGCCGGTGCGGCGGCGCGGGTGGGCGGTGGACACCACGCCGCTGCGCGTCCCCGCCTACCGCCGGCTCTTCGGCGGCGTCGCGGCCACGATGATCGGTCAGCAGATGACGCTGGTCGCCGTCCCGTACCAGGTCTACGAGCTCACCGGGCGGTCGCTGTTCGTCGGGCTCACCTCGCTGGTCGCGCTGGTCCCGCTCGTGGTGTTCGGGCTCCTCGGCGGCGCGATCGCCGACGTCGTCGACCGGCGGACGCTCATGATCGTCACCTCGACGGGCGCCGCGGTGACGAGCGCGCTGCTCGCCCTCCAGGCGCTGCTGCCCGGGGGCGGCAACCTGGCGCTGCTGTGGGTGCTGACCGCCTTCGTCTCCGGCTTCGCGGCGGTCAACCAGCCGGCGCGCAGCGCCGCGATCCCCGCGCTGGTGGGGACCGCGCTCGTGCCGGCCGCGAACGCGCTGGCGATGACGGTGCGCCAGGCCGGGGTCATCGCCGGCCCGCTGCTCGCCGGCGTCCTGATCAGCCAGGGCGAGCTCTTCCTCACCTACGCGGTGGACGCGCTGGGCTTCCTGCTCGCCGCGCTGCTGCTGCGCGGCCTGCCCTCCCTGCCGCCCGGCGGCCGCGCCCGTCGGCTGCGGCTGGGCGCCGCGGTGCGCGGGGTGGGGGAGGGCTTCGCCTTCCTGCGCACCCAGCCGGTGCTCCTGATGACCTTCGTCGTCGACATCATCGCGATGCTGTTCGCCTGGCCCAACGCGGTCTTCCCGGAGCTCTCGGCCGAGCGGTTCGCCGGATCGCCGAACGCGCTGGGCTGGCTCTTCGCCGGGGTGTCGGTGGGCGCGCTGGTCATGGGGCTGACCTCCGGGTGGGTGTCGCGGGTCGACCGGCAGGGAGCGGTCGTCCTGGGCGCCATCGCCGTCTGGGGACTGGCGGTCATCGGGTTCGGGCTGGCGCCGTCGCTGTGGCTGGCCGTGCTGTTCCTCGCCGTCGCCGGGGCGGGGGACATGGTGAGCGCGGTGCTGCGCTCGTCGATGCTGCAGCTGGCGGCGCCGGACGAGATGCGCGGCCGGATGCAGGGCGTGTTCCTCGTCGTCGTCGCCGGTGGCCCGCGGCTGGGGGACCTGCGGGCCGGGGCGCTGGCGAGCGCGGCGTCGGTGACGGTGGCGATGGTGTCCGGCGGCATCGTGGTGGTGCTCGCGATGGCCGCCGTCGCGCTGCTGGTGCCCTCGTTCTGGCTGTTCCGCGCCTCCCGTTCCGGCGTCGACCGCACCGGCTGACGCCCGGGGGCCCGGCCGGGCTCGCCCGCCCCCGAGAGTGGCGAGGCCGGCCGGGCACAGGGGGCAGTAACCGTTACCGCCGGTCCCTACTCACCGGTACGCGTACCGGGGCCTCAGGCGAGCGCGCGGGCCACCACCCGCAGATCGGCGACCAGGGCGTCGTAGGCGGCGCCGCGGGCCTCGTCGGGCGTGCGCAGGACCGCCGAGGGGTGGGTGGTGGCGAGGATCCAGGTCTGGTGCGGGGCGTCCTCGTCGTCGTCCTCGGTCGGCGCGGGGGCGCCCGGCGACGTCCACGGCGCCAACTGCCCGCGGTCGCGGGTGATGCGGAACGACGGCGAGATCAGCCCCTTGGCCGCCGTCGCGCCGAGCGCCACGACGACCTCGGGCTGCAGCACCGCGAGCTCCGCCTCCAGCCACGGCCGGCAGGCCCGGAGGTGCTCGGGCCGGGGCGTCTGGTGGATGCGCCGCTTGCCCTTGACGGTGTGCGAGAAGTGCTTCACCGAGTTGGTGACGTAGCTGTCGCGCCGGTCGATGCCGGCCTCGACCAGCGCCTTGTCCAGCAGCCGGCCGGCCGGGCCCACGAAGGGCTCGCCCCGCCGGTCCTCCTGATCCCCCGGCTGCTCGCCGACGAAGACCACCCGGGCGGTCTCGGGCCCCTCCCCGAACACGGTCTGGGTGGTGTCCTGCCACAGCTCGCAGGCCCGGCACCCGGCCGCCGCCGACCGCAGCTGCTCCAGGCCCACCCCGGTGGGCGGCCGCGCCACGCCGTCGCGCTCGCTCATGAGCCGATGACACCGCACCGGCGCGACCGTCGCGAGGCGAACTCCCGGTGAACGACGCCCGGGGGCGAGTTGATCTCCCTGGGGAGGTCGTGAGGGCCGCTACGGTTCCCGCGGCAGTGCTCGCACGGCAGGAGGAGACAGGTGCTCGAGTTCGACGGGCTGCACAAGAGCTTCGGGGCCGTCCGCGTCCTCGACGGCGTGGGGTTCACGGTGGCGCCGGGGTCGATGTTCGGCTTCTGCGGCTCCAACGGCGCGGGCAAGACCACGACGATGCGCGTGGCGATGGGGCTGGTCCGGCCCGACGCCGGTGAGGTGCGCTGGCAGGGGCGTCCGCTCGACCAGGAGTCCCGGCGCCGCGTCGGCTACATGCCGGAGGAGCGCGGGCTCTACCCGAAGATGAAGGTCGGCGAGCAGGTCACCTACTTCGGCCGGCTGCACGGCATGGACTCCGCCGCGGCGACGCGCGCGGCCGACGAGTGGGTCGAGCGGCTCGGGCTGGGGCCGCGCAGCGGCGACGCCGTCGAGAAGCTGTCGCTGGGCAACCAGCAGCGGGTGCAGCTTGCCGCCGCGCTGGTGAGCCGGCCCGAGGTGCTCATCCTCGACGAGCCGTTCTCCGGCCTGGACCCCATCGGCGTCGACTCGCTGGCCGAGGCCCTGCTGGACCAGGCGCGCGCAGGCGTCCCGGTCGTCTTCTCCAGCCACCAGCTGGACCTGGTGGAGCGGCTCTGCGACTCGGTCGGCATCCTCGCCCGCGGGCGCATGGTCGCCACCGGGACCGTCGACGAGCTCCGCCGCCGGGAGGCCGGCCGGCTGCTGCGCGTCGTGGTGCCGGACGCCGCGCCGGGCTGGGCCGCGGCGCTGCCCGGCGTCCGGGTCGTCTCCGAGCAGGCCGGTGACACGCTGCTGGAGCTGGCGCCGGACGCCGACGACCAGGCGGTCCTGGCCGCCGCGCTGCGCACCGGCCGGGTCGCCCACTTCGCCTGGCAGCAGCCCACCCTCGTGGAGCTCTTCCGCGGGGCGGTCGCCGCCCCCAGCACCCAGGAGGTGGCGGCGTGAGCCCGTCGCGGACGCCCGGCAGCGCGGGACTGGTGCGGCTCGTCGCCGCGCGCGAGGTCTCCGCCCGCATCCGGGACAAGAACTTCATCATCAGCTCGGTCGTGATCCTGGTGCTGCTGCTCGGCACGCTGGGCATGCAGGTGGCGCTCGGCTCCGGAGGCGACGCCACCCGGATCGGGCTGGTCGGCGGGAGCGCCGAGCTGGGCCGGGCGCTCGAGGCCCAGGGCGAGGCGCTCGGCGTCGACGTCGCCCTGGTCGGTCTCGACGACGAGGCCGCCGCCCGCACGGCGATCGAGGACGGCGACGTCGACGGCGTGCTGGTGGCCGAGGGCGGGGGTGAGCCCGAGCTGCTGGTCGAGCAGTCGGCCGGCGGGACGCTGCAGTCGGTCGTCCAGGGCGCGGTCACGCAGCTGGCGCTGGCCGAGCAGCTCGCGGCCGCCGGGGTCGACGACCTGCAGGTGCCCGAGGTCGCGGTGACGCCGCTGGACCCGGACGCCGACCAGGACGGCCAGCGCATCGGCATGGCGATCATCGGCGTCGCGCTGCTCTACGGCCTGCTCATCCTCTTCGGCCAGTTCGTCGCCCAGGGCGTCGTCGAGGAGAAGTCCAGCCGGGTGGTGGAGCTGCTGCTGGCGACCATGCGGCCGTGGCAGCTGCTGGCCGGGAAGATCATCGGCCTGGGGCTGCTCGGGCTGGCGCAGATCGTGCTCATCGTCGCCGTCGGGGTCGCCGGGGCGCTGGCCCTCGACATCGTCGACATCCCCGGTGAGCTGATCGGCACGGCCGTCGCCGTCGTCGCCTGGTTCGTGCTCGCGTACGCGTTCTACGCGGCGATCTTCGCGGTGACCGCCTCGCTGGTCAGCCGGCAGGAGGACCTCAACACCGTGGTGACGCCCACGATCATGGTGCTGGTGGTCGCCTTCATCGTCGGCATCCAGGCCGCCGCCGAGCCCGACGGCACGCTCGCGGTCGTCACCTCCTACATCCCGGGGTTGTCGCCGATGGTGATGCCGGTGCGGCAGGCCGCGGGCAGCGTGGCCGTCTGGGAGGTCGTGCTGTCGGCGGCCCTGATGGTCGCGGCCATCGTCCTGGTGGTCCGCCTCGGCGGTCGCGTGTACGCCGCGGCGCTGCTGCGCACCGGCGGCCGGACCAAGCTGCGGGAGGCGTTCCGGGCCGAGCGCGTCTGAGGGTTGGCCGCCCCGGCCGGCCGGGTAGCGGCGCGGCATGGCGATGCAGCTGGGCTACACGATGATGACCGAGCAGGCCGGGCCGCGGGATCTGGTCCGCCACGTGGTGGGCGCCGAGGAGGTCGGCTTCGACTTCGCCGTCAGCAGCGACCACTACTTCCCGTGGCTGGACGAGATGGGCCACTCGCCCAACGCGTGGGTGACCCTCGGGGCCGCCGCGCAGGCCACCAGCCGGATCCCGCTGATGACCTACGTGACCTGCCCGACCTTCCGCTACCACCCGGCGGTCGTGGCGCAGCAGGCCGCGACCCTGCAGATCCTCTCCGAGGGGCGCTTCACCCTCGGCCTCGGCGCGGGGGAGAACCTCAACGAGCACGTCGTGGGCGCCGGCTGGCCGCCGGCCGACGTCCGCCACGAGATGGTCATGGAGGCGCTGCAGATCATCCGCGACCTGTTCGACGGCGAGGGCTACACCAACTTCCGCGGTGAGCACTTCGACGTCGAGTCGGCCAAGCTCTGGGACCTGCCGGAGAAGCGCGTGCCCATCGGCTTCGCGGCCGGCGGGAAGCAGGCGGCCACCATCGCCGGCGAGCTGGCCGACGTGCTGGTCGCGACCGATCCGATGGCCGAGCTGGTCGAGGCGTTCGAGGCCGCCGGGGGCGCGGGTAAGCCGAAGATCGCGCAGATGCCGATCAGCTACGGGACCGACGAGGCGGCCGCGGTGACCCGGGCGCACAGCCTGTTCCGCTGGTTCGGCCTCGGCTGGAAGGTCAACGCCGAGCTGCCCGGGCCGAGCGCCTTCGACGCGGCGAGCCAGTTCGTCCGGGAGGAGGACGTGGCGGGCAGCATCCCGTGCGGGGACGACGTCGGCGCGGTGATCGAGGCCGCGCAGGCGTACGCCGACGCCGGGTTCACCCACCTGGCCCTGGTGCAGGTCGGCGGGGACCAGCAGCAGCCCTACCTGGAGTGGGTGCGCGGCTCCCTGATGCCGGCCTGGCGCGAGGCGTTCGGCAGCTGACCGGCCGGTCGGGACAGCTGATCGGGTGACCGATCGGCTCCTGGCCGCTCCGTTGGGGTGAGGTGGGCCCGCAGGGGGCAGCGCTGCGGGCCCTGCGGCCCTGATCATCGGCGGCATGACCGAGGACCTGGACGTGCGGCTGCGGCGGCTGCTCGCCTCCGACGACGCCGACGCGCTGATCGACCTCGGCTGCGACCTGGCCGACGCCGGCCGGCAGACCGACGCCGAGGCGTGCTTCCGCCGGGCGTTCGACCTGGGGGACTCCGTCGCCGCGTTCAACCTCGGCAACTCGCTGGCCGCCCAGCACCGCTGGGAGGAGGCGGTCGACGCCTACGAGGTGGCGCTGCGCGGCGGCGAGGCCGATGCCTGGCGCAACCTCGGCCTGGTGCTCGAGGACCTCGGCGACCTCGCCGGCGCGATGCGCGCCTACCGGGGGGCGGCGGCCGCCGGCGACCTCGAGGGTGGGTTGCAGCTGGCCTTCCTGCTCCGGGAGCAGGGTGAGCGCGAGCAGGCCATGGCGGTGGCCGAGGAGTTCGCCGCCGCCGGCGACCAGGAGGCCGCCGCCGTCGTCGCGTGCTGGCGCTGGTGCGCCACGCTGGACCCGGCGCTCGAGGAGGATCTCCGCGCCGGCCAGCACCACTTCCCGGCCGCCCGGGCGGACCTGGCGCACCTGCTGCGCGAGACCGGCCGCTCGGCCGAGGCGCGCGCGGTGCTGGAGCGCGGCGCCAAGCTCGGCGAGCAGGTGGCCTGGCTGCCGCTGGGCAACCTCTACCGCGAGGAGCTCGGCGACGAGGAGGCCGCCGAGGAGGCCTACCGCAGCGGCATCTCCGCCGGTGACGCCTACTGCCACCAGAACCTCGGCGTGCTGCTGGCCGACCGCGGGGACCTCGAGGGCGCCGTGGAGCAGTTCCGCCTGGGGGCGGCGGCCGGCGACCAGCTGGCGGCCCAGTGCCTGCGGGAGCTCGAGCACTGAAAGGACCACCCTTCCCCCACGCCTCGCACGCTCGGCGCGGGCCCCTGAAGGGCGGCCGTCCCACCAGGCCGATACGTGCTCGTCACACGGGTCCCGGATACTGCGGGTGTGTCCGAAGCCACTGTCGACGTCGCAGACCTCCGCCACCACGGTGCGCCCGGCACCGGTGACCGCGCGGACGACGAGCCGCTGCGCGAGGACATCCGGCTCCTGGGGCGTGTCCTCGGCGAGGTGATCGGCGAGCAGGCCGGGCCCGAGGTGCTGGAGCTGGTCGAGTCCACCCGCGTGGAGGCCTTCGGCGTCCGCCGCTCCGAGGTCGACCGGGCCGAGCTCGCCCGCCGGCTCGCCGGCCTGGACGTCCGCTCGGCCAACCACGTCATCCGGGCGTTCAGCCACTTCTCGCTGCTGGCCAACCTGGCCGAGGACATCCACCACGAGCGCCGTCGCCGGCACCACCGCCGCGCCGGCTCCCCACCGCAGCAGGGTAGCCTCGCGGCGTCGTTCGCCCTGCTGGACGAGGCGGAGATCCCGGTCGAGACCGTGGCCCGCGAACTCGCCGGTGCCCTCGTCTGCCCGGTGGTCACCGCCCACCCCACCGAGGTCCGCCGCAAGACGGTGTTCCAGGTGCAGCGGCAGGTGACCCAGCTGATCCGGGAACGGGACCGTGCGGGCGACGGCGACGTCGACCCGGCGTGGTCGGCGCAGCTGTGGCGCTCGGTGCTCACCCTCTGGCAGACGGCGCTGCTGCGGCTGTCCCGGCTGCGGCTGACCGACGAGATCGACGAGGCGCTGCGCTACTACGAGCTCTCCTTGTTCGAGGTCGTGCCGGCGATCAACGCCGAGGTGCGGCGGGCGGTCGAGCAGCGGTGGCCCGGTGCGGGGGTCCTGCGCCGGCCGATGCTGCTGCCGGGCTCCTGGATCGGCGGTGACCGCGACGGCAACCCGTTCGTCACCGGCGAGGCGCTGCGCCGCGCCACCTCACGGCAGGCGGAGACGGCGCTGGGCCACCACCTGGCCGAGCTGGCCGAACTGCGCAGCGAGCTGTCGATGTCCGACCGGCTGGTCACGCCGACGCCGGAGCTGTACGCGCTGGCCGAGGCCTCCCGCGACGACTCGCCGTTCCGCGCCGACGAGCCCTACCGGCGGGCGCTGACCGGCATCTCCGCGCGGCTGGCCGCCACCGCCGCCCGGGTGCTGGGAGGGGTGCCCGGGGACGCCGGGTCCGTGCCGGCGCTGCCGCCCTACGACCGCCCCGACGAGCTGCGGGCCGACCTGGACGTGGTGGACGCGTCGCTGCGCAGCCACGGCGCGGGGCCGCTCGCCGACGACCGGCTGCTGCGGCTGCGGGAGGCGGTCGAGGTGTTCGGGTTCCACCTGTGCGGGCTGGACCTGCGGCAGAACTCGTCGGTGCACGAGCAGGTGGTCGCCGAGCTGCTGGCCTGGGCCGGGGTGTGCGACGACTACACCGCGCTCGACGAGGCGCCCCGGGTGGAGCTGCTGGCCGGGGAGCTGACGCTGCGGCGCCCGCTGGTCCGCCCCGACGCGCAGCTGTCGGAGGAGGCGCGCAAGGAGCTCGACGTGCTCCTCGCCGCGGCCGAGCGCGTCGCGCTGCTGGGCGCGCGCACGATCCCGAACTACGTGATCAGCATGTGCGAGTCGGTCAGCGACGTCCTCGAGGTCGCCGTCCTGCTCAAGGAGGTCGGCCTGCTCGACCCGGCCGGCCCGGACGGCCCCACGTGCCCGGTCGGCATCTCCCCGCTGTTCGAGACCATCACGGACCTGCAGAACGCCGCGACGACGCTCGGCGCGGTGCTCGACCAGCCCCTGTACCGGGCGCTCCTGGCCGACCGGGGCGACGTGCAGGAGGTCATGCTCGGCTACTCCGACAGCAACAAGGACGGCGGCTACCTCGCCGCCAACTGGGCGCTGTACCGGGCCGAGCTCGACCTGGTCGAGCTCGCGCGCCGCGAGGGGATCCGGCTGCGGCTGTTCCACGGCCGCGGCGGCACCGTCGGCCGAGGGGGCGGCCCCAGCTACGAGGCGATCCGCGCGCAGCCCCCGGGTGCGGTGGCCGGGGCGCTGCGGCTCACCGAGCAGGGTGAGGTCATCGCCGCCAAGTACGCCGATCCCGACCTCGCCCGGCGCAACCTCGAGGCGCTCGTCGCCGCGACGCTCGAGTCGACGCTCCTGGACGTGGAGGGGCTGGGGGACGACGCCGAGGACGCCTACGCCCTGCTCGACGACCTCGCCGCCCGCGCGCAGCGGGCCTACCGGGGGCTGGTGCACGAGACGCCCGGTTTCGTGGAGTGGTTCCGGGCGGCGACCCCGATCGGCGAGCTCGCCGAGCTCAACATCGGCAGCCGGCCGCCGTCGCGCAAGGCGGGCAACTCCATCGCCGACCTGCGGGCGATCCCGTGGGTGTTCAGCTGGTCGCAGACCCGGATCATGCTGCCCGGCTGGTACGGCACCGGATCGGCGCTGGCGGAGTGGGTCGGGGGCTCCGCGGAGCGGCTGGAGCGGCTGCGCGAGCTGCACCGGCGGTGGCCGTTCTTCCGCACGGTGCTGTCCAACATGGGCATGGTGCTCGCCAAGACGGATCTGGGGCTCGCGGCCCGGTACGCCGAGCTGGTGCCCGACGAGGAGCTGCGGGCGCGGGTGTTCGACCGCATCACCGCCGAGCACGAGCGCACCTGCCGGATGACGCTGGCCGTCACCGGCGACGACGACCTGCTCGCCGACAACCCGTCGCTGGCCCGGTCGATCCGGAACCGGTTCCCGTACCTCGAGCCGCTGCACCACCTGCAGGTGGAGATGCTGCGGCGCCGCCGTGGCGGGGAGGACGACGAGCTCACCAGCCGCAACATCCAGCTGACCATCAACGGCATCGCCACCGCGCTGCGCAACAGTGGCTGAGCCGGGGCTGCGCACCGCGGCCAGCTCCGACCTGCCGGCCGCGGCCGAGGCGCTGGGGCTGCCGGCGGCCGCGCTGGCCCCGGCCCTGCTCGACCCCTGGGCGCGGGTGCTGGTCGGGGACGAGGGCCAGGTGGTGCTGGTCCGCCGGCAGTGGACCGACGACGCCACCGCCGCCGCCGTGGTCGTGCGCCGGGCCGGGGTGCCGCTGGACCACCCCGTGGTGCTCGCCGCCGCGGCGGGGTGGGGGTGCGACCGCATACAGCACCTCGCGACCGGCCGGGCGATCGACGTGCCCGGTCCACCGGCCGACGCCCCCCTGCCGCTGCGCTTCGCCCACCTGGCGGCGCTCGCGGCCACGCGGGTGGAGACCGCGGTGGCGCTCGCCCACGGCACCGGGGAGACGCGGACCAAGCGGGACGGGAGCCTCGCGCTGGCCGCCGATGCCGCCGCCCACGCCGCCGCCGTCGGAGTCCTCGGTGCGCTGGGCGTGCCGGTGCTCAGCGAGGAGAGCCACGACACCGCGGTGGCCGAGGGGCGGCCCTGGGTGGTGCTCGACCCGCTCGACGGCACCGGCAACTTCGCCGCCGGCCTGCCGCCGTGGGCCTTCTCGGCCGCGCTGGTGCAGGAGGGCCGGCCGGTCGCCGGGCTGGTCGCCGACCTCTCCTCAGGCCGTCGGTGGGCGGCCGTCGAGGGGCACGGGGCGGTCCGGGACGGGGTGCCGGCGCGCACCCGGCCCGGTGGCACGGTCGTCGTCCCCAGCGGGCCGCGGGGCGGCGCGGTCGCGGTGCCGGCGACGGCCCGCCGGGTGCGGATCACCGGGTGCACCGCCGTCGACCTGTGCCTGGTGGCCGACGGCGCGGCCGCGGCCTGGCACGACCTGGACCGCAGCGGCACGCACGTCCACGACGTCGCCGGTGGGCTGGCGGTGCTGGCCGCCGCCGGGGGCGCCGTCCTCACCGACGCGGGTGAGCCCCTGGAGCTGACGCCCGACACGGGCGCGCTGATCCGGTTCGTGGCCGCCGCCGACGAGGCGGCGGCGCGCGAGCTGCTGGCCGCGCTGCGCTGACTCAGCGCGGGCGGGTGGCGGCCTCCCGGACGGCGGCCAGCAGCGCCTCCCGCTCGTGCAGAGTCGTCCGGGCACGGCCGCGGCTGGCACCCAGCGCCTGCTCCGCGGCGTCGATCGCCCGCCAGTCCTCCAGCAGCACCGGCTCCGCGCCGCGGGCCTGCAGGGTGCGCACCAGGTCGTCGGCCGGGCCGCGCACCCGCAGCGTGCCGTCGGCGGCGTCGGCCAGCAGCGCCGCGACGGTCTCGCGGGCGTCGTGCTTGTTGTGCCCGACGACCCCGGTGGGGCCGCGCTTGATCCAGCCGGCCACGTACTCCCCGGCCGACGGCCGCCCGTCGCGCAGCACCCGCCCCACGCCGTCGTGGGCGACGGTGCCGGTGCGCTGGTCGACCGGCAGGCCGGGCAGCGGGGTGCCGAGGTAGCCGACCGAGCGCACCACGAGGTCGGCCGGGAGCACCTCGAACTCGCCGGTGCCGATCGCCCGGCCGTCGCCGTCGACGGCGGTGCGCTCCACCTCGACGCCGGTGACCCGCTCGGTGCCCAGCAGCCGCACCGGGCGGGAGTAGAAGCGCAGCCGCAACCGGGTGCGGCCGGGCTCCGGCTCGTGGTCCGCCCACTCGCGCAGGACGGCGAGGTTGCGGGTGGCGTTGCGGTCGGCCGCCGCCCGCGCCTCGGTCTCGGCGTCGAGCTCCAGGTCGGCGGGGTCGACCAGCACGGTCGCCGCCGCGAGCCCGCCGAGCTCGCGCAGCTCCTGGGTGGTGAAGGTGGCCTGCGCCGGGCCGCGGCGGCCGAGCACCGTCACCTCCTGGACGGGCGCGGCCGCCAGGACGTCGATGACGTGCTGGGGCATGTCGGTGGGCTCCAGCTCCTCGGCGGTGCGGGCGAGGATCCGCCCGACGTCGAGCGCGACGTTCCCCACCCCGACGACCACGGCGTTCCGGACGCCGGCCAGGGCGGCCTCCACGGTCGCGCGGTCGGCGTCGGGGTGGCCGGTGTACCAGGCGACGAGGTCGGTGGCGGCCAGGCTGCCGGGCAGCTCCTCGCCCTCGATGCCCAGGTGCCGGTCGAGGGCCGCGCCGTAGGTGTAGACGACGGCGTCCACGTGCGCGCGCAGCTCCGCCAGCGAGAGGTCGGTGCCGACCTCCACGTTGCCCACGAACCGCACCAGCGGGTGGTCGAGGCTGCGGTGCAGGGTGTCGCGGATCGCCCGCATCTTCGGGTGGTCCGGGGCGATGCCGTGGCGGACCAGGCCGAACGGGGTGGGCAGCCGGTCGAGCAGGTCGACGGCGACGGGGACCTCGCTCTGCCGGGTCAGGGCATCGGCGGCGTAGATGCCGGCCGGGCCGGCGCCGATGACCGCCACACGCAGCGGGTGGTCAGCGGTCGGGGGAGGAGGAGTGCCGTCGTCGACCACCCTGGCATCCTGACCCGGCCGGGGCCGCGCCACCAGGGCAATCGTCCGGGCTGTTCGATCCCCGTCGTCCCCAGGAGGTCCCGTGTCCGTCGTCGTCGTCGCCACCATCACCCCGAAGCCCGAGGCGGTGGACGCCGTCCGCGAGGCGATCCTCGCCGCCGTGCCGAAGGTGCACGCCGAGCCCGGGTGCGAGCTGTACGCGCTGCACGAGGGGGACGGCGTCTTCGTCATGGTGGAGCGGTGGGAGAGCCCCGAGGCGCTGCGCACCCACGGCAAGGCCGAGGCGCTGACCACCCTGGGCGCGACGCTGGCCGACAAGCTGGCGGCGCCGCTGGAGGTGCGCCGGCTGGCCGCCGTCCCGGCGGGGGAGCCCGGCAAGGGCGCGCTCTGACGTCGAGCGGCCTCAGCGGCAGGCGTGGTCGTGGTCGAGCTCGCCCGGGACGTACTGGGTGAGCTCGACCTCCCCGTCGGGGACCAGCGGCGGCTTCCCGCAGGCCGCCACGGCCTCGACGCGGGTGGTGGCACCGGCCAGCCAGCTGGGCAGCCCGGCCAGCGGGCTCTCCTCGGGCACCTCGCCGACGATGCGGCCCCACTGGTAGCCGGTGGAGTACACGCCGACCCGAGCGCCCCGCCCGGTCAGGTACTCGGTCATGCCTTCGAGCGCGGCCCGGTTGCGGGCGCGCGCGTCGGAGGAGCCGTCCTGCCAGGTGTTCATGGTCTCGACGTCCAGCCACCACGTGTAGCGCGCCGGCTG
Source organism: Blastococcus sp. SYSU DS1024 (assembly GCF_054050795.1). Lineage (NCBI taxonomy): Bacteria > Bacillati > Actinomycetota > Actinomycetes > Geodermatophilales > Geodermatophilaceae > Blastococcus > Blastococcus sp. SYSU DS1024. The sequence continues at coordinate 158,655 of NZ_JBJHAA010000003.1, forward strand.
GCTGTCCAGCTGCACGGCGCGGGCGGCGGGGCGGAAGAACGACTGCACGCTCGTGCGCGCCCGCTCCCAGCCGTACTGCCACGAGCACGCCGTCGAGTTCTCGCCGTCGCAGCGCCCGTAGGGCGTGCTGCCCGCCTCGGGCCAGGTGGTGACCTGGTCGCGCAGCTCCCCGGGGTTCGCGGTGTTGAGGTAGAGCTGCACGCGCGGCTGGCCGGCCGCGCCCGAGGAGCCCGCGGCCCAGTCCAGCTGGTCGGCGAGGCAGGGGTTGACCCGGGTGGCCAGCCCGCCGTTGACGCCGACGACCGCGAACGCAGCGTCCTCGGGGAGGTCGGTGCCGCACTGCGGGTGGGAGACGTCGTAGCCGACGGTGCGCGTGGGGCCGGCGGTCTCGACCGGTGCGGCGGAGGCGGCGGCGGGCAGACCGAGGAGCGCCCCCACCGCGGCGAGGGCCACCACTGTGCATGATCTGCGTCTCACTGCACTCGACGGTACGCGCGGCCGAGCGGCACCCGCCGGTACCGGTCAGGCCGCCTGGCAGACGGGGCACCAGTAGAGGTTGCGCCCCACCAGCACCTGGGTGCGGATGCCGGTCCCGCAGATCCGGCAGGGGAGGTCGGTGCGCCGGTAGACGTAGTGGGCGTCCTCGCGGGTCACCGCACCGCTGCGCCGGGAGCGGTCCTCGGGGCGGGTGGTCACGATGCGGCCCATCCGGACGCCGGAGCGCATGAGGGTCACCAGGTCCCGCCACATGGCGGCCCACAGCGTGGCGTCGATCTGCCGGCCGGGGCGGAACGGTGAGACCCGGTGCCGGAACAGCAGTTCCGCGCGGTACACGTTGCCGACCCCGGCCAGCACCGACTGGTCCATGAGCAGGGCCCCGACCGCCGTGCGGCTGCCCGCGATGCGCCGGTGGGCGACCGTCCCGTCGGCTCGGGGCCGCAGCGGGTCCGGCCCCAGGCGGCCGAGGATGCGCTCGGCCTCCGGGGCGGTGAGCACCTCGCAGGCGGTGGGCCCGCGGAGGTCGCCCCACGCCCCGGCGCCGTCCGGGCCGTCGCCCACCCAGCGCATGCGCAGCGCCCCCTTGGCCGGGGGTGGCGTGCCGGCGCCGGTGAGGAACGTGCCGTACAGCCCGAGGTGGACGTGCAGGTGGTCGCCGCCGAAGCGGGCGAACAGGTGCTTGCCGTAGGAGAACACCTCGTCGAGGACCCGCCCGTCGAGGAGGGCGGCGCCGGCCTCGAACCGGCCCTGCGGGCTGGTCACGTGCACCGGGCGGCCGGCGAACGGCAGCTCGAGCTGCCGCGCCAGGCGGAACAGGGTGTGGCCTTCGGGCACCCGCGCAGCGTAGGTGGCGCCGCGCGTCACCGGCTCAGTGGTCGGCGGTCTCCAGGCCGAAGTGCGGCCGGTCCTCGACCGCGACGAGGTCGACCAGCTCGGGGTGCTGCTGGATGTAGTGGCGGACGAAGGAGCAGTACGGCAGCACGGTCAGGCCTCGCTCGCGCGCCGCGGAGAGGACCCCGGCGACGAGGGTCTTCCCGATGCCCTGACCACCCATGGTGGGGTCCACCTCGGTGTGCGGGAGAGTCATCTGCCCCTTCTCGACGTGGTAGCTGGCGAGTCCGACGACGCGCTCGCCCTGCCGGACCTCGAACCGACCCCGCTCGGGGACGTCGACCACCGTGGTCTCCATCGTTGCGGCCCACCTCTCTGACCCCCGGCCACGCTGCCGGAGCTCGCTTCGACCCCAGCACGGTAACCCGCTGGAGGCGTGCGCTCTCTCTGCCGTACCGACGAGTCGGGCCGCGCCAGAGTTCCGACGGCCACCCGATAGCCTCTCCGGCGTTGGTCCCGGCGCAGGTGGTGCTGCGCCGTGGCCCCCGTAGCTCAGGGGATAGAGCATCGGTTTCCTAAACCGTGTGTCGCAGGTTCGAATCCTGCCGGGGGCACTGCCGAGCAGCTGATCGGGCGAGCGGGTCCGGAGGCGCCACCGTGCCACGGGCACTGCCGCGGGCCGTCCGTGCGTGGCACGCTCCGGCCATGAGCGACCAGGGGGACGGGTCCTCGCGCCGGCGGGGGCATTCCTCGCCGCAGGACACGGCGGCGGGCTCGGGCGAACTCGCGGGACGGCTGGCCGACGCGGCGCGGGACCTCCAGCGCCAGACGAGCAAGCAGGCGGTCATGGACAAGATCGTCACGCTGGCCGCGGAGATGGTGCCGGGTGCCGGGGACGCGTCGATCACCATGGTCCGGCGGCGCCGGTTGGCCTACTCCGCGGCGGCCACCGGCGACCGGCCCCGGGCCTTCGACCGGCTGCAGGAGCAGACCCGGCAGGGGCCGTGCATGGACGCGCTCCGGGAGGAGCGCGCGGTCCGGGTCGACGACCTGATCGCCGACGAGCGCTGGCCCGATCTGGCCGCCCGGGCCGGCGGCGTCGGCGTGCGGAGCCTGATGTGCTTCCAGCTGTTCGTGCACGGTGACGACCTGGGGGCGCTGAACCTGCTGTCGGACGAGCCGGCCGCCTTCACCGAGGCGGCCGAGCACGTCGGCCTGCTGCTGGCCAGCCATGCCGCGGTCGCCGTGGCCGACGCCCAGGAGCTGGAGCACGTGAACACGGCGCTGGTCCACCGGGACGTCATCGGTCAGGCCAAGGGCATTCTCATGGAACGCCTCAAGATCACTGCGGATCAGGCGTTCGGCGTCCTCGCGAAGGTCAGCCAGGAGACCAACCGCAAGCTCCACCAGGTCGCCGAGGAGCTCGCCCGCACCGGCTCACTCGGCCGCTGACCTCGATCGGGGGCTCAAGCACCGCGTTCACCCGACCGATGGAGTGCAGGTCAGGTCGTCACCGAACGTGAGCGGAGCAACCAGCGTGTCCATCCCGATGGCCGGCGTCACCCGGGTCCTCGTCCTCGCCGATGCCCCCGTCCTGCGCCGCGGACTGGTCGGCATGATCGACGAGACCGCCGGCACGCAGGTCGTCGGTGCGCCGGGGGAGCCGCGGCGGGCCCTGGTGCTGGCCGAGTCGGCCCGCCCGGACGCGGTGGTCGTGGAGCTCGGCTCCGGGCGCAGCGCCACGCTGACCGCTTGCCGCGACCTGCGCCGCCGCTTCCCGCGGACGGCGATCGTGGCGGTGGCGACGTCCGAGGACCCGGCCGTGGTCAACGAGGCGCTCGCCGCCGGCATCCGCGGCTACCTGCTGCTAAACACCTCCGCCACCCTGCTGGGCTGGGCCGTGCTGGCCGCCCGCGCCGGTCGCACCGTCGTCGACCCGCAGATCCGCCGGGTGGCGCCGGGTGAGGCCGCCCCGGCCGCTCGCGAGCTCACCCCCGCGGTACCGCTGACCCGGCGGGAGTCCGACGTCCTCGACGAGCTCGTGCTGGGCCAGTCGAACCGCACGATCGGCGAGAACCTGTTCATCTCGGAGGACACGGTGAAGTCGCACGTGAAGGCGATCCTGCGCAAGCTCGGCGCCCGCGACCGGGCGCACGCCGTCTCGCTGGTGCTCTCCGCCCGCAACGGCTGCACCTGCGGCGCGCACGACCTGACCGCCGCCCCCGCCGAGATCTGAGATCGAACCGGGTCGTCGCCGGGCAGCTGCCGCAGGCCGCCGACGGCTGAGGTCCGACCGGGCGGCGTCCGCGGGGTTACCGTGCTGGGCATGGTCGGCATCCTGACGGCTGTGCTGCTGGTCGTGCTGCTGGCCGGGATCGTCGTCTGGTGGGTCTCGGTGCCGCAGCCGGCCGGCCGGGCGCTGCCCGCCCGCGAACGCGTGCTGCGGGAGCGGGCGGTCGCGGCGGCCCGCTGGCACGCCGCGCACGACGAGGTCGACGGCGTGACGCGGGTGCTGCTGCGGCGGAGCTGCCCAGGGCTGGACGGGCACCCGGAGGTGCTCGAGGACCGGGTGTTCGAGACCTTCCCGGCGGACGACCCCATGTGGGAGGCGCGCTTCACCGAGGCGATGGCGGGCGCCCGCTTCCGCTGCGAGTACCTCAACAACGAGGAGACGCAGGAGTAGCCGAGCCGCCGGCGGGCAGGATGGGCGGCATGGGTCAGGTCGTCGCCACCACCGAACGTGTCCTGCGCGCCCCGGCGGACGTCGTCCGCGCCGCGCTCGCCGACTACGCCGTCACCCGGCCGCAGGTGCTGCCCGAGCAGTACAGCGAGTACCGCGTGGACGCCGGCGGCCAGGGCGCCGGCACCAAGGTGCACTGGCGCCTGCAGGCCACGTCCAAGCGGGTGCGCGAGCAGGACGTCGTCGTCACCGAGACCCCCGACGGGGCGCTCGTGGAGACCGACACGAACTCGAGCATGGTGACCACGTGGACCGTCTCCGCGGCCGACGCCGGGGTGAGCACGGTGCGGGCGCGCACCACCTGGACCGGCGCCGGCGGGATCGGCGGGTTCTTCGAGCGCACCTTCGCCCCCAAGGGCCTGGCCCGCATCCAGGACGCGATGCTGGCCCGGCTCGAGCAGGCGGTCACCGCCGGCTGAGCCCGGACCGGCCGTCGGTCAGGACGACGCGCGGTCGTCCCCGGGCCACCGGTAGCCGGCCGCCCCGATCCGCCGGGCCAGCTGGTCCCGCAGCTCGGCGTGCTCCGCGGTCCGGAGGGCGAGCTGGGCCGGGTCGACCTGCAGGCCGGCGCGGCCGATCTCCGCGGCGTCCAGCGGCGGCGCCGTCGAGGTGCGCTCGCCCCCGGTCGCGGGGGCGTGGTCGACGTACTGCTGCACGGAGGAGACGACCGACCGGCGCACCCCGGCGGGGAGCCGGCCGGCCGGGTCGGCTGCCGACGACAGCACCAGGGCCGCGTCGAGCAGCAGCGCGACAGCAGGGGCGGTGCCGAGCTCCGGCGCCCGCGGCCGGTAGGCGTGCAGCAGCGGGTACGCCCGGTGCTGCTGCCCCAGCGTCGCCAGGGTCGAGGACAGCGAGGACAGGGGCACCACCGCCGGAAGGGTCGTCCCGGGCACGGCCAGGCCGGCCGCCACCTCCGCGCCGGTGCCCCCGAACCCGGTGACCTGGGAGGCGAAGCTCCGCTTGCCGACCACCGCGGAGATCACCGAGGTCAGGTAGGAGACGCCGAGGGTGATCAGCAGCATCCCGCTCAGCGCGGCGGCCATGGTGGCCAGCTGGAACCCCGCACCCGCGGGCTGGTACCCCCCGTTGCCCAGGGTGGCGACGCTGTAGCCGGCGAAGTAGAACCGCTCCCAGACCGAGGCCGGGGCGCCGCTCGACGAGCCGACGACCGCGTCCTCGTCGCCGAGGAAGACCAGCGACCAGCCCAGCCAGAGCAGGGTGAACCAGGCGCCGACGGTCGCTGCGACCAGGACGACCCCGGGGCCGCCCACGAAGCGCACCGGAGCCGCGTCCGCCACGGCCGGTCGCCGGGCCAGCCGCCACACCGCGTCGGTGATCAGCCGGGTCATCGGACCCGGGCCACTGGCCACCGCCAGCGTCGTCCGCGCCTCGTCGACCACCGCGAACGCGACGATCGCCAGGCCCAGGACGTCCCACCACCACCCGGTCATGCGGAGCCCGGCTGCGGTGCGTGGTCGCAGTCGGTGGCGGCAGGCAGGGAGCGGACGGCGGTTCGACCTCCTCGATCGGGCCCGGCGCATCGGCCGTTCGGCAGGGACGATGGCGGAGTGACCGTAGCGACCTCCGCCGTCGAGGGCCTCTCCGAGCTCGTCGGCCTCCTCGGCGACGGTGGGACCGTCGTCCTCTCCGGCGCCGGGTTGTCCACCGACTCCGGCATCCCCGACTACCGGGGTGCCACCGGATCGCTGCGCCGGCACACCCCGATGACGTACCAGACGTTCACCCGCGACCCCCGCGGCCGGCACCGCTACTGGGCGCGCAGCTTCGTGGGCTGGCGGCAGATCGCCGATGCCCGGCCCAATGCCGGCCACCGGGCCGTCGCCGAGCTCCAGCGGGCCGGTGCGGTGGCCGACGTGATCACCCAGAACGTCGACGGTCTGCACCAGGCCGGCGGGGCGCGCGACGTGCTGGAGCTGCACGGCGGGCTGGACCGCACCGTCTGCCTGGCCTGCGGGGACATCGCCTCGCGCGCCGCCCTCGACGTTCGGCTGCGGGCGGCCAATCCCGGGTTCCGCCCCGAGCCGGTCGACGAGGTCAACCCGGACGGCGATGTGGAGCTCCCCGAGGAGGTGCTCGACGGGTTCGTGATGGTCGGCTGCGTGGCGTGCGGGGGTGGCCCGCTCAAGCCCGACGTCGTGTTCTTCGGCGAGACCGTGCCGCGGGACCGGGTCGACGCCTGCTTCGCGCTGGTCGACGACGCCCGGGCGCTGCTGGTGCTCGGCTCGTCCCTGACCGTGATGAGCGGCTACCGGTTCGTCATCCGCGCCGCCAAGCGCGGCATCCCCGTCGCGATCGTGAACTCCGGGGCCACCCGTGGCGATGCGAAGGCATCGCTCAAGGTCGACGCCCCGCTGGGCGTCGTCCTGCCGGAGCTGGCCCGCCGGCTGGCGTGAGCCGGGCGGCGGTGCTGCGCGCCCGGCGGTTGACCATGCCCCCAGAGGGGCAGGAAGCGCCCCGATGCAGACCTTCGTGCCGGTGGCCGACTTCGAGGAGAGCGCGAGGCTGCTCGACTCCCCGCGGCTGGGCAAGCAGCGGGTGGAGACGCTGCAGATCCTGCGGGCGCTCGAGCTGCCCGACTACGGCTGGGCCAGCCACCCCGTGGTCGCGATGTGGCGTGGCCGGACACCGGCGCTGGTCGCCTACGGCCTGGCCATGGTCCGGGTCTGGCGGGAACGCGGCTTCGCCGACAGCACCGAGACGCTGATCGGCGAGTTCGCGCCCGACGTCGTCGGCGTGCCGCAGGCCGAGCTGGCGGCGGCCGGCCTCCTGCCCTCCTGGATCGGGGACGAGGAGCTGCACCGCTCGCACCGGTCGAACCTGATCGCCAAGGACCCGGAGTTCTACCGGGCCCGCTTCACCGAGCGCTTCGGCCCCGAGCCCGACGACCTGCCCTACGTCTGGCCGGGGCCGGACGACCTCCCACCCGCGCCCGAGCCCGAGGGGGTGCGGGTGTGGGTCGTGCGGCCGCGGGCGCACAACGAGCTCGGCGCCTGCCTGGCTGCGGGGGTCGTGGGCCTGGGCACCCAGTCGGGCATCGACGTCGACGCGACCGGGATGGAGCCCGTCGAGCTGCGGGCGCTGTCCAAGGAGATCTCCGGCCGTCGTCCCGCCAAGGACCTGCGCCAGCTGTCGGCCTTCCTCGACGAGGTGCGGCCGGGCGACCCGGTGGCGCTGCCGATCGAGCACGGGGCCGGGCTGCTGCTCGGGGAGGTGGTGGGGGAGTACCTGTTCCAGGGGCGTGAGCTGCTGCCGCACCGCCGGCCCGCGCGCTGGGACCGGGTGGTGCCGCGGGCGGCCGCCCGGCCGCCCGCGACCCTGCAGGACCCGCGCGCGCTGTTTCAGGTGGTGCTCGACCCGGTGGCGCTCGGCTGACCCGGCAGCGGCACGTTCTGCAGCCGCACCTGCCCGCGGGCCACGAGCTCGCCGTCCTCCCGCGTGAGCGCGACCTGCCACAGCTGCTGGGTGCGCCCCTGCTGCACCGGCTCCGCGACGACGTCGACCCGGCCGCTGGTCATCGAGCGGAGGAAGTCGGTGTTGTTGTTGACGCCGACGGCGAACTGACCGCGGTCCCGCACCGCGAGGCTGGCCCCGATGCTGGCCGCGGACTCGACTACCGAGCAGTACAGCCCGCCGTGCACCACCCCCCAGGGCGTGTGCTGGTCGGGCCCGAGATCGACGTGCCCGGTCACCCGCGTGCCGCTGGCCTCCCCGACGTCGAACCGCATCGCCGAGACGAACGCGCCGGCCGCCGCCGTCGGGTCCACCGGTAGGCGGCTCACGCGTCCCAGACCAGGCAGAAGGGGTGGCCCACCGGATCGGCGTAGACGCGGAAGTCGCCCCCGCCGCCGGGCAGCTTCCGGGCGCCCAGGGCCAGCACCTTCGGCTCGGCCTCCTCGATGTCGGCGACCCGGACGTCGAGGTGGAACTGCTGCGGGCGCTCGGGGTCCGGCCAGTCCGGCGGCCGCAGGTCCGGCGCCTGCTGGAAGGCCAGCCGGTACCCGGCGCCGGTGACGACGACCCAGTCGTCCCCGGGGCCGCCCCGGCTGATCTCCATGCCGAGCAGGTCGGCGTAGAAGCCGGCCAGGGCGTGCGCGTCGGGCGCGTCGATCACGACGGAGTGCAGTTGACCGATCATGGCGCCATCCTGGCGCCCGCCCGGGCCGACCGACAGCCGGGGACCGGCCGCAGGTCGAAGGGATCCCGCCACGGGACCCGGCTGCGGTGCGCCGGCGCCGTGCCGCAGGATCGGGGGCATGCCCGACCCTGCCCCCCCTGTCCTCGGCTCCCTGCGCTGGCTGCCGGCCGCCGGGCGACCCGACCTCCTGGCCCCGCCGGTCGCCGCCGCGCTGCCGGCGCTGGCCGGCCCGGCCTGGGTCGCGGAGATCGCCGACGACCTCGCCGACACCGCCGCCTTCACCGACGCCTACGGGGTGCCGCTCGCCGCCTCGGCCAACTGCGTCGTCGTCGCCGCCCGTCGCGCCGGGGAGACGACGCTGGCCGCCTGCCTGGTCCTCGCCACCACCCGCGCCGACGTCAACGGGCTGGTGCGCCGGCACCTCGGCGCCCGCAAGGCGTCGTTCGCGCCGCAGGACGTCGCCGTCGCCGAGAGCGGCATGGCCTTCGGCGGCATCACGCCGGTCGGGCTCCCCGCGGCCTGGCCGGTGCTCGTCGACGCCGCCGTCGCGGCGGCCGACCTGGTCGTCATCGGCTCGGGCACCCGCGGCAGCAAGCTCGCCGTGCCCGGGGCGGTGCTGGCCGCGCTGCCCACGGTGCAGGTGCTCGAGGGGCTGGGGCAGCCGCTGCCCGCCGAGCCGCCGGCGCCGCCGCAGCCGCTGCGGCTGGACCGGGCGCCGGACGACACCGACGTCGGCTGGGGGGAGCGGCCCGCCGACGGCTCCGACGACGACCGGCGCTACTACGAGGACAGGCCGCCGCACTGGGGCAGCGACTGACGGGCGCTCAGGGCTGACCGGGCGGCGTGGTCGCGCGTCCGGCGGAGTCCGGGCCCGGGCCCTGGCCCTGCTGGGCCCGCAGCAGGTCGCGGATCTCGACGAGCAGCTCGACCTGCGTCGGTGCCACCGGGCCGGGCTCCTCACCGGCCGCCCGTCGGTCGAACAGCCGGCGCACCGGGAGCACGACGACGAAGTAGAGGATCGCCGCGGTGAGCACGAAGGTGATCACCTGGCTGAGGAAGGAGCCCCAGGGGAAGGTCTGACCGTCCACCTGGAAGGTCCCGCCCAGCTCGCCGCCGCCACCGACCAGGCCGATCAGCGGGGTGAGGAACGACTCGGCGAAGGCGTTGACCACGTCGGTGAAGGCCGCACCGATGACCACCGCGATGGCGAGGTCGACGACGTTGCCGCGGAACAGGAAGTCCTTGAAACCCTTCAGCACGGGATCATCCACCCACACCCGGCCCCGGGGGGTCAGCTCAGGGGTGGCGGCAGGCTGACGGTGAGCGTGCCGCCGGCCGCGGCGGCCGCGAGGCGGGCCGCGGTGTCCCCGTCGACGGCGAGGACCAGCAGCCCGGCGCCCGCCTCGGCGTCGTCCCCGGCAACGGCGGCGAGCACGAGCGCGCCGGCCGCCACCCGCTCGGCCGGGCCGCCGCCCGGTCCGGCGGACAGCACGTCGACCCGGTCGCCGGCGCGCAGCAGCGCCGCGACCGCCAGGTCGGCCAGCCGCACCGGGGCCGCCACCTGGCCGGGCGGCAGCAGGGCGGTCAGCCCGGCGCCGACCAGCCGGGCGTCGGTGAGCGGCTCCCCGCGGCGGACGGGCCCGGCGAGCACCCGGCGCTCGAGGTGCTCCGGGGCGGCCACCACGCCATCGGGCACCGCGCCGGGCGGTAGCCGGACGAGCGCCAGGTGGTCACGGGTCAGCCGGGTGCCGGCGGGGAGGTCGGCGCCGGCGGCGACGACGGGGACGTCGCGTGGCTGCGCGCCGTCGGCCGGGGCGGGGGCGGGGCGCAGCGCGAGCCCCACGGCGAGGGCGGTGAGCAGCGCGGCGGCCAGTCGGCGGGCCGTCAGCAGCGGGAAGCGGGGTCGGCGCAGTCGGAGCACGCCACCGACCCTGCCCCCGGCGGGGCCGGGCGGGGAAGCGGTCGGTCGGAGCTGTGGAGCGGCGGCGGACCTGTGGACGAGGCCCGGCCGCCCTCGCTCAGTTCGCGGCCTTGGCCCCGCTTCCGGAGGTCGACGCCGGCGTCGAGGAGGCGGTGGAAGGGCTCGGCGAGCTCTCCTTGGCCGGGGTCGACGACGAGGTGCCCGTCGAGGACCCGTTGCTGGCCGGGGCCTCCGACGTCTTGCCGTTCGACCGGCTGTCGGTGCGGTAGAAGCCCGAGCCCTTGAAGACGACGCCGACCGAGCCGTAGACCTTGCGCACCGCGGCGCCGCACTCGGGGCACTCGTTCACCGGGGCGTCGGTGAAGGACTGCACGACCTCGAACTCGTGCTTGCCCTCGGCGTTGGTGCAGGCGTACTGGTAGGTGGGCACGGCGTGGCTCTCCCTGGTCGAGCGGAGGTAGGGGTCCGAGTTGGCACTCGCACCCGGAGACTGCCAATGATGCGTCATGCGGGGACCCGCCGTCCACGTCTGTCGGCGAGCGTCACGTTTGCGCGCTGATCGGGTGTCGGTCGCCGAGGACCAGTTCGCGCCGGCCCTCCGGGTGATCGGCTGACGGCCCCGTTCGGGTCGGCGGTGGGCGCGCGCTGCTCGGGTCGTCGGCGGTGGGGGCCGGCGATGGCCGGTGCCGGTGCCGGTGGCACGCTGAGCGGGCTCGCGGCGCTCGCCCGGGTCGCCGTCGTCGAAGGAACGCACCCGTGCCCCGCCCGATGTACCGCAGCGACGATGCACGCCAGGAGATCACGGCGTGGTGCGAGCGGCGCCTGACCCGTTGGGACACACCGCACCAGCGCGCCGTCGTCGACACCGCGCTGGGCGGAACCCACCTGCTCAGCGCCGGGCGCGGCGACACCACGGTGCTGTACCTGCCCGGGACCAACTTCAACGCCGCGACGAGTCTGCCGCTGCTGGCCGCTCTGGCAGCCGAGCACAGGGTCGTGGCCGCCGATGTCCCGGGGCAGCCCGGGCTCTCCGACGGTGCCCGGCCCGCGGGTGACCGGATGGCCGCCTACGGCACCTGGACCGGCGAGCTGGTCGAGCACCTGCGCGCCGAGCGGCTGGTGCTGGTCGGGCATTCGCTGGGCGCGGCGATCGCGCTGGCCGCCGAGCCGGCCGGGGTCACCGGCCTGGTGCTGGTCAGCCCGGCCGGGCTGGTCGGCCTGCGGGTCGGCGCACCGGTCCTGGCCGCCACGTTGCCGTGGCTGTTGCGGCCGACTCCCCCCCGGAGCGCCAGTCTGCTGCGGCACCTGCACGCCGCCACCCGGCGGCCGGCGGACGACGCCGTGGAGTGGATGTCGCTGGTCGCCCGCTGCACCCGCACGGCCGGCGCCCCCGGGCCCTTGCCGGCGGCGACGGTGCAGCGGTGGCGGGCGACCCCCCGCCGAGTGCTCTCCGGGGAGGAGGACTGCTTCCTGCCGGTGCCCCGTCTGCGGGCCGCCGTCCGGGCGCAGCTCGACACCGGCGTGCAGACGCTGCCCGGAGTCGGGCACCTCGCCCCTGACGAGCAGCCGGAGGAGGTCGTCGCAGCGGTGACCAGCCTCGTCCGGTAGTGGCGCCTGAGCCGGTCGCGCAACCGGCGGGAGCGGTCGGCAGCCCCTCCACCCGGCGCCGGCTACCGCCGGGCCAGTCGCAGCCGGGTGGCGCGATAGGCGATCCCGGCGGCGAACACGAGGACGCCGCCGATCATCGCCTGCACCGGCAGCGAGACGACCAGCACGAGGCAGCCGATCACGCCGAGCACCTGCAGCGGGCGGGGGAAGCGGCGGTGCGCGCGGTCCTGGGTGAAGGCGGCGGCGTTGGCGACGGAGTAGTAGAGCAGCACGCCGAAGGAGGAGAAACCGATCGCGCCCCGCAGGTCGACGGTGAGCACCAGCAGGCAGACCACCGCGGCGAGGGCGAGCTCGGCGTGGTGCGGCACGGAGAAGCGCGGGTGCACCGCGGCCAGGAAGCGGGGCAGGTCGCCCTGCCGCGCCATCGCCAGGCCGGTGCGGCCGATGCCCGCGACCAGCGCGAGCAGCGCGCCCAGCGAGGCCGCGGCGGCGCCGATCCGGACCACCGGCTCCGCCCACGCCCACCCGCCGGCGTCCACCGCCGCGGCCAGCGGCGCCGGGGTGGCGGCGACACCGTCGGGACCCAGTGCGACGAGCACCGCCACGGCGACCACCGCGTAGACCGCGACGGCGATGCCCAGCGCCAGCGGGATCGCCCGCGGGATGGTCCGGGCCGGGTCGCGCACCTCCTCACCCATCGTCGCGATCCGGGCGAACCCGGCGAAGGCGAAGAACAGCAGGCCCGCCGACTGCAGGACCCCGTGCACGCCGCCGTCGGTGAGCGTCCAGGTCGCGAGCCCGTCCCGGCTCGCCCCGTTCCCGAGCAGGCTCGCGGGAACCGCGACGGCGAGTGCGGCGAGCACGACGGTGACGATGACGCGGGTCAGCCCGGCGGTGCGGGTCACGCCGCGGTAGTTGACCGCCGTCAGGCCCAGCACCGCCGCGACGGCCACCGGTCGCTGCCACCCGGCCGGTGCCGCGTAGGCGGCGAAGGTCAGCGCCATCGCCGCGCAGCTCGCCGTCTTCCCGACGACGAAGCCCCACCCCGCGAGGAAGCCCCACCACGGGCCCAGCCGCTCGCGGCCGTAGACGTAGGTGCCCCCGGAGGTGGGGTACTGCGCGGCCAGCTGGGCCGACGCCGTCGCGTTGCAGTAGGCGACCACCGCGGCGATCGCCAGCCCGATCAGCAGCCCCGCCCCCGCGGCCTGCGCGGCGGGGGAGAAGGCGGCGAACACCCCGGCGCCGACCATCGAGCCGAGCCCGATGACCACGGCGTCGGTGGTGCCCAGCCGGCGGACCAGGGCGGGGCCTGTGCTCACGGTGCTCCTCGCTGCGGCGTCGGCCGACGATAGCGGGGGCTCAGCGGTGCGCGGCGGGCTCGTGGTGGGCGTGCGCGGCGGTCTCGAGCTGGAAGGTGGAGTGCTCGACGGCGATCGGGAAGTGCTCGGCGAGGCACGCCTGGAGCTGGTCGAGGACCTGGGGCGCGTGCCCGTCGTGGAAGCAGCCGTCCTCGACGACGACGTGCGCCGAGAGCACGGGCAGGCCGCTGGTGATCTGGGAGGCGTGCAGGTCGTGCACCCCGATGACGTGCGGCAGCGCGAGCAGGTGCGCGCGGACGGCATCGAGGTCCAGGCCGGGCGGGGTGCTCTCCAGCAGCACCGACACCGTCTCGCGCAGCAGCGCCAGCGTGCGGGGCACGATCAGCGCCACGATGACCAGCGACGCGATCGCGTCGGCCTGCAGCCAGCCGGTCAGCGCGACGACGACCGCCGCCACCAGGACGGCGACCGACCCGAGCGCGTCGTTGACGACCTCGAGCAGCGCCGCGCGCATGTTGACGTTCCTGCTGCGCCCGCCTCGGCTGAGCACCACGATCCCGGCCACGTTGGCGGCCAGCCCGATCCCGCCGAAGACCAGCACGGCGGTGGAGGCGATCTCCGGCGGGTCGGCCAGCCGGCCGACCGCCTCGACCGTGATGTACCCGCCGACCGCCAGCAGGACGGCGGCCTGCAGGGTGGCGCCGAGCACCTCGGCGCGCCGGTACCCCCAGGTGCGCCGCGGAGTCGCCGGGCGCAGCGCCAGGGTGGCCGCCACCAGCGCGATGGCCAGGCCGGCGGCGTCGGTGGCGGCGTGCGCGGCGTCGGCGAGGAGCGCCAGCGAGCCCGAGGCCAGTGCCCCGACCAGCTGGACGACGAGCACGCCCGCCGTCAGGGCCAGCACGACCACCAGGCGGCGGCGATCGCCGGGGCCGGTGGCGTGGGAGTGGTCGTGCCCGCCGCTCACCGCGGGGTCCCCGGGCCCCCGCAGCAGCTGTCCGCCTCGGCGTCCAACCCGGGGCGGGTGGGCGCGCAGCACCCCTCGCCCCGCCAGGCCTCGATCCCCTCGCGGAGGGCGACGGCGGCGATGACCAGGCCGGCGACCGGGTCGGCCCAGCTCCAGCCGAGCCAGGCGTTGAGCACCAGCCCGGCGAGGACGGCGGCGCTCAGGTAGGTGCACAGCAGCGTCTGCGTGGAGTCGGCGACGACGGCGCCGGAGCCCAGGGCCCGGCCGGTGCGGCGCTGGGCCCAGGAGAGGAACGGCATGACGACGAGGGAGACGGCGGCCAGGCCGATGCCCACCGGCGAGGCGTCGGGGTCGCCGCCCACCACCAGAGCCCGCACCGACTCGACGGTGACGTACGCGGTCAGGGCGAAGAACGAGCAGGCCATCAGCCGCAGCGCCAGCCGTTCCCGGCTCTCCGGGAGGTGGTGGCGGAACTGCCACAGGATGATCAACCCGCTGGAGACCTCGACGACGGAGTCCAGCCCGAACCCGACGAGGGCGACCGAGCCGGCGACCAGCCCGGCGGTGATCGCGATGACGGCCTCGACGACGTTGTAGGTGACGGCGGCGCCGGCGAGCAGCTGGGCGCGACGGCCCAGCCGGGCGCGCTCGGCCGCGGTGGTGGCAGGGGCGGTGGTCGCGGCGCTCACCGGGGTGCCACCTCGCCGTAGGCGGGGCACAGCGTCACCGCGTCCCCGGTGGCGGCCAGCAGCCGCTCCGTGGCGGCGAGCAGCTCGAGGACCTCCGGCGCCGCCGCCAGCGACCACAGCGACGCCCGCCCCTGCGGGCGGGACGCGACCAGGCCGCAGTCCCGGAGGCAGGCCAGGTGCGCCGAGACGGTGGACTGCGCCAGTCCGAGGTGGCGGGTGAGCTCGACGACCTTGTGCTCCCCGAGGGCGAGGTGGCGCACGATCGCCAACCGGTTGGGGTCGCCGAGGCTGCGGAACAGGCAGGCCGCCGCGGTGAGCGCCGCCGCCTCGTCGACCGGGGCCTCGGCGCTCGTCCCGCGGTCGGTGCCGAGCACGATCATCGTCATGCGGCGATGATAGCGCCAGCGACCGACCGCACTCCCTCAGCCGGCGACGTACTCGGCGAGGTGCTGCCCCGTGAGGGTGGAGCGCGCGGCGACGAGGTCGGCCGGGGTGCCCTCGAAGACGACCCGGCCACCCTCGGACCCCGCGCCCGGACCGAGGTCGATGATCCAGTCGGCGTGCGCCATGACCGCCTGGTGGTGCTCGATGACGATCACGGTCGTCCCGGCGTCGACCAGCCGGTCGAGCAGGCCGAGCAGGTTCTCGACGTCGGCCAGGTGGAGACCGGTCGTCGGCTCGTCCAGGACGTAGACCCCGCCCTTCTCCGCCATGCGGGTGGCCAGCTTCAGCCGCTGCCGCTCGCCGCCGGAGAGGGTGGTGAGCGGCTGGCCGAGGGTGAGGTAGCCCAGCCCGACGTCGGCGAGCCGGTCGAGGATCGCGTGCGCGGCGGGGGTGCGGGCGTCCCCGTCGCCGAAGAACTCCTCGGCCTCGGCCACGCTCATCGCGAGGACCTCGGCGATGTTCCTGCCGCCCAGCGAGTACTCCAGCACCGCGGCCTGGAACCGCTTGCCCTCGCACTCCTCGCAGGTGGACTCGACCGTGGCCATGACACCGAGGTCGGTGTAGATGACGCCGGCCCCGTTGCAGGTCGGGCAGGCGCCCTCCGAGTTGGCGCTGAACAGCGCCGGCTTCACGCCGTTGGCCTTGGCGAACGCCTTGCGGATCGGCTCCAGCAGGCCGGTGTAGGTGGCCGGGTTGGACCGGCGCGATCCCCGGATCGCCGACTGGTCGACGACCACCACGCCGTCCCGGCCGGCGAGGTTGCCGTGGATGAGGGAGCTCTTGCCCGATCCGGCCACGCCGGTGACGACGGTCAGCACGCCGGTGGGGACGTCGACGTCGACGCCGCGCAGGTTGTTCTGCCGCGCGCCCCGGATCTCCAGCGCGCCGGTGGAGGTGCGCACCTCCGCCTTGAGGGCCACCCGGTCACCGAGGTGGCGGCCGGTCAGGGTGCCGCAGCGGTGCAGCTCCTCGACGCTGCCCTCGAACACGACCTCGCCGCCGTCGGTGCCGGCGCCCGGGCCGAGGTCGACGACGTGGTCGGCGATCGCGATCGTCTCCGGCTTGTGCTCGACCACGAGCACGGTGTTGCCCTTGTCGCGCAGCCGCAGGAGCAGGTCGTTCATCCGCTGGATGTCGTGCGGGTGCAGCCCGATGGTGGGCTCGTCGAAGACGTAGGTGACGTCGGTCAGCGAGGACCCGAGGTGGCGGATCATCTTCGTCCGCTGCGCCTCGCCGCCGGAGAGGGTGCCCGCCGGGCGGTCCAGGGACAGGTAGCCCAGGCCGATCTCGACGAAGGAGTCGAGGGTGTGCCGCAGCCCGGCCAGCAGCGGCGCGACGGAGGGCTCGTCGAGGTCGCGCAGCCAGCCGGCGAGGTCGCTGATCTGCATCCGGCAGAGGTCGGCGATGTTCTTGCCGCGGATCTTCGACGACAGGGCCTCGGCGCTGAGCCGGGTGCCGTCGCAGTCGGGGCAGGTCGTGAAGGTGACGGCCCGCTCGACGAAGCGCCGCACGTGCGGCTGCATCGCCTCGACGTCCTTGGCGAGCATCGACTTCTGGATCTTCGGGATGAGGCCCTCGTAGGTGAGGTTGACCCCGTCGACCTTGACCTTCGTGGGCTCCGCGTGGAGGAGCGTGTGCAGCTGCTTCTTCGAGAACTCGGCGATCGGCTTGTCCATGGGCAGGCCGGCGCCGCTGAAGACCCGGCCGTACCAGCCGTCCATGCTGTAACCGGGAACGGTGAGCGCGCCGTCGGCCAGCGACTTGCGGTCGTCGTACAGCGCGGTCAGGTCGATGTCGGTGACCGAGCCCATGCCCTCGCAGCGCGGGCACATGCCGCCGAGCCGGGTGAAGGTCACCTTCTCGGCCTTCGTGCCGGCGCCGCGCTCGACGGTGATGGCCCCGCTGGCCGAGACCGAGGGCATGTTGAACGAGTACGCGTTCGGCGAGCCGAGGCTGGGCTCCCCGAGCCGGCTGAACAGGATGCGCAGCATCGCGTTGACGTCCGTGGCGGTGCCCACCGTCGAGCGCGGGTTGGCGCCCATGCGCTCCTGGTCGACGATGATCGCCGTCGTCAGGCCCTCGAGGACGTCGACGTCGGGCCGCGCCAGCGAGGGCATGAAGCCCTGCACGAACGCGCTGTAGGTCTCGTTGATCATCCGCTGCGACTCCGCGGCGATCGTGCCGAAGACCAGCGAGCTCTTGCCCGACCCGGAGACGCCGGTGAACACCGTCAGCCGCCGCTTGGGGATCTCGACGGTGACGTCCCGGAGGTTGTTCTGCCGGGCCCCGACGACCCGGATCAGGTCGTGGCTGTCCGCGACGTGCGCGGTCGGCGACTCGGTCAGCGTGCTCATCGTGCCTCCATCCGTGCGGGCCCCCGCCGGCCTGGCGAGGGCCCGCTGTCTACCAGCGGCGTCCGACAGGGACGACTGCCCGGAGCGCCCTTTCTCAGCGCAGCTCCTGGATGCGGACGGTGTTGCCGGCGGGGTCCCGGAAGGCGCAGTCGCGCACCCCGTAGGGCTGGTCGGTCGGCTCCTGCATCACCTCGGCGCCGGTGGCCTGGATCCGGTCGAAGGCGCCGTCGAGGTCCTTGGTCGCCAGGACGACCGAGGCGTAGGTGCCCTTGGCCATCATCTCGGCGATGGTGCGCCGCTCGTCCTCGGTGATCCCGGGGTCGGCGGTCGGCGGGTGCAGCACGATCGACGTCGCCGACTCGTCGGCCGGGCCCACGGTGAGCCAGCGCATGCCGTCGTAGCCGACGTCGTTGCGCAGCTCGAAGCCGAGGGCGTCGCGGTAGAAGGCCAGCGAGGCCTCCGGGTCGTCGTGGGGGAGGAAGGTGTGGTGCACGGTGAGGTCCATGGCGGTCACGCTAGGGACGGCGCCACCGCCTGCGCTTCTCGATTCCTGACCGGTCTGGTCACCTGCTTCGCGGTGCACGAGGGCATCCCCGACGTCGCCTCCGCGGCCTCGCGGCGGTAGGTGCTCGGCGGTACCCCGACCAGCTCGCTGAAGCGGGTGCTGAAGGTGCCCAGCGACGAGCAGCCGACCGCGAAGCAGACCTCCGTGACGGTGAGGTCGCCGCGCCGCAGCAGCGCCATCGCGCGCTCGATGCGCCGCGTCATCAGGTAGGCGTAGGGCGACTCGCCGTAGGCGCGCTTGAACTCCCGGCTCAGGTGCCCGGCCGACATGTGGGCGCCGCGGGCGAGCGCCGCGACGTCCAGCGGCTGGGCGTACTCCCGGTCGATCCGGTCGCGGACGCGGCGCAGCCGCACGAGGTCGCGCAGGTGCTGGTCCGCGGCCGGTCCGCTGGTCACCTGCGGAATCGTGCCACGGACCGCCGCCTGCGTCAGCGGTGCAGACGCTCCCGGTAGCGCGCTGCCCGCCGGGCCGCCGCGGCCCGCTTCCGCTCGCTCTCGCGCTGCTGGCGCGTCAGGCCGGCGCGTTCCCGGGCGGCGGTCGCGGTACCGGCGGGGTAGCCGGCCTTCACCACCCGGTTCTCGGTGGTCTCGGGCATGTAGGCCAGGGAGAAGATCAGCCCCAGGAAGATCCCGCCGCCCGCAACCGCGAGCCGCAGCCCCAGGGGCGCGGGCAGGAAGGCCACGACGAGCGCGATGGGTACCGCCAGCTGGACCAGGGTGCGGGCGACGTGCCGGGCCCACCAGGTGCTCGTGGTCGTGTCGTGCAGCACCCAGCCCCGGTGCCGTTCGGGCAGCCCGCCGCCGAGGGCGTACCAGAACCACCGGTGCGGAGCCGGGCGGACCAGGGGCTCGCGCCGCGCGGCGTCCGCGTCCCCGGGGACGTGGGTGCTCGCCTCGCCGTCGCTCACGGTGCCATCGTCCCAGGGTCGCCGACGGGACGACGGCCCCCGGCGCCGTCCTGGCTCAGCTGGTGTGGTCCTGGCTCACCGTCCACCGTGAGCCAGGGCCCGGGATGATCAGCTCACCTGATCATCCGTCGAGGTCAGCGGCCGAGGTGGCGGTACCGGTGCAGCCGGGTCCGGAAGCGCTCGGTGTCGTCGCGGCCGAGCAGCCCGGCCAGCTCCTCGCCCAGCACCCGGCCCAGCCGCAGGCAGAACTCGGTCGGCTCGTCCGCGGCGTCGGGCCGCTCGGGCACCACCCGGTCGACGATCCCCGCCCGCCACAGGTCCGTGGCCCGCACCCCCTGGGCCGCGGCCATCTCGTCGGCCCGGTCGACGGTGCGGTGCACGATCGCCGACGCGCCCTCGGGCGGCAGCGGGCCGAGCCAGCCGTTGGCCGCGGCCAGCACCCGGTCGGCGGGCACCAGCGCGAGCGCCCCGCCGCCGGTGCCCTGGCCGAGGAGCACGGCCAGCGTGGGCGCCTTCAGCACGACGAGGTCGTGCAGGCAGCGGGCGATCTCCCCGGCCAGCCCGCCCTCCTCGGCCTCGCGGGAGAGCGCGGCGCCGGGGGTGTCGATGAGCGTCACCAGCGGCAGCCGGAGCTGCTCGGCCAGGTGCATGCCGCGCCGGGCCTCCCGCAGCGCCGCCGGGCCCAGCGGCGCCGACATCGACTGACCGCGCCGGTCCTGGCCGAGCACGACGCAGGGGGCGCCGCCGAAGCGGGCCAGGGCGAGCAGCAGCCCCGGGTCCTTCTCCCCGGCACCGGTGCCGGAGAGCCCGACGACGTCGGTGGCCGCGGTGCGCAGCAGCCGGCGCACCCCGGGCCGGTCGGTCCGCCGCGAGGCGGTGACCACCTCCCAGGCGGTGCGGTGGTCCTCCGGGTCGTCGGCGTCGGTGCCGTCCTCCGGGGTCGGCCGCTCGGCGTCGGCCACGTCGACGTGCCAGGTCTGCCGCGCGGCCAGCACCCGCAGCGCCCGGTCGGCGACGTCGGCGATCTCCTCGTGCGGGACGACGGCGTCGATGAGGCCGCGCTCGGCCAGGTTCTCGGCGGTCTGGACGCCCTCGGGGAACGGCTCGCCGTAGAGCGCCTCGTACACCCGGGGACCGAGGAAACCAATCGAGGCGCCGGGCTCGGCGATGGTCACGTGGCCGAGCGACCCCCACGAGGCGAGGACGCCACCGAACGTGGGGTGGCGCAGGTAGACCAGGTAGGGGAGCCCGGCCTCCTTGTGCCGGGCGATGGCGGCGGTGATGCCGATCATCTGCAGGAACGCGACCGTGCCCTCCTGCATGCGGGTGCCCCCGGAGACCGGCGCCGCCAGCAGCGGCAGCCCCTCGTCGGTCGCCCGCTCCACCGCGGCGATCAGCCGCTCGGCGGCGGCCACGCCGATCGACCCGGCCAGGAACCCGAACTCACCGGCCACGACGGCGACCCGGCGGCCGCGGAGCCGGCCCTCCCCGGTGATGACCGACTCGTCCTGCCGGCTCTTCCCGGCGGCCCGGGCGAGCTCGGCGGCGTAGCCCTCGGTGACGTCGCGGGGCGGGATGGGGGAGTCCCACGACTGCCACGACCCGGGGTCGAGCACCAGGTCGCGCAGGGTGCGGGCGTCCGGGTGACCGGCCCCGCCGGTCACGCGGCCGGACCGTTCAGCCAGGCGCGGATCGCGTCGCCGTCGGCGCCCAGCACCGGGGGAGCCGTGTGGTCGCGGCGCGTGGTCTCGGTCTCGCCGTCCGGCCCGGCCGAGAAGAAGCGCAGCGGCGGCCCGGGCAGCCGGAGGTCGCCCAGCGTGGCGTGCTCGACGTCGACCACGAGCCCCTGCGAGAGGGTCTGGTCCCAGCCGTAGACCTCGTCGATCGTGCGCACCTTGCCGGCGGGGATCCCGGCCGCGGCCAGCCGGGCGAGCAGGTCCTCGGGGGAGATGGCGGCGAAGGCCTCCTCCAGCAGCGCGATCACCTGGTCGCGGCGCTGCACCCGCTCGCCGTTGGTGGCCAGGCCCGGGGCCTCTGCGTCCAGGTCGAACTCGGCGCACAGCTTGCGCCACAGCGACTCGCTGCCGCAGGAGAGCTGCACGCTGCCCCCCGCGCAGCGGAACAGGCCGTAGGGCGCGATGGAGGGGTGGTGGTTGCCCTGCGCGCGCCCGACCTGACCGGCCACCGTCCACGCCGTCCCCTGGAAGGCGTGCACGCCGACGATCGCGGCCAGCAGCGAGGTGCGCACCACCTGACCGCGCCCCGTCCGCCCCCGCTCGATCAGCGCGGCGAGGACGCCGTAGGCGCCGTACATGCCGGCCAGCAGATCGCCGATCGGGACGCCGACCCGCTGCGGTTCGTCGGGCCCGGGACCGGTGAGCGACATCAGCCCGGCCTCGCCCTGGGCGATCTGGTCGTAGCCCGCCCGGCCGCCCTCCGGGCCGTCGTGGCCGAACCCGCTGATCGCCAGCGTCACCAGCCTCGGGTTGAGCTCGGCCAGCACGTCGGTGCCGAAGCCCAGGCGTGCCAGCGTGCCCGGCCGGAAGTTCTCCAGCAGCACGTCGGCGCGCTGGAGCAGCCCGGTCAGCACCGTCTTGTCCGCCTCGTCCTTGAGGTCGAGGGTGATCGACTCCTTGTTGCGGTTGGCCGCCAGGAAGTAGGTGGACTCCCGGTCCGCCGCACCGTCCTCGGGCTGCACGAACGGCGGCCCCCAGCCGCGGGTGTCGTCACCCGTGCCCGGGGTCTCCACCTTGATGACGCGGGCGCCGAGGTCGCCGAGCATCATCGCGGCGTGCGGCCCGGCGAGGGCGCGGGTCAGGTCGACGACGACGATGCCGTCCAGCGGTCCGGGCATGGTGTGCTCCCTCGCTCGGGTACGCGGCCGCAGCGGCAGCGCCCCGAAAGTGTCTCAGCGCTGAGGTATTTCTGGCAAAGCCCCTGGCACGGTCCGTGGCACAGGGGGTCACAGCCAGCCGGGGACGACGAACACCAGCCACGACAGCAGCGGTCCGACGGCCACCACGATCCCCGCGTAGGCCAGGATCTGCTTGTAGAAGCGGTCGCGGTCGACGTCCTGCGCGTTGGCCAGCACCAGTGCGCCGTTCGTGGAGAACGGGCTCACGTCCACGATCGTCGAGGCCACGGACAGGGCGACCACGACGCCGATGGCGCTGATGTCGCCGGCCTCCAGGAACGGCACGGCGAGCAGGATGGCGACGCCGATGATCGCCGTCGACGAGGCGAACGCCGACACCACGCCGCCGATGTAGGCCAGCAGCAGGGCGATCAGCAGCGGTACGCCCAGGCCGATGACCGCGTCACCGACGTAGTCGATCGTGCCGGCCTCCTCGAGCACGAACACGAAGGTCAGCACGCCGGCGATGAGCAGGATGGTCGACCAGCTGATCTGGGTCACCGCCCCCTTGTGCTGCTGGGCGGAGAACAGCGCGAGGACGACGGCGACCGTGATCGCGACGAAGCCGATGTCCAGGTCGAAGGCCAGCGCCAGGACGGCCACGACGACCAGCCCGACGAGCGTCAGCACCTGCTCGAAGCGCACCGGCGACGGGCGGTCGGGGTGGATGTGCTCGTCGTCGTCCCCGCCGACGCCGGGCCCGGGCGCGGCTCCGTGGCCCCGCACCAGCGTGCCGTGGGCGTGCTCGCTGTGGGGGACCGGCTCGGTGGCGACCTTGCGGCCGAGCAGCTTCCCGCCACCCAGGACGAAGAACAGGACGAGCGCGATGGCGATGTTGAAGAAGAGCGCGCCGAGGAAGACCGTCAGCGGGCTGCTGGGCAGGTCCTCGCGCGCGACGATGGTGTTGACCGTGACGCCGTAGACGCTGATGGGCGAGAAGCCGCCGCCCTGGGCGCCGTGGATGACCATCATCCCCATGAGCAGCGGGCTGATGTCGTGCCGCGCGGCGAAGGTGAGCGCGATCGGCGCGATGATCGCCACCGCGGCGGGGGAGAGGGCGCCGATGGCGGTCAGCACCGCGGTGACGAAGAACATGACCCACGGGATGGCGGCGACGTGGCCGCCGACCATCTTCACCGCGCCGCGGACCAGCAGGTCGACGGTGCCGTTGTTCTGCGCGATCGCGAACAGGTAGGTGACGCCGATCAGCGTCAGCACGAGCCCGGCGGGGAACCCGCTGATGATCTCGTCGGTGGTCAGGCCCACCGACAAGGTGCCGACGACGAAGGCGGCGACGAACGCCAGTGCCCCCATGTTGATCGGCAGGAACGTCGCGATCGCGAAGATCACGACCAGCGCCACGATGGTGACGATCTCGGTCGACACGGGCTCTCCACGGCGTCGGGGGGCTGGGGTGCGCCCACTGTGACAGTGACCGGTCGGTAGCGCCTGCCATCCGGCCGGCGCGGGGCGTCCCAGCGGCTCCGCGCGGAGCGCGGCCGCGGCGGCCCCCTCGGGCGAGGTGCCCGTCCGCGCGGGCTGGCTAGGCTGCGGAGCATGTCGATGCCCCTGACCCGTACGGCCCGGAAGGCGGTCATCCCCGTCGCAGGAATGGGCACCCGCTTCCTGCCGGCCACCAAGGCCGTCCCCAAGGAGCTGCTGCCGGTCGTCGACCGGCCTGCCCTCCAGTACATCGTCGAGGAGGCGGCCCGGGCGGGCCTGCCCGAGGTCCTCATGGTCACCGGCCGCAACAAGGCCGCCATCGAGGACTTCTTCGACCGCACCCCCGAGCTCGAGGCCGCCCTGGAGAAGAAGGGCGACGCCGGGCGCCTCGCGGCCGTGCACGAGTCCACCGAGGTGGCGCAGGTGCACTTCGTCCGGCAGGGCGAGGCGCGCGGGCTCGGTCACGCGGTGCTGCAGGCGGCCGCCTTCGTCGGTGACGAGCCGTTCGCCGTCCTGCTGGGCGATGACCTGATCGACGCCCGCGACCACCTGCTCGAGCAGATGCTGGCCGTCCAGGCCGAGCACGGCGGCTCGGTGATCGCCCTGCTCGACGTCGGCCGGGAGAACATCGACAAGTACGGCGCCGTGGCGGTCGAGCCCACCGCCGACGGCGGCGACGTCGTCGCCGTCACGGGGCTGGTCGAGAAGCCGCCGGTCGACGAGGCCCCCAGCAGCCTGGCCATCATCGGGCGCTACGTGCTGGCGCCGGAGGTCTTCGACGTGCTGCGCGAGACCCCGCCCGGCCGGGGCGGCGAGATCCAGCTGACCGACGCGCTGGCGACGCTCGTCGAGCGCGGGGAGCCGGTCCACGGGGTGGTCTTCGGCGGCCGCCGTTACGACACCGGGGACAAGCTCGACTACCTCAAGGCGGTCATCCGGCTGGCCGTGGAGCGCGACGACCTCGGGCCGTCGCTGCGCGGCTGGCTGCGCGACTTCGTCACCGAGCTACCCGCCGAGGGCGCGTCGCCGTCCTGACCGGCGCCCGCGAGGGCACGATCGGACCCGCGGCACCGCCCCGGACCCGTCCGGGTCCGGGGCTGCCGCAGGGCCGGTGCCGGCAGACGGCACCGCGGGACGACGGTGGTGGGGATGTCCGGGCAGAGCGACGACGACAGCAGCGAGGGCGGAGGGTTCCGGGGCCACCGGGACACCGCCCAGGTCGACATGCCCATGGCTCCGCCCCGGCGGACCGGCCCGGTCGGGGCCCCGGTCGACCAGGTGCCGGCGCAGCGCGCGCTCACCGGGCCCGTGCCGCTGCCGGCCGACGGCCGCTCTGACGCCTCCCCGCACGTGCGCACCGTCGAGCGGCACCTCGACGAGATCCTCGCCGCGGTGCCGCAGCCGGACCCGATCGAGCTGGCCGTCCTCGACGCCCAGGGGCTGCTCTGCGCCGAGGACGTGGTCAGCCAGCGGGCGCTGCCCGCATTCGACCAGGCGGCGCTCGACGGCTACGCGGCCCGCGCGGAGGACGTCGCCGAGGCCACGCTGGCGCAGCCGGTCGAACTGCCCGTCGTGGGGGAGAGCGTGGCCGGTGCCAGCGCGCCGTCGTCGATCGGCCCCGGGCTGGCGATGCGGGTCGCGGCGGGGGCGATGCTCCCGGCCGGCGCCGACGTCGTCGTCCCGGCGGTGTGGACCGACAACGGTGCGGCGCGGGTCGGCGTCCAGGTCGCGCCGCCCGTGGGCAGCTACGTGCGCCGCACCGGGGACGACGTCACCCCGGGGGACCCGGCCGTGCACGTCGGCACCCCGATCGGGCCGGCGCAGATCAGCCTGCTGGCGGCCGTCGGGCGGGACCGCGTCCTGGTGCGGCCCCGGCCGCGCGTGGCGGTGCTCAGCGCCGGCCCGGAGCTGGCGGACATCAGCTCGCCCCTCGCGCCCGGCCAGGTGGTCGACGTCAACAGCTACGCGCTGGCGGCGGCCGCCCGGGACGCCGGTGCCGACGCCTACCGCTGGGGCATCCTCCCCGCGGACCAGCGGCGCCTGGCCGAGGTGCTCGAGAGCCAGCTGCTGCGCAGCGACCTGGTGCTCATCGCCGGCACCTTCGCCGGCGGCGGGTTCGACATCGTGCAGGAGGCGCTGGCCGGCCTGGGCGAGATGCGCTTCCGCCAGGTGGCGATGCACCCCGGTCCCGCCCAGGGCTTCGGCCGGCTGGGGCGCGACCAGGTGCCGGTCATCTGCGTGCCGGGGGAGCCGGTCGCCGCGCTGGTCTCCTTCGAGGTGTTCGTGCGGCCCGCCATCCGCCTGATGCTGGGCAAGCGGCAGCTGTTCCGGCGCACCGTGCAGGCGATCTCCGGGCAGCAGCTGCTCTCCCCGCTCGGGTACCGCCAGTACCTGCACGGCACCGTGATGCGCCACCCCGACGGCGGCTACGTCGTCGAGCCGGTAGGCGAGGCCACCGACGCCCTCCTGGCGCGGATGGCCCGGGCGAACTGCCTGATCGTCATCGACGAGGACGTCACCGAGGTGGCCGCCGGCGGGCTGGTCACCGTCATGCCGCTGCTGCTCGGCGGCTGACCGGCGCCCATCGTGACCGATCCGCTGCTGCACCCGGGCTGGCCCGCCCGGCTCGCCTGGGGCCCGGTGGAGCTGCACCCCTTGCGCCGCGGGGACGCGGCGGAGTGGAGCCGCGTGCGGCTGGCCAACGAGGACTGGCTGCGCCCCTGGGAGCCGACCGCCGCCGTCTCGTGGCGGGCGCGGCACACGCCCTGGGCGTACCGGGCGATGCGGCGGGTGATGGCCCGGCGGGCGCGGGTGGGCACCTCGCTGCCGTTCGCGGTCCGGGTCGAGGGCCGGCTCGCCGGCCAGGTGACCGTGGACAACATTGTTCGCGGCGCCCTGCGCGCCGGGTACCTCGGCTACTGGATCGACCGCTCGGTTGCCGGCCGCGGGGTCGCCTCGCTGGCCGTGGCCCTGGTGTGCGACCACGCGTTCGGTCCGGCCGGGCTGCACCGGCTCCAGGCCGACATCCGGCCGGAGAACCTGCCCAGCCAGCGACTGGTGGAGCGGCTCGGTTTCCAGCGGGAGGGGCTGCTGCGCCGTTACCTCGACATCGACGGCGACTGGCGGGACCACCTGAGCTACGCGCTGCTCGCCGAGGACTTGCCCCGGGGGGTGCTCGACCGCTGGCACCGGTCGGGGCCGGGTCGACCCGTCGACTGATCGACTCGGCGGCATAGCACAGGTGGTCGTCGTGGTAGGGCTGTGCGCGGCGGACACGCCGTCGCCCGTCACACCGGTCCCACAACACATCAGCGACACGCCCGCGCGCCTCCCGGTTCTCGGTGCCGTCCCTGCTTAGCCTCGCCTGGCGAGTGACTGATGTGACAGGTGGTGTCGTATGGGATCGGGTGTGCTTCTGGCAGCTCTGGTCGTGCTGTGGTTCGTCGTGCTGGTGCCCATGGTGGTGACCCGCGGCGACGCGCAGGACGGCTGGGGAGAGCCCGCTGACTCGGGGCGGACCCTGCAGCGGCGCCGTGCGGTGGACCCCGTGCGGCACGCGGCGACCGAGCGGGTGTCGATCGACCGCGAGGTCCTGCGCACCACCGGCGAGCTGAAGGTGGACGTGCACGCGCTGCGCCGCCGGGTGCTGGGCGGCCTGGTGCTGCTCACCCTCGCGTCGCTGGCCGGTGCCCTGCTGGTCACGCCGTGGCTGTGGATCCTGCAGGCGGTCGCCACCGCCGCGACCGTCGGGTACGTGCTGGTGCTGCGCAAGGTGGCCCGGCGCGAGCGGCTGGCCGCGCGTCGCGCCGCTCGGGCGGCGGCGCGCCAGACCCTCCGTACCCCGGCGCGCCCGGCGGCACGGCCCGCCCCGGCCCCGGCCCAGCGCACGTCGCCGGAGGTGCACGAGACGGTCGCCCAGGAGGCGCTGCCGGGCCTGGTGCACCCCAGCGTCCCGCTGGCCCCGGTGCACCCCCTGCGCCCGGGTCGCGTGGTGGCCGCGCGCACGCCGGCGCCCGTGGGGTGGCAGAACAGCGCCGTCGTCGGGCTGGACGACGACGACATCGGTTTCGCCGACATCGACGAGTACCGCCCGGCCCGGGCGGCCAACGGCTGATCGGACCTCCGGCCCCGCCCCGGTGGCGGGGCCGGAGAGAGCGGGCGGTAGTCTTCACTCGCACTTGGGGCTGTGGCGCAGACCGGTAGCGCACCTCGTTCGCATCGAGGGGGTCAGGGGTTCAAATCCCCTCAGCTCCACCGGACGACGCGCCGGCACCGCCGGGGGTTCTTCCCCGGCGGCGCCGGCGTCGTCGCGTCGGAGGGTCGATCGGCCGGTCCCGACCGCTAGGCTGCCCCGCGACACGGGGCACGGCGTCCCCACGGGAGGCGGTTCCATGGTTCGGTCACCGGCCGGGGCCTCACCCGCCCCGCGGCGCGCGCGGGGGCGGGCCAGTGACAGCGCCGCCACCCGGCAGCTGATCATCGACGTCGCCGCCCGCGAGTTCGGTGAGCGTGGCTACGCCGCGACCTCGCTGAGCGACATCGTCGCCGGCACCGGGATGACCAAGGGCGCGCTCTACTGGCACTTCGAGTCCAAGGAGAGCGTGGCGGTCGCGGTCGTCGACCAGATGTTCGAGACGTGGCCGGTCATGCTGCGCGGTGTCCTGGACTCCCACGACGACGCGCTCGACGCCCTCGTCGCGGTCACCTACGTGGCGGGCCGCCAGTTCGCCACCGATCCGGTCACCCGCGCCTCCAAGCGGCTGATGGCCGAGCTGCCGCCGGAGGCGCTGGCGAAGCTGCCGCAGCCCTACGTCGGCTGGCAGCACGCGCTCACCCAGCTGATCACCCAGGGGCAGGAGCGGGGGCAGATCAGCCACCGGGCCGATCCGGTGGGTACCGCCCAGGTCATCGTCGCCAGCTTCTTCGGGATGCAGCAGGTCTCCCAGGAGCTCAGCGCGCGGCGCGACCTGGAGGGGCGGCTGGACTCGTTCTGGGCGCTGGTCCTCCCGCAGTTGCGCCCCGAGCCCCTCGCCTGAGCTAGCCGCCGAGGAGCACCCGGCCCCGGGCCACGACGTCGTCGTCCTGCCCGAGCCGCACGGGAACGCCGTCCGATCGCCCGCTGTCGGCGTCCGTGCCCACCCAGGTCGGCCGGTCGAGCTCGGCGAAGCGGTCGAAGGCGAGCGTCAGGCCGGCCAGCCGGCTGCCGGCTCCCGGCAGCTCGGGGCGGAGCGCGACCGCGCGGAGCGCCGCGTCGACGAGGAGCATCCCCGGCAGGTGGTCGACCGGCTGGTCGAAGTAGGTCGGGTCGGGTGGCCCACGGTCCCGGCCCGCCGGTCGTACCGGCCGTGCGCCGCCGGCCACCGCACCGCCACGGCGGTCCGGTCCCGCGCGAGGCCGGCCAGCTCGGTCGCCAGCACCTCGTCCGGCGCGGTCTTGTGCACCAGCGCCGGCTCGACGGGCACCCAGGTCGGGGAGCCGACGCCGGGCGGCGCCACGGTGGGGTCGTGCGGGGCGGGCCGTGCGGGTGGCGGCGTCATGGGGTCTCTCCGGTCCGGGGGCTGCGGCCGGGGCGGCACGTGCCGTCGAGTGTCGGCCAGAACCCGGCCGCACGGGTCGTTCCGGTACGCGCCGGACCGACCGTACGGGTGCGCCGGGAGCGGGCGGGCCGCTCAGTACCAGGAGGGGAACCACATCCGCTGCACCCACTCGGTGTGGGAGAGCGGCTGCCCGGTGAGCACCGGCCAGAAGAACGCGAAGGTGGCCGCCACGATCGCGATGTACCCGCAGGCGGTGGCCAGGCCCACCCGCCGACGCCACTCGTCGGCGCCCGGCCGGCCCACGACGTCCTGCAGCAGCAGGGCGACCGCCAGCACGAAGAACGGCACCACCGGCGCCATGTAGAACAGGAACATCGTGCGCTCGAGGTTCAGGAACCAGGTGAGCCAGCCCGCAGCGATCCCGACGGCCACGGGGATCGCGGCCGGGTCCCGCCGGGCGACGATCCGCCAGACCAGCCAGAGCGCGGCCGGGGCGAAGAGGAACCAGAGCGTCGGCGTCCCGACCATCAGGATGTACCGGATGACCTGCTCGCCGTCGGCGTCGACGAGGCCCTGGGGGTTCCACAGCAGGATCGGCCGGCCGGTGACCAGCCACGACCAGGGCCCGGACTCCCACGGGTGCGGGCTGGACAGCTCGTTGTGGAAGCGCAGCCACTCGGCGTGCTCGTGCCACAGCGACCGCAGGGCGTCCGGCACCCAGGGGAAGGCGGTGTCCGGGTGCTGCTGCGCCCAGGCCCTGCCCTGCGAGGTCTCGCCGAGGAACCAGCCGGTGAAGCTCGCGAGGTAGGTGAGCACCGGCACGGCGGCCAGCGCCCACAGCGCCCCGGGCAACCCCCGGCGCGCCGCCGTCCACGTGGGCCGGGGTGCCCCCGCCTCGCGCCACGCCGCGCGGTCCCAGAACAGCGACAGCACGGCGAAGAAGGCCAGGAACCAGACCCCGCTCCACTTGACCGCGCAGGCGCAGCCGAAGAGCACACCGGCCGCGATCCGCCAGCCGCGCGGGCCCAGCCGGAAGCCGGTGGCGCCGACCTGCCCGGCGGCGCGCACCCGGGCGCGGACCACGTCCCGGTCGACGACGAGGCAGGAGACGGCGGCCAGCACGAACAGCTGCAGGAAGATGTCGAGCAGCCCGATCCGCGACAGCGTGAACTGGAAGCCGTCGACGAGCAGCAGCACCCCGGCGAACAGGCCGACGACGGTCGAGCCGGTGAGCCGCCGGGCCAGCCGGAACAGCAGGACGACGGCGAGGGACCCGGCCACCGCGGAGGGGAAGCGCCAGCCGAACGAGGTGTAGCCGAACGCCTGCTCGCCCAGCGCGATCAGCCACTTGCCCAGCGGCGGGTGGACGATGAAGGAGTAGCCGCGGTTGTACTCGAAGCCCCAGGTGAGCAGCTCCTGCGCCTGGGGTGGGTAGTACGCCTCGTCGAAGACGAGCGCGCGGGGGTAGCCGATGCCCCAGAGCCGCAGGGTCAGCGCCACCACGCCGAGGACGGCGGCGATCGTCCACGCCGTCCACCGGTCGTCCGGCAGCGGGGGGACGACGTCGCGGCGGCGCGCGGGGGACGGGGGGCGGCGCACCCGCGAGGCGGCCGGCTGCGGGGGTGCCTGCGGGCCGGGGTCCGCCCGCCCGGGTGCCAGCACCGCCATGCGGTCAGGGTAGTGAAAGGACCCGCCCGCCCCCCAGCACTCGCAGGCTCGCGCCGGGACCCTGCGGGCGAGCCTGTCGGTCCGGTCGTGACAGGCTCGACGGGTGAGCGGACGGCTGGTGCTGGGTGGGGCGCCCCTGGGGCAGCCCGGTGACGTCGGCCCGCGGCTGCGGGCGGCGATGGCCACGGCCGATGTGCTGGCGTGCGAGGACACCCGCCGGCTGCACCGGCTCGCCGCCGACCTCGAGGTCACGCTCACCGGCCGGGTGGTCACCTTCCACGACTCGGTGGAGCGCGCACGCCTGCCCGGCCTGCTGGACGCGCTGGCCTCCGGCGCGACGGTGCTGCTGCTCACCGATGCCGGGATGCCGTCGGTCTCCGACCCCGGCTACACGCTCGTGCGGGCGGCGATCGACGCCGGGATCGCCGTCACCTCGGTGCCCGGGCCCTCGGCGGTGACGACCGCGCTGGCGGTCTCCGGGCTGCCGGTCGACCGGTTCTGCTTCGAGGGCTTCCTGCCGCGCAAGGCGGGGGAGCGGCGCTCGACGTTCACCGCGCTGGCCGACGAGCGGCGGACGATGGTCTTCTTCGAGTCGCCGCACCGGCTGGCCGACGCGCTGGCCGATGCAGCCGCCGTCCTGGGCGAGGAGCGGCCGGCCGCGGTCTGCCGCGAGCTGACCAAGACCTACGAGGAGGTGCGGCGCGGCGGGCTGGGGGAGCTGGCCGCGTGGGCGGCCGAGGGAGTGCGCGGCGAGATCACCCTGGTGGTCGCCGGCGCGCCGGAGCGGGCGGTGGAGCTCACCGGGCCGGAGCTCGCCGCCGCCGTCGCCGCCGAGGAGGCCGCGGGCGCCACCCGCAAGGACGCCATCCGCGCGGTCATGGAGCGCACCGGGCTGCCCAAGCGCACCGTCTTCGACGCCGTGGTCGCCGCCAAGGGCACCTGAGTCCCCGCGCGCAGTTCGTGCACATGGCGTTCCCATCCGCATCGGGAGAGGACGACATGTGCACAACCGGCTCCTTGTGGACGCGCGGGGAGCGCCGCCGGAGCCGCTCGGGCACCCTGCCGCCGTGCCGGTCCAGCCTGTCGTCCCCGATCGTCTGCGGGGCAGGTTCTTCCGCGGTAGCGCTGCGGTCCGAGCGGGGTGGCTCACCCGGCAGCAGCTCCGCGGGCCGGCGTGGCGCCGCCTGTTCCGCGACGTCTACGTCGACGCCGCGGTCCCCGACTCCCACCGGCTGCGTGCTCGCGCCGCCGCCTCGGTCCTTCTCCCCGGTGCGGTGATCTCCGGGGCCAGCGCGGCGACGGTCTGGGGTGTCGATCTGGCGGCGGCCACGGACGACGTCGAGCTCACCCTCCCGCCGGGCGCTCATCCCCGGCGGCATCCCGGCCTGGTGGTGCGGCGGGCGTCACTGGCGGCGGGGGACGTCTGCCGGCGCGACGGCGCCCTGGTCACGACGCCTTCGGCGACGGCGCTGCGGCTCGCGCGGGCCCTGGCACGGGAGGAGGCGGTCGTGGCGGTCGACCGCATGATCGCCGCTGGTGTCCTCGGGCTCGCCGAGGTCCGGGCACGGGCCGCTACGGTGCGCCAGCGTGAGGTGTGCGCGCTCGCCGACGGCCTGGCCGAGTCGCCGCAGGAGACGCGCCTGCGCCTGGTGATGCGCCGCGGCGGCCTCCCCGATCCCGTCGCCCAGCACGTCGTCCGGCACGCCGGCGAGTTCGTGGCCCGCGTCGACTTCGCCTGGCCGGAGCTGAAGGTCGCCGTGGAGTACGACGGTGCCTGGCACGGGGCGGCCGGCCAGCTGGCGAAGGATCGGCGACGCCTCAACCGCCTGCAGGAGGCGGGCTGGCGGGTGGTCTTCGTGACGGCCGCGGACCTGCACGACCCGGCGCGCCTGCTGATGACCATCCGTGCCGCGCTCGCCCGGTGACCACGCCGGGATGTGCACGAACGGTCGTCTCGGCCGGCCGGAGGGAACCGTTCGTGCACGAAACTGCCGAGGTGGGCGGCCCGGTGGGGCGTGCTACAGCCAGCCGTTGCGCTTGAACCCGCGGTACAGCAGCGTGATGACGGTGGCGATGAGCAGCAGGACGGCGAAGTAGCCGTACCGCCACTCCAGCTCGGGCATGTAGTCGAAGTTCATGCCGTAGATGCCGGCGATGGCGGTGGGGACGGCGATGATGCCCGCGTAGGCGGAGATCTTCCGCATGTCCTCGTTGTCGGCCATGGTCGTCCGTGCCAGCGAGGCCTGCAGGATCGACGTGAGCAGCTCGTCGAGCCCACCGACCTGGTCCCGCACCCGGATGGCGTGGTCGAGCACGTCGCGGAAGTAGGAGCGCATCGCGTCCGGGACGACGTCGACCGGCCGCTCGGCGAGCTTCTGCAGCGGGACCTCCAGGGGGGAGACCGCCCGTCGCAGCGACATCAGCTCCCGCTTGAGCTGGTACAGCCGGCCGATGTCGTCGGTGCGCTCCGGGCTGAAGACCGACGCCTCGAGCTCCTCGACGTCCTCCTCGACCGCGGCGGCCACCTCCACGAACGTGTCGACGACGAGGTCGGCGACCGCGTACAGCACCGCGGACGGCCCCAGGCACAGCAGCTCCCGCTGCTCCTCCAGCCGCTGCCGCAGGCCGGTCAGCCCGCCGTGCTCCCCGTGCCGCACCGTGATCACGTACCGGGGCCCGAGGAAGACCATCACCTCGCCGGTGTCCACGACCTCGCTGGTGGCGGTCAGCTCCTCGTGCTCCACGTACGTCGCGGTCTTCAGCACCATGAACAGCGCGTCGTCGTAGGGCTCGAGCTTCGGGCGCTGGTGGGCGTAGACGGCGTCCTCGACGGCGAGCGGGTGCAGGTCGTACCGCTCGCCGATCGCTCCCAGCTCCTCCTCGCTCGGCGCGTAGAGCCCGAGCCACACGAAGCCGCCGCGCTCCTCGGCGATCCGCAGCGCGTCGTCGGGCGCGATCGCCTCCTGCCGCCGGCCGTCGACGTAGACGGCGCAGTCGACGACGGCGCCGTCGACCGGGCGGCGGGTGGGCCGGCGGTGCTGGGGGCCGGCCGGCTGCGGCCGCAGCGTCGGGGGTTGCGACGGTGCCGGTGCCAGGGGTGCGGCCGGGGGATCGTCCCGGGTGCTCATCGCGGCTGCCGCCTTCCTCGCGGGTCGTCGTCCGGGAGTAGCAGCGTAGGCGCCCGACATGCCGGCCCACGCGGGCCCGGCCCGGCCCGCGACGGCGTCTCACCCCGGCGGGTGAGCCGACCGGGGTGACGCTCCAGCCACCTCTTCGATCGGCCGTCCAGTCCGGGGACACCCCCGACCGGTCAGGGAGAGATTCCTCGTGGCGAGCACCGTCCTCGACGTCCGCACCATCGCCGGTGCGGCGTACGTCCGCACGGCGCGGCCGGCCCCGGAGACCTCGGCGGCCGGCGCGGCGCGGTGGATCCCGGTCCCGGCGCTGGCGGCGGGGGTGCTCGCCGTCCTGGAGGCGGTCGGCCTGCTCGCGGTCGGCCTGTCCCGGGCCGATGCCGTGCTGGCCTCCCCGGTGCGCCCGGCCGGCTGGCTCGTCGCCGCCGGGCTGTTCGTGCTGGCCGGGTGGATCGTGCTCACCGCCGGCGCCGGCGCCGCGCTGATCGAGGGCTCCAGCCGGAACCTGCTCCTGGTCACCTCGGTGGTCGAGCTGGCCGCGGTGTCGGTGCTGGGCGGCTTCGCGCTCCTGCAGCCGCTGCCGACCGCGCTGACCGGGGGGCTGCCGTTGCCGCTGCTGTTCGCCGCCGCCTTCGCGCTGCCCATCGGCAAGCTGCTGCTCGTGGACGCGCCGTCCGCCCGGGACTGGGTGCTGCGGGGGCCGCGGGTCCGCGTGCGCCGACCCGATCCGGTGGCCGTCCACCGGTCGCTGTGCGCGGTGACCCTCGGGGGCATCGCCCTGGTGCTGGGCGGCCTCGTCGTCCTCCAGCCGGCCGACGCCGACCCGGCGGGACCCGCGACGAGCGTCGTCTCGCAGCCCTGACCCCGGCGCCGGCTGCCCGCCCGGGCGACCGGCGTCGACCGCGCCGCCTAGGCTCACCGGCGTGAGTGATCGGCACATCCTGACCGCCGTCGCGTGGCCCTACGCCAACGGCCCGCGGCACATCGGCCATGTCTCCGGCTTCGGCGTCCCCTCCGACGTCTTCAGCCGCTACCACCGGATGGCCGGTGACCGGGTGCTGATGGTGAGCGGCACCGACGAGCACGGCACCCCGATCACGGTGGCCGCCGACGCCGAGGGGATCACGCCCCGGCAGATCGCCGACCGGAACAACCGGATCATCGTGGGCGACCTGCAGTCCCTCGGGCTGAGCTACGACCTGTTCACCCGGACGACGACGGCCAACCACGCGCAGATCAGCCAGGAGATCTTCCTCGGCCTGCTCAAGAACGGGTACGTCTTCCCGAAGACGACGCTCGGTGCGATCAGCCCGAGCACCGGCCGCACCCTGCCCGACCGCTACATCGAGGGCACCTGCCCGATCTGCGGCTACGACGGGGCGCGCGGCGACCAGTGCGACAACTGCGGCAACCAGCTCGACCCGATCGAGCTGATCAACCCGGTCAGCAAGATCAACGGTGAGACGCCGAAGTTCGTGGAGGAGGAGCACTACTTCCTCGACCTGCCCGCGTTCACCCGCGCGCTGGGCGACTGGCTGGGCACCCGCAAGAGCTGGCGGCCCAACGTCCTGAACTTCAGCGTCAACCTGCTCGAGGACCTCAAGCCGCGCAGCTACACCCGCGACATCGACTGGGGTGTGCCGGTGCCGCTCGACGGCTGGCGCGACCGGCCGGACAAGCGGATCTACGTCTGGTTCGACGCCGTCGTCGGCTACCTGTCGGCGTCGATCGAGTGGGCCCGCCGCTCCGGGGACCCGGACGCCTGGCGGCAGTGGTGGCAGACGCCGGACGCCGACGCCTACTACTTCATGGGCAAGGACAACATCGTCTTCCACTCCGAGATCTGGCCCGCCCAGCTGCTCGGCTACAACGGCGAGGGCGACAAGGGCGGCACGCCCGGCTCCCTCGGCCGGCTGAACCTGCCGACCGAGGTGGTCTCCAGCGAGTTCCTGACCATGGAGGGGCGCAAGTTCTCCTCCTCCCGGCAGGTCGTCATCTACGTGCGCGACTTCCTGGCCCGGTACGACGCCGACGCGCTGCGCTACTTCATCGCCGTCGCCGGGCCGGAGAACCAGGACACCGACTTCACCTGGGCGGAGTTCCGCCGGCGCAACAACGACGAGCTGGTCGCCGGCTGGGGCAACCTGGTCAACCGGTCGGTCTCGATGGCGGCCAAGAACGTCGGCGCGGTACCGACCCCGGGGGAGCTGACCGCGGAGGACCGCGCCCTGCTGGCCACCACCTCCGGTGCCTTCGCACCCGTCGGCGAGCTGCTGGCCCGCAACCGGCAGAAGGCCGCCATCGGGGAGGCGATGCGCGTGGTCGGCGAGGCGAACAAGTACCTGTCGGACCAGGCGCCGTGGAAGCTCAAGGAGGACCCGGCCCGCCGGGACACCGTCCTGCACACCGCGCTGCAGGCGATCAAGGACTGCAACGCCCTGCTGACGCCGTTCCTCCCGCACTCCTCCCAGCAGGTGCACGAGCTGCTCGGCGGCACCGGCACCTGGTCGGTCGCGCCGCGGATCGAGGAGGTCACCGACCTCGACGACGGTTCGCCGTACCCGGTCATCACCGGCGACTACGAGCAGGGGCAGGCGGTCTGGGCCTCGACGCCGCTGGCGGCGCCCGGCACGCCGCTGACCCCGCCGAAGCCGATCTTCACCAAGCTCGACGAGTCGGTGGTGGAGGAGGAGCTCCGGCGGCTGGAGGGCGGCGAGTGAGTCGTAGCGCCGCCGCCCGCGCCAACCGGCGGGGTGAGGCGCCGCCGTCCCCGGAGCCGCTGCCGGCGCCGGCGCTGGACAGCCACACCCACCTGGACATCGTCCTGGGGGAGCGGCCGGCCGACGGTGACCACGGCGAGTGGGCGTCCGACGCCGCAGTGGACGCCGAGATCGCCGCCGCCGAGGCGGTCGGCATCCCGCGGCTGGTGCAGGTCGGCGTCGACGTCGCCTCGTCCCGGTGGTCGGCGGAGCTGGCCGCACGGCACCCGAACGTGCTCGCCGCCGTCGCCCTGCACCCCAACGAGGCGGGGGAGGGCAGGGCGACCGACGACGCGCTGGCCGAGATCGACCGGCTGGCCGCCCTCCCGCGGGTGCGGGCGGTGGGGGAGACGGGGCTGGACCGCTTCCGCACCGGGCCCGAGGGGTGGGCCGCCCAGGAGGCGTCGTTCCGGGCGCACATCCGCATCGCCAAGGAGCACGGCGTCGCGCTGGTCATCCACGACCGGGATGCGCACGAGGAGGTCCTCCGGGTCGTGGACGACGAGGGCGCGCCCGAGCACGTCGTCATGCACTGCTTCTCCGGCGACGCGGCGTTCGCACGGGCGTGCGTGGAGCGTGGGTACGTGCTGTCCTTCGCCGGCACGCTGACCTTCGCCAACGCCGGCTACCTGAGGGAGGCGGTCGCACTGGCGCCGGTGGGCCAGCTGCTCGTGGAGACCGATGCGCCGTTCCTCACCCCGGTCCCCTTCCGCGGGCGACCGAACGCCTCCCGGCTGGTGCCGCACACGGTCCGCGCGCTCGCCGAGGTGACCGGGAACGACCTGGCGGAGCTCTGCCACGCCCTCACCGCCACCGCCGAGCGCGTCTTCGGCAGCTGGCGCACCAGCTAGGTCCGATCGCGCCGAGTGGGCCCCGGAGGGGTCCGCGCAGGCGCGATGGAGGCGCTCGTCGCCGCCGGGGGACGGCACGTGGTCGCGGTGTCGTCCGGAGGACGACGATGTCATCGCGCAGGGGCGATGGACGCGCTCGTGGCAACAGGGGAACGGCTCGTGGCCGCGGTGTCCTCCGAAGGAGGACACTGTCACCGTGGGTCGTCTCATCGCCGTCGTGGTCTTCGTCGCTCTGCTGGTGCCGGGCGTCCTGCTGGCCCGGGCCTGGGGCTTGGCGGCCGGGCGGCGGGCGGTCGCCGGCGCGGGGGTGGAGCTGGCCCAGCCCACCCGGGAGGGGGCGGCGACCCTGCAGCGCCAGGCGGTGCACGGCCGTCGCTGGCGGTGGCTGGGCCTGCTCCTGGGCGTCGCCGGGATCGTGGCCAGCGTGGTGCTGCTCGCCGAGGCCTCGGTGTTCCTGTGGCTGCCGCTGCTCGTGATCGGGTCGCTGGCGGGCGTGCTGCTGGCCGAGGCCACCCGGCCGCGACCGCGCTGGCAGCTGAGCTCGCCGGCCCGCCGACCGCGCCAGGGGGAGCAGATCTCGGGCTGGCTGGTGTGGACGATGCGCGCGGTCGTCGCCGCCGAGCTGCTGCTGGCCGGGTGGTTGTGGGCCTCGGGCGACCTCGGGGGTGCCGTGGCCTGGGTGGCCGTCGCCGTGCCGCTGGCCGCCTGGTTGCTGGCCGAGGTGGCGCTGCTGCGCGCCCTCGTCCGTCCGCTGCCCGCCGACGGCGCCGACGTGCCCGTGGACGAGGCGCTGCGCACCTGGACGGCGCACCTGGTCGTCGCCGCTGCGAGCGTGAGCGCCCTGCTGCCGCTGGGCACGCTGCTGCTCCGGGTGGGCCTGGACCTCGGGGACGAGGTCGGCGAGGGCTTCGACGTGCTGCCCGTCGCGTTCGTGGCCGGGGGCTTCTCCGCGCTGGCCGCGGGGCTCGCGGTGGCCGCCTTCCTGCTGAGCTGGCTGCGCCCGGTGCGGTCCAGCGCGGTCGCGCTCACCGGCTGAGAACGGCCGCGTGCGCGCCGGAGCGGCGCCCGTGCCGTGTGCTTGGTCACCGCCGCGCGGAGTGACCGCCGCTCCGCACGGTGCCCGGGCTCGGCGCGGCCGTCACCGCGTGTGTCGGCGAGTCGACACAGCGGAGGCGCCGACTGCTGTTTCACTGCTCGTGCACCGAAGCCGTCCGCGGAGTGTTCGTTATCGTGTCGTGACCGACAGCCGGGGTGGAGGGACGGACCGGGTGGCGCCATCGCGGGGGAACCCGCAGGCTGCCGCCCGAGCCGCCGACGTGGCCGGGCCGCTCCGGCGGTCCCGTCGCCCTCCTGCCCGGGTTCTGTGACCCCTGGAAGTGTCGTGCGCCGCTCCTTGCAGCTCAGCCTCTTCGCCCTCGTCCTGCTCGGACTGGTGGGCGGGACGCTGGCCTTCTTCCTCGCCCAGAAGTCCGTCTCGCTGACCGTGGACGGGCAGACCCGGGACGTCGGCACCTACGCCGGCACGGTGGCCGAGGTGCTCGAGGAGGAGGGGCTCACGCTCACCGCCCACGACGTCGTGCTCCCGTCGGCCGATCAGGTGGTGGCCGACGGTGACGCCGTCGTCCTCACCCGGGCGCGGCCGCTCGAGCTCACCGTGGACGGCGTCTCGCGCCAGGTGCAGGTGACCGCCCTGTCGGTCGAGGAGGCGCTGGACCAGCTGGGCTTCCGCACCGACGGCCTGGTGCTCTCGGCCAGCCGCAGCGACCGCCTCCCGCTGGAGGGGATGCAGCTGAGCATCACCACGCCCAAGGAGGTCGTGCTGGTCGCCGACGGGCAGGAGCGGGTGGTCACCACGACCGCCGCCACCGCCGGCGACCTGCTCGCCGAGCACGGCATCGCGCTCAGCGAGACCGACCGCACCAGCCTGCGGCTGTCCCAGGCGCTGCTCAACCGCATGCGCCTGCAGGTGTACCGGGTGCAGGTCTCGGAGGTCACCGAGACGACCCCCGTCGCCCACGGCCGGGTGGAGACCAAGGACGCCGAGGCGTTCCAGGGTGACGAGACGGTGACCGTCCCGGGCGTGGACGGCGAGCAGGCGACGACCTACCGGGTGACCGTCGTCGACGGTCGCGAGACCAGCCGCGAGGAGCTCTCCCGCACCGTCACCCGCGCACCGGTCGACGAGCAGGTCACGGTCGGCACCAAGGCCCGCCCGACCAACCGCCCCGCCGCCGACGGCCTCAACTGGGCGGCCCTGGCCGGCTGCGAGTCCGGCGGACGCCCGAACGCGGTGAGCTCCACCGGCAAGTACCGCGGCATGTACCAGTTCTCGCAGGCCACCTGGAACTCGGTCGGCGGAAGCGGCGACCCCGCGGCCGCCTCGGCCGACGAGCAGACCTACCGCGCCCAGCTGCTCTACCAGCGCTCCGGAGCGGGTCAGTGGCCGCACTGCGGCCCCCGCCTGTTCAGCTGATCCGCTGAGCACCGCACCCGAGCAGGCCGACGGGTTGCTGGGCCCGGCCGCCATCCGCGAGCTGGCCCAGCGGCTCGACCTGCGCCCCACCAAGACCCTCGGGCAGAACTTCCTGCACGACGCCAACACCATCCGGCGGATCGTGCGCACCGCGGACCTGCGGCCCGACGACGTCGTCCTCGAGGTGGGCCCCGGGCTGGGCTCGCTCACCCTCGGCCTGCTGCCGGCCGCCGCGCAGGTGACGGCGGTGGAGATCGACCCGCGGCTGGCTGCTCTCCTGCCCGAGACCGTCGCCGCGCGCCGACCCGACCTCGCCGACCGGCTCACCGTGGTCGAGGCCGACGCGCTGCGGCTCCGCGAGCTGCCCGGGCCCCCGCCCACCGCGCTGGTGGCGAACCTGCCCTACAACATCGCGGTCCCGGTCCTGCTGCACCTGCTGGAGCTGCTGCCGACCCTCGGCCGGGCGCTGGTGCTCGTGCAGGCGGAGGTGGCCGAGCGGTTGGCCGCCGCGCCCGGGACGCCCGCGTACGGGGTCCCCTCGGTCAAGGCCGCCTGGTACGGCGAGGTGCGCCGGGCGGGCAACGTCGGGCGCCGGGTCTTCTGGCCCGAGCCCAACGTCGACTCGGGGCTGGTCGGCCTCGTCCGCCGGCCGCCCCCGCCGGGGGACCGGGAGGCGACCTTCGCCGTGGTGGACGCGGCCTTCGGCATGCGACGCAAGGGCCTGCGGGCGGCCCTGGCGCGCTGGGCGGGAGGCCCCGCCGCGGCCGAGGCGCGCCTCCGCGCCGCGGGCATCGAGCCCTCGGCCCGCGGCGAGCAGCTCTCCCTCGCCGACTTCGCCCGGCTGGCCGGCACGGAAGCCGGGCAGCCGTGAGCGGGCGGGACGCGGTGGTCGTCCGGGCGCCGGCGAAGATCAACGTGCACCTGGGCGTGGGCCCGCTGCGCGCGGACGGGTTCCACGCGCTGCAGACCGTCTACCTCGCCGTGTCGCTGCACGACACCGTCACCGCGCGGCCGGGCGAGGGGTTGTCCCTGCGGATGACGGGCGAAGGGGCCGGCGCGGGCGACGGCTCGGGACAGGTGCCCGCCGACCGCACCAACCTGGTCTGGCGGGCCGCGGAGCTGCTGGCCGCGCACGCGGGCGTCCGCGCCGACGCCGATCTGGAGGTGGCCAAGAGCATCCCGGTCGCCGGGGGGCTGGCCGGTGGCAGCGCCGACGCGGCGGCCACGCTGGTGGCGCTGGACGCGCTCTGGGGCACCCGTGCCGGCCGCGAGGACCTGCTGTCGCTCGCCGCCGACCTGGGCAGCGACGTGCCCTTCGGCCTCGTCGGCGGCGTCGCCCTGGGCACGGGCCGGGGGGAGCAGGTCTCCCCGGTGCTCACCGGCGGGCGCTGGCACTGGGTGCTCGGCATCGCCGGGGAAGGGTTGTCCACCCCGGCCGTGTACGGCGAGCTCGACCGGATGCGCGCTGCGGGCCGGCTGCCCGACGTGGCCGGGCCGACGCCGGCCGACCCGGTGCTCGCCGCGCTGCGCTCGGGCTCGACGACGGAGCTCGCCGCGGCCCTGGCCAACGACCTGCAACCGGCCGCCCTGGCCCTGCGTCCGGAACTGCGCCGGGCGCTGCGCGCGGCCGAGGACGCCGGCGCCCGCGCCGCGC
The DNA here is from genome assembly GCF_054050795.1 of Blastococcus sp. SYSU DS1024. Taxonomy (NCBI): domain Bacteria; kingdom Bacillati; phylum Actinomycetota; class Actinomycetes; order Geodermatophilales; family Geodermatophilaceae; genus Blastococcus; species Blastococcus sp. SYSU DS1024. The sequence continues at coordinate 200,084 of NZ_JBJHAA010000003.1, forward strand.
TGGTGAGCGGATCGGGGCCGACGGTGGCCGCGCTCGCCGCCGACGAGCGGTCCGCGGTCCGGCTCGCGGCCGAGCTCGCCGGCGTCGGCGTGTTCCGCACGGTGCGGGCCGTCACGGGGCCGGTGCCCGGCGCCCGGACGACCGCCTGACGGAGCCCGCGGGATCGTCCCCGCGGGCTGCGGGGCTCAGCTGCCGGTGGCCGCGGGGACGCGCCGCTTGGCCGCCAGCCGCACGGGGTCGGGCCACTTGACGTTCCAGGCCCAGCCGAGCTTCTCGAACACCCAGATGGTGCGGGCGCTGATGTCGATCTGCCCGCGCAGCACACCGTGCCGGGCGCAGGTCGGGTCGGCGTGGTGCAGGTTGTGCCACGACTCGCCCGCGCTGAGGATCGCCAGCGGCCAGAAGTTCGTGGCGCGGTCACGGCCCGGGGAGACGAACGGGCGGTCGCCGATCACGTGGCAGACCGAGTTGATCGACCAGGTGACGTGGTGCAGCAGGCCGATGCGCACCAGCCCCGCCCAGAAGAAGGCCGACCAGGCACCGGCCCACGAGCCGGCGACCAGGCCGCCGATGACGGCCGGGAGGAAGAGGCTGACCGCCGCCCACACCACGAACAACCGGTCGGTGATGACCAGCGCGGAGTCCTTCATCAGGTCGGGGGCGTAGCGCTCCTGGCTGGTCTTGCGCCGCTCGAACAGCCAGCCGAGGTGGGCGTGGAACATGCCCTTGAGCAGCGCGCGGGCGTCGCTGCCGTAGCGCCACGGCGAGTGCGGGTCACCGTCGCGGTCGGAGAAGGCGTGGTGCCGCCGGTGGTCGGCCACCCACTGCACCACCGGGCCCTGCACGGCCATGGACCCGGCGACGGCCAGCAGCAGCCGCAGCGGGCGCTTGGCCTTGAAGGAGCCGTGCGTGAAGTACCGGTGGTAGCCCACGGTCACGCCGAGGAGCGTGAAGAAGTAGAAGCCGACCGCGAGCCCCACGTCCAGCCAGGACAGCCCCCAGCCCCACACGGCCGGCACGACGGCGGCCAGGGCGAGGAAGGGCACCACCACGAAGACGTAGAGCGTGACGATCTCCAGGACGCTCTTGCGCCGGCCGATCGCGTTGGCCGGGAGCCCGACGTGCGGTTCCGCAGGGCGCGGAGGAGCCATGGGCCGGGTACGGGCAGGAGCGGACAAGGGGCCTCCGAGGGCGACCGGTGGGGGGATCGGCCGGCGCGCACTGGGGCCCGGCCGCCTGGCCGTAACGTACGGCACGACCAGGGAGTCGGCGAGCCGACGGCGGAGGATCGGTCCCGACGCGGGTGCTGCCGGCGCCGGCGGGGCCCTAGGCTCGCCCCGGGCGCTGCTCCACCGGCGCCCTCCGGGCCGGCGCGGCCCGGGATGGGGGATGGGGTAATCGGCAGCCCGCCGGCCTTTGGAGCCGGGAAGTCTCGGTTCGAGTCCGAGTCCCCCAGCGCAACCCGCCGACGCCGATCGAGGAGTTCCGTGACCCACGTGCAGCCGGCCCCCGCCCCCGTCGCGCCGACAGTGGCCGCCGTCGTCGTCCTGGCCGCCGGGCAGGGCACCCGCATGCGCTCGACCACCCCGAAGGTGCTGCACCCGCTGGGTGGGCGCAGCATGCTCGGCCACGTGCTCGCCGCCACGGAGCCGCTCGGCGCCGGCGCGACGGTCGTGGTCGTGGGCTCCGGTCGCGACCAGGTGGAGGAGCACCTGGCGCAGATCGCGCCCGCCGCGCTGCCCGTCGTCCAGGAGGAGCAGCTGGGCTCGGGGCACGCGGCCGCGGTCGCCCTCGCCGCGGTCCCGGAGCTCGAGGGGCCGGTGCTGCTGGTCAACGGTGACGCGCCGCTGCTCCGGGCGGCGACCGTGGCGCGCCTGGTGGAGGAGCACCTGCGGACGGGGAACGCGCTCACCGTCCTCACCGCGGAGGTGGCCGACCCGACGGGTCTGGGGCGCATCGTGCGGGACGCCGGCGGCCGGGTGCGCGCGATCGTGGAGCAGCGCGACGCCACGCCGGAGCAGCGGCTGATCCGCGAGATCAACGCCGGCGTCTACGTCGGCGACGCCGCGGTCCTCCGGTCCTCGCTGGGCCGCATCGACGCCGGCAACGACCAGGGCGAGCTCTACGTCACCGACGTCCTCGGTCTGCTCGTCGGCGACGGGGCCCCGGTGGGCGGGGTGCTCGCCGAGGACCCCGACGACGTGCTCGGCTGCAACGACCGGGTGGAGCTGGCCGCGCGCCGGCGCACGCTCAACGACCGGGTGCTCGTCGAGCTCATGCGCAGCGGCGTCACCGTCGTCGACCCGCTCACGACGTGGGTCGACGTCACAGCGACGGTGGGCCGCGACGCGGTCCTGGAGCCCGGCACCCACCTCCAGGGGGTGACCTCGGTGGGTGATGCTGCCCACGTGGGCCCGGACACCACGCTGGTCGACACCGAGGTGGGGGAGGGGGCCACCGTGGTGCGGGCGCACGCGGTCGGTGCGCGGATCGGTGCGCGGGTGTCGGTCGGCCCGTTCGCCTACCTGCGGCCGGGCACCGATCTCGCGGCCGGGGTGAAGGTCGGCACCTTCGTGGAGACGAAGAACGCGCAGGTGGGGGAGGGGGCGAAGATCCCGCACCTGTCCTACGTCGGCGACGCCACGATCGGCCGCGGCACCAACATCGGGGCGGCCACCGTGTTCGTCAACTACGACGGCGTGGCCAAGCACCGCACGACGATCGGGGACCACGCGCGCACCGGCGCCGACAACATGTTCGTGGCGCCGGTCACGGTCGGCGACGGCGCCTACACCGCCGCGGGGTCGGTCATCACCTCCGACGTGCCCCCCGGTGCGATGGCCGTCGCCCGGGCACCCCAGCGCAATGTGGCAGGCTGGGTCCGTCGCCGACGGTCCGGAACGCCCGCTGCGGAGGCCGCGGCAGCGGCCGAGAACCGGACCGAGGCACCCGGGGAGGACCGGTCCGGGCCCTCCCGTGCGGACTCCGACAGCTAGGGGCAGCGAGCCGATGAGCGCCATCCGGCAGACGACGAACAAGAGCATGATGCTCTTCTCCGGCCGGGCCTATCCCGCACTGGCCGACGAGATCGCCGGTCACCTGGGTGTGACCCCCACCCCGACGGCCGCCTACGAGTTCGCCAACGGCGAGCTGTTCGTGCGCTTCGAGGAGTCGGTGCGCGGCTGCGACGCCTTCGTGGTGCAGAGCCACACCGCCCCGATCAACACGTGGCTGATGGAGCAGCTGATCATGGTCGACGCGCTCAAGCGCGCCTCGGCCAAGCGGATCACCGTCGTCGCGCCGTTCTTCCCCTACGCCCGGCAGGACAAGAAGCACCGCGGCCGCGAGCCCATCTCCGCCCGGCTGGTCGCCGACATGTTCAAGACCGCCGGTGCCGACCGGCTGATGACCGTCGACCTGCACACCGCCCAGATCCAGGGCTTCTTCGACGGCCCCGTCGACCACCTCTTCGCCCTCGACCTGCTGGTCAAGCACGTCTGCGACCGGTGGGGCGACCGCGACATCACCGTCGTGTCTCCCGACTCGGGCCGGGTCCGGGTCTCCGAGCGGTGGAGCGACAAGCTCGGCGGCACCCCGCTGGCCTTCATCCACAAGACCCGTGACCCGCTCGTCGCCAACCAGGTCGTCGCCAACCGCGTCGTCGGCGACGTCGAGGGCCGGGTCTGCATCCTGGTCGACGACATGATCGACACCGGCGGCACGATCGTGAAGGCCGCCGAGACGCTGTTCGAAGCGGGCGCCGCCGACGTCATCGTCACCGCCACGCACGGCGTGCTGTCGGGCCCCGCGGTCGAGCGGCTGTCCAACAGCAAGATCAGCGAGGTCATCGTGACCAACACGCTGCCGATCGAGCCCGAGCGGCAGTTCGACAAGCTCACCGTCCTCTCGATCGCCCCGCTGCTCGCGCGGGCGATCAAGGAGGTCTTCGAGGACGGCTCGGTCACCAGCCTCTTCGACGGCGCCAGCTGAGCTCACCCCGCCGGGTGACCGGTCGCGTGGTCCGCGGCCGGTCCCCTGGGAGGATGGCCGGCGTGCCCGCTCGTGCCCGACTGACCGACGCCCAGGTGGCCGCCGTGGCCCGCTACCACTTCGGCCTGGGCGCCGTGGTGCCCGACCTGCCGCCCGGGGAGGCCTTCGAGGACGCCCAGGGCGTGCCGGTGGCCGTCCGCGAGGGCGACGGGCTGGCGGTCGCCGAGATCCCGCGCTGGCGCGCGCCCGCGGCGGTGGCCCGGCGGCTGGCCGACCTCGGCTGGACGGCGCCCGCCGCCTGGGTCGGCCGACCGCCGGCCGACCCCGCGGAGCTGCCCGCCCGCGTCCTGGCGCTGCTGCCCGTGGCCGGTGCGCCGGCGGACTCCGCCTCGGTCTCCACCGGTGCCGCCGCCTGGGCGGGCGTCCGCGCGACCGGCCGCGAGGTCGAGCTGGTGCTGGTGCCGGTCACCGCCGCCCACCCGGAGCTGCCCTGGAGCGAGCTGGCCGCCCGGTACGGCGCGACCCTGCTCGGGGAGCGGGCCGATCCCGAGCCCGCCCGGACGGGCGGCACGGTGCTGTTCTTCACGGGGCTGTCGGGGGCGGGCAAGTCGACGATCGCCGGGCGCGTGGTCGAGCTGCTGCTCGAGTCCGGCTCGGCGGTCACGCTGCTCGACGGCGACGAGGTGCGCCACCACCTGTCGGCGGGGCTCGGCTTCTCGCAGCAGGACCGGGACACCAACGTGCGGCGGATCGGCTGGGTGGCCGCGCAGATCGCCAAGCACGGCGGGACCGCCGTCTGCGCGCCGATCGCCCCGTACGCGGCGGTGCGCGCCGACGTCCGGCGGGAGGTCGAGGCGCAGGCAGGGCGGGGCAGCTTCGTGCTGGTGCACGTCGCCACGCCGCTCGCCGAGTGCGAGGCCCGGGACCGCAAGGGCCTGTACGCGAAGGCGCGCCGCGGCGAGATCCCGGCGTTCACCGGGATCAGCGATCCCTACGAGGCGCCCACCGACGCGGAGCTCACCGTCGACACCACCGGCAAGGACGTCGAGGCGTGCGCCCGCCTGGTGCTCGCGGCGCTGGAGGGCGCTCCGCGGTCGTAGCGCTCAGCAGGCGCGGGCGCGGCGGTCGTGCACGACGAGCCGCGCCGACCCCAGCCGCAGGTGCTTGCGCTCCTCGCGGAGGGAGAGCTCGGCGAGCGACCGGAACCGGTGGCGGGTCCACACGAGGACGGGCTCGTCGCCGGAGTCCCCGCCCACCAGCCGGAGCTGGTACCGCGGGGCCAGCCGGTGCGACCGGTCCCCGGGGAGGGGCCGCGCACCGCCGGGTCGTCGCGACGCAGCGTCGTTCTGCACGGCACGATGATGCCCGGTCCCGGTGCCGGGCGGGTGAACGCCTCCCGTCGTCCAGCTGACCACGGGGAACACGTCCGCCCGCCCGGGGGCGGCGCGGGAGGGCTACAGCACCATCCCCGCGCCGACCGTCGCGTTGTTGCTCTCGTCCACGAGGATGAAGCTCCCGGTGGTCCGGTTGACCCGGTAGGGGTCGGTGAACAGGGGCGCGGTGACCCGCAGCCGCAGCCGGCCGATCTCGTTCAGGGAGAGCGTGGCCGCGTCCTCGTCGCGGTGCAGGGAGTTCACGTCGAGCCGGTACCGCAGGTCCTTGACCATCGCGCGCGCCGAGCGCGTCGTGTGCTTGATCGCGTACTTGCCGCCCGGCCGCATCGGTTCCTCGTGCAGCCAGCAGACCATCGCCTCGACGTCCTGGGAGGCGGCCGGCTGGTTGTTGGGCCGGCAGATCATGTCGCCGCGGGAGATGTCGATGTCGTCCTCGAGCCGGATCGTCACCGACATCGGGGGGAAGGCCTCGGCGACCGGGCCGTCCCTGGTCTCGATGGCGGCGATCCGGGACGGCAGCCCCGAGGGCAGCACGACGACCTCGTCACCGGGCTTGAGCACGCCGCCGGCCACCTGGCCCGCGTAGCCGCGGTAGTCCGGGTGGGACTCGGAGAACGGGCGGACGACGTACTGCACCGGGAACCGTGCGTCGATCAGGTTCCGGTCGGAGGCGATGTGCAGCTCCTCCAGGTGGTGCAGCAGCGAGCTGCCCTCGTACCAGGGCATGTTCGCCGACCGGGTGACGACGTTGTCGCCGGCCAGCGCCGACACCGGGATGACGGTCAGGTCGCCGACGTCCAGCTTGGCGGCGAAGTGCCGGAACTCCTCGGCGATTGCGTCGAAGACGCCCTGGTCGTAGTCGACCAGGTCCATCTTGTTCACGCACAGCACCAGGTGCGGCACCCGCAGCAGCGAGGCGAGGAAGGCGTGCCGGCGGCTCTGCTCGAGCAGGCCCTTGCGCGCGTCCACCAGGATCAGCGCGGCGTTCGCCGTGGAGGCCCCGGTGACCATGTTCCGGGTGTACTGGATGTGCCCGGGGGTGTCGGCGACGATGAACTTCCGCTTCGGCGTCGCGAAGTACCGGTAGGCGACGTCGATGGTGATGCCCTGCTCCCGCTCGGCCCGCAGGCCGTCGGTGAGCAGCGCCAGGTTGGTGTACTCGTCACCGCGCGCGGCGCTGGTGCGCTCCACCGCCTCGAGCTGGTCGCTGAAGATCGACTTGGTGTCGTACAGCAGCCGGCCGATCAGCGTCGACTTCCCGTCGTCCACCGAGCCGGCGGTGGCGACGCGCAGCATCTCCATCAGAAGTACCCCTCACGCTTGCGGTCTTCCATCGCGGCCTCGCTGGCCCGGTCGTCGGCGCGGGTCGCGCCCCGCTCGGTGACCCGCGTGGCGGCGACCTCCGCGACGATGTCGTCGACGGTGCGCGCCGCGGATTCCACGGCGCCGGTGCAGGTGACGTCCCCGACGGTGCGGTAGCGCACCGTCGCCTCGAAGACGTCCTCGCCCTCGGCCGGCCGGACGTGCTCGTTCGGCCACAGGAGCATCCCGTCGCGGAGGAAGAGCTCGCGGCGGTGGGCGAAGTAGATCGACGGCAGCTCGATGCCCTCGCGGCCGATGTACTGCCAGATGTCGAGCTCGGTCCAGTTCGACAGCGGGAAGACCCGGATGTGCTCGCCGCGGTGGTGCCGGCCGTTGTAGAGCGACCACAGCTCCGGCCGCTGGTTCTTCGGGTCCCACTGCCCGAACTCGTCGCGGAAGGAGAACACCCGCTCCTTCGCGCGGGCCTTCTCCTCGTCGCGACGGGCGCCGCCGAAGGCCGCGTCGAACCCGTGCTGCTCGATCGCGTCGAGCAGGGTGACCGTCTGCAGCGGGTTGCGGCTGGCCCGGGGCCCCTTCTGCTCGCGCACCCGGCCGGTGTCGATCGACTCCTGCACCGACGCGACGACGAGGGCGACGCCGGCCTCGGCGACCCGGCGGTCCCGGTACTCGATGACCTCGGGGAAGTTGTGCCCGGTGTCGACGTGCATCACCGGGAACGGGATGCGGGCCGGCCAGAAAGCCTTCTCCGCCAGGTGGAGCATCACGATCGAGTCCTTGCCGCCCGAGAACAGCAGCACGGGGCGCTCGAACTCGGCGGCGACCTCGCGGAAGACGTGCACAGCCTCGGCCTCGAGCGCGTCGAGGTGGCCCAGCTCGTAGCGCGTGGTCATGCGCGGTTCCCCCCATCGGTCCGGGCCGAGCCCAGGTCCGCCAGGGCGCCGAGCAGCCGCTCGGCCAGCTCCGGCCGGCAGACCACCAGGTCCGGCAGGTACGGGTCGGCCTGGTTGTAGGCCAGCGGCGAGCCGTCGAGCCGGCTCGTGTGCGCGCCGGCGGCACGGGCGACAGCGACCGGTGCCGCGGAGTCCCACTCGTACTGGCCCCCGCCGTGCACGTAGGCGTCGGCCTGGCCGCGCACCACCGCCATGGCCTTGACGCCGGCCGACCCCATGGGCACGAGCTCGGCCCCGATCGCGGTCGCCAGCTCCTGCACGAGCGCCGGCGGGCGGCTGCGGCTGACGGCCAGCCGCACCGGTCCCTCGGTGCGCACGGGCAGCGTCGCGGGCGCGGCGGTGCCCAGCGTGACGCCTTCGGCCGGCAGCGCCACCGCGCCGGCGACCAGCTCGCCGCGCTCCCAGAGCGCGACGTGGACCGCCCAGTCCGTGCGGCCGTGCTCGGCGAACTCGCGGGTGCCGTCCAGCGGGTCCACGATCCAGACCCGGTCGGCGCCCAGCCGGGCGGCGTCGTCCGCGCCCTCCTCGGAGAGCACCGCGTCGCCCGGGCGCGTGGCCCCCAGCCGGGTCACCAGGTGCGCGTGGGCGGCGGCGTCGCCGGCGTCCTTGAGCGCATCGGTGCCGGGGTACGAGCCGGCCCGGACGCGGAGGAGCACCTCGCCGGCCGAGGTGGCCAGGGCGTGCGCGAGGGCGTGGTCAGTACCTGAGTGCATTCGTCTTCCATTCACCGGCGGTGCGCCGATACTGGGCGATCCGCCGTCGGCGCAGCACCCGCCCTCATCCCTCCGGGTCAGGCGCCGGGCCGCGCCCGGCCTGGGGTACCATGTGTCCCGTTGCCCGGCGAGGGAGACGGTCCAGCCGTACTCCGTGATCGACGTGCGTGTGCCCCGTGGGGTGTGCTGCGCCCGGTCGCCGGCCCGCAGACCGATCCACCTTCCGAGGAGCACACCACCGTGGCTGACTTCCGTCTCGAGGCCGAGACCCGTACCGAGTTCGGCAAGGGCAGCGCCCGCCGCACCCGGCGTGCCGGCCGCGTCCCCGCCGTCCTCTACGGGCACGGCCAGGACGTCGTCCACCTGTCCCTGCCCGCCCGCGAGTTCGCCGCGGCGCTGCGCAACGGCGGCGCCAACGCCCTGCTGACCATCGTCCTGGACGGCAAGGAGCAGCTCGCGCTGACCAAGGCCGTGCAGCGCGACCCGCTGACCCGCGTGCACGAGCACGTCGACCTGCTGGTCGTCCGCCGCGGCGAGAAGACCACCGTCGACGTGCCGGTCGTCGTCGTGGGCCAGCCGGCGCCCGACGCCATCCCGAACCACCAGCTGAACACCGTCTCCATCGAGGCCGACGCCACGAAGCTGCCCGACAGCATCGAGGTCGACGTCACCGGCCGCGCCGCCGGGCAGAACATCACCGCCGGCGACCTGGTGCTGCCGGCCGGCTCGACGCTGGTCACCGACCCGGAGGCCCTGGTCATCGGCTTCCTGGGCGCGCCCACGGCCGAGGCGCTGGAGGCCGAGCTCGCCGAGGCCGAGGCCGAGGCGGGCATCGAGCGCGAGGAGTCCGACGAGGCGGCCGAGGGCGTCGGCGAGGGCGACGTCGTCCCCGAGCCCCTCGACCAGGGGAGCGGCGAGTCGATGGACGCCGCCGAGAACAGCAAGAACGACTGAGGCATCCGCTGATCGAGAGCACGGCCCGCAGGGGCGCCGGCACCGCCGGCGCCCCTGCGGCGTCCCCGCCGCCCGAGGGGCCCTACCTGGTCGTCGGGCTCGGCAACCCCGGTCCGGCCTACGCCGGCAACCGCCACAACGTGGGGGCGATGGTCCTCGAGGAGCTGGCCCGGCGCGCCGGCATCCGGCTGGCCCCCGGCAAGGGCGCGCGGGCCCGGGCGGTCTCCGGCGAGGGGCGGCTGGCCGGCCGGCGGGTGGTGCTCGCGGTGCCGTCGACCTACATGAACGAATCGGGTGGCCCGGTCCGCGGCCTGCTGGACTACCACAAGCTGCCCGCCGAGCAGCTGGTCGTGATCCACGACGAGCTGGACATCGACTTCGGGGTCGTGCGGCTCAAGCGCGGCGGCGGGGAGGGCGGCCACAACGGCCTGCGCTCGATCACCCGCTCGACCGGCACCAAGGACTACCTCCGGGTGCGGGTGGGCATCGGCCGCCCGCCCGGTCGCCAGGACCCCGCCGACTTCGTCCTCAAGGACTTCTCGGCGACCGAGCGCAAGGAGCTGGACCTGCTGCTGGTCGAGGCGGCGGACGCCACCGAGGCGCTCCTGGCCACCGGGCTGGAGGCCGCGCAGAACCAGGTCCACCCGCGCAGCTGATCCCGGCCGCCCGGGACCGCCGCCCGACGCCCCCGTTGGGGTGAAACGGCATGCGGTGGATTGACGTCGACCATGACTCTCTGTGAGTGTCGACGGCAGTCAGCACGTCCACGCGCCGTGAAGCCGCTGTTCACCGGCTCGCCGCCGACCTGGTGGTGCCGGAGCGGCCACGGCGCGTGATCTCGTTCGGGGGGACGCATGCTTCTGGACCGCCAGCAGGCGAGTACCGGAGCGGTCATCCTGCCGGGAGCTCCCGGCGGGTCGGCCGCCGAGCCGGGTCCGCGGCCGCGCGGGCTGGACCGTCGTCCGTCACCGGCCTGGGTGCGGTCCTACACCGTCGCCCTGGTCGCCGGGGAGACGCTGCTGGCGGGCCTGGCCGGCGCGCTGGTGCTCCTCGGCCGGGGTGGGCAGATCACCGCGGTCACCCCGCTGCTGTGGGCGACCCTGGCGCTGCTCGTGGCCTGGCCGGCGCTGCTCGCCACCACCGGCGCCTACGCCGAGCGGGTCTACGGCACCGGCAGCGACGAGTACCGGCGGGTCGGCCGCGCCGGGTTCCTGCTCCTGGCCCTCGCCAGCTTTACGTCCTACCTCTTCGCGCTGGAGCTCAGCCGGCTGCTGGTGGTCGTCGCGATCCCGGCGCTCACGGTCGCCACCCTCCTCGGCAGGTACGCGGCGCGGACCCGGCTGCGCCGGCTTCGTGCCCAGGGGCGGTGCACCAAGAAGGTGGTCGTCGTGGGCCGCGGGGGCGCCGTGCTGGACCTGGTCACCCAGCTGCAGCGGGAGCGGTACGCGGGGCTCGACGTGGTGGCCGCGGCGGTCACGCCGGCCGACCGCATCCGCGTCGCCGAGCAGTCCGGGGTGCCCGTGGGCGGCCTGGACGACGTGCTGTCGCTCGCCGCGTCGTACGGCGCGGACACGATCGCGGTCACCTCCGCGAGCGAGACCGCCGCCCAGTACCTGCGCAGGCTCTCGTGGCAGCTGGAAGGGACCGGGCTCGAGCTCCTGGTCGCCCCCGGGCTGATCGAGGTGGCCGGTCCCCGGCTGCACATCCGCCCCTTCGAGGGGCTGCCCCTGCTGTCGATCGAGCAGCCCTGCTTCGAGGGCTGGCGCCGGGTGGTCAAGGGCGGGGCCGACCGCGTCGCGGCCGCGCTCGCGCTGCTCCTGCTGTCACCGGTCCTGGCGCTGATCGCCGGCGCGGTCGGCCTGACCAGCCGCGGCCCGGTGCTCTACCGCCAGCAGCGGGTGGGCCTGGGCGGGCGCACGTTCACCATGCTGAAGTTCCGCAGCATGGTCGTCGACGCCGACCGCCAGCTGGACGTGCTCCGGGCCGGCAACATCTCCGACGGCCTGCTGTTCAAGCTGCGCGCCGACCCCCGCGTCACGCCGGTGGGGCGGCTGCTCCGCCGGTTGTCGCTCGACGAGCTGCCGCAGCTGCTCAACGTGCTCGGCGGCTCCATGTCGCTGGTCGGCCCGCGTCCTCCGCTGCCCGACGAGGTCGCCCGCTACGACACCTCGGTCAGCCGCCGGTTGCTGGTGAAGCCGGGCCTGACGGGGCTGTGGCAGATCTCCGGGCGCAGCGACCTGTCGTGGGAGGAGTCCGTCCGGCTGGACCTGCGCTACGTGGAGAACTGGTCGCTGGCGACCGACGCGCTCATCCTGGTCAAGACCGTGCGCGCGGTGCTCAGCCGCTCCGGCGCCTACTGAGCCGTCGACGACGAGGGCCCCGACCGCGCGCGGTCGGGGCCCTCGTCATCGGGGAGCCGGGTCAGACGCCGCGGCCGTGCCGGTGCAGGGTCGCCATCACGGTGTCGGCCGGCACCAGCCGGGCGGCCACGGCGAGCGCGAGGAAGGCGCGGGGCTCCGCGACGCGGCGGCGCAGCGCGCGCACGGCCCACCCGGCGGCTGCGCGGCGCCGGCCGAGAGCGGCGTGGCCGAATGCGAGCTGCCCGTAGACCCGGGCGGCCCCGGCGCGGTCGGCCGCGATCGCCGGGTGCCGCTGCAGCATCCAGGTCAGCGACTCGACCCGGGTCCGCCACTGGCGGGCGAAGTGCGAGCTGCCGCCCCACAGCACCCGGACCAGCGGCTCGTCCACGTGCGGGATCGGGGCCAGGGCGGCCGCGCGCAGCAGCATGTCCCAGTCCTCGTTCTGGCTGCCGGGGATGCCCTCGTCCACCAGGCCCAGGGGGCCCAGGAGCGCCGACCGGCGGAGCAGGAGCGTCGAGCTGTGCAGCATCGCCATGCGGCTGCGGGTCAGCTGCTCGAACGTCACCTCGTCGACGCCGGCCAGGCGCGGGACCTCCTGGTCCTCGAACCGGACGCACACCGCCGTGGTGACCAGCGCTGCCCCGGGGTGCTGCCGCGCCCGCGCCAGCTGGGCGCGGAGCTTCCCGGGCAGCCAGGTGTCGTCGTCGTCGCAGAAGGCCACCCAGTCGGTGTCCAGGGCGAGGATCCCGGTGTTCCGCGCCCCGGCGAGCCCGGGGCTGCGCTCGTTGCCGACCACCCGGACGCGGCGACCGGGCCGGCTCAGGGCCTCCAGCGACCGGTCGGGTTCGGCGCGGTCGTAGACGACGACGACGTCGAGGCCGGCCGCCTCCACGGGGTCGAGGTCCTGGCCGAGCACGGCCGCCAGGGTCTCCCTGAGCAGCTGCGGGCGGTCGTGCGTCGGGACGACGACCCCGACGGTGGGCGCTCCGGAGGCGGCCTGCGGGGTCACCGGGCGGCCCGGCGGAGGTAGCCGTAGACCGCCAGCAGCGGCAGGGTCAGCGCACCGACCAGTCGCTTGTCCCCGGTCGGCAGCTCCGTGCGCCAGGCGTCGTCCCGGCGCAGCGTCAGCGGCCCGGTGCGGAAGCGCATCGGGTTCCCCGCCACGGTGTGCGCGGGGGAGAGGACGACCGAGTGCCCGTCGACGACGCGGGTGCCCGAGCCGGCGGGGAGCCCGGCGAAGACGGCGAGGTCCTCCACCACGACCCCCGGCCGCGCCACGAAGTCCTCGTAGCGCAGGCGGCGCGTCGGGGTGCCGAGCCGGCGGAGGAGCCCGAAGAAGACGTTGTGCCCCACCCACAGGGCCGAGGACCGGGTCGGGGAGTAGCGGGTCATGAGCGCCTCGCCCCCGGCTTCGGGCCGCCGGACCTCCTTGGTCCAGGAGTAGGCGACGCCCCGCGGATCGCGGACGACGTGGACGACGCGGAGATCGAGGTCCGGCGCCGTGCGCAGGCAGAAGGCGAGCGAGGAGTGCTTGCTGGAGTCGATGACGACGGCCCCGCCCGAGACCTGGCTGATCGCCCGGTAGAGCGTCCGGTAGGCACCCACGTACTCGGCCAGCCGCGGATCGCGGCGGCGCCCGCGGGAGCGCAGCAGCCGGGGGATGTGGCGCGAGCGGTCCACCTGGGCGCGCAGGGCCACCATGCGCGCGGCCAGCGCACGGTCCCAGCCGCCGAACGCGACCGCGCCGACCTCGGTCCAGAAGGAGCACCGGCTGAACGGCTCACCGCAGCCGCACGTCTCGTCGTCCAGGACGCCGCGCTGCCAGAGGTGGACCACCTCGCCGACGGAGCAGACGCCCGGGAGCTCGCCCAGCACCCGCTCGAGCACCGTGGTGCCGCTGCGTCCGAGGCCCCCGAGGTAGAGCACCCGGGCACGCCCCCCGGCGTGGGCCGCGGGCGCGGGGGCGCCGTCGATGCTCGGGGAACTCACCCGTCGAGGATGCCACCGGCCATGATCGTTGTGACCGGCCGTTACCTCCTTGGAGGGAGGTCCGGCCGAAAGCACTGATCACGGGCGAGCGGCGCGTCGATGATCCGGGCGTGACAACGACGGAGAGTGAGCGACGCATCCAGGTCGGCGGTCTGCCGATCGACGTCCTCACCGAGGACCAGGTCGTCGAGCGCGTGCGCGCGGCGCTCGTCTTCGGGCAGGGCGGCTGGATCGCCACGCCCAACGTCGACCACCTCCGGCGGGCCTCGCGCGACCCGCTGCTGGCCAGGCTGATCAGCTCGGCCGACATCAGCGTCGCCGACGGCGCCCCGGTGGTCTGGGCGGCCCGGCTGGCCGGCCGCCCCCTGCCCACCCGCGTCACCGGCGCGGACCTGCTGTGGTCGCTCAGCGCGGCGGCGGCGGAGGACGGGCGCAGCATCTTCCTGCTCGGTGGCGCGCCCGGCGTCCCGGACCGGGCGGCCGAGGCGCTCCAGGCCGCCTACCCCGGCCTGAAGGTCGTCGGCGCCTGCTCTCCGCCGCTCGGCTTCGAGCACGATCCCGAGGAGCTCGGGAAGTGCCGCGAGATGCTGCTGTCGGCCCAGCCGGACATCGTCTTCGTGGGGCTCGGCTTCCCGAAGCAGGAGCACCTCATCGAGGCCTTCACCTCGCTGCTGCCCTCGGCCTGGTGGCTGGGGTGCGGGGCGGCGCTGCCCTTCGCGGCCGGCGAGCTCAGCCGGGCACCGCGGTGGATGGGATCGGTGGGCCTGGAGTGGCTCTACCGCCTCGCGCACGAGCCGCGGCGGCTGTTCCGCCGGTACGTGCTGGAGGACGCCCCGTACGCGCTGGTGCTGCTGAGCTGGGCGCTCGGCACCCGGATGCGCGGCGCTCGCCAGCACTGAGCTCCGCACCACGCCGGTACCGGCGCCCTCGGGCGCGGGTACCGGCGTCGTGCCGTTCCCGGGGTCAGGCCCCCGGAGCCGTGCGCGGGAGGACCCGCTCCGCGACGTCCGCGGTCAGCTCGCGGACGCGCTCCACCTCGTCGGGCGTCAGCCGGGACCGGAAGGTGGACAGCGCGGTCGCCGAGCCCATCGGCCGGTAGGCGGTGCGGGACAGGCCGCCCTTGAGGGACCACCGGTGCGAGCCCTGCTCGGCGCCGGGTCGCTCGGTGGTGGCCTCCCGGACGCGGGCCTCCGCCGCGGGCGACCAGGTCAGGCCGAACCGGCCGTAGAGGTCGGCGAACCCGTCCAGGGGCCGCTGCACCAGGGATTCGTAGGACACCACGTGCACGCCCGGGAGCGGCCGGAAGGCCCGGTCGACGACGTCGTAGGTCGCCTCCCAGAGCAGGCAGACGCGGGCCAGCCAGTCGTCGGAGCCGACGGCGCGCTGCATCCGCTCGACGTAGGGGCCCAGGTGGTCGCGCACCAGCGCCGGCTGCTCGAGCAGCTCGTGGAAGTGCATCGTCCAGCCCAGGCTCTTCCAGCTCCCGACGAAGGAGACCGGGTCGCGCACCAGCACCACCGACCGGCAGCCCATCTCCTGGGCCAGCCAGCCGGTGGAGAAGACGGCGAACGGGTCGTCGAGCATCGCCCGCCGGGCGCGCAGCCGGCCCAGCGTGAAGGTCGTGCCGTACTTGGCCATGCGGGCCAGGTCGTAGGCCGCCCGGTTCTGCCGGACCTCCGCGCGGAACTGGTAGCGCAGGCCCAGGGTGCGCGCGAAGGCGCGACGCCACTCGGCGTCGTCCTCGGCGCTGATGTACTGGAACTGCCGGGTGACCCGGGCGTCGAGGACCCCGGGCGAGTGACCCGGCGGGTGCTGCGGGTTCATCGGCTCGTTGACGTACACGACCTCGCCGGAGGCCTCCAGCATCTTGCCGACCCAGCTCGTCCCGCTGCGGGGCAGGCCGGTGACGAGCAGGGGCGAGTCGATCGGGGTGGTCATGCGGTTCACCTCACCGGAGGGACGCCGTCGAGCGCGGCATCGGTGGTTCGTGGGGGTGTCGCCCGCCGCAGGGCGCGGAGGGTGTCCAGCGCCAGCACGCGGCGCAGCCGCCAGCAACCGGCGGCGTAGAGGGCGACGCCGAGACCGGTCGCGGCCACGGCGGGCAGGAGGCCGTCGCCGGCGACCAGCCGGACGAGCAGCGGGAGGACGGCGAAGCAGCTCAGCGACAGCGCCACGGCCGTCCCCGTGCCGGCGCCGAACGGGTGCATGCGCAGCGACCGCCACACCTGCGCCAGCGGCAGGAAGTTGTTGACGCAGATGGCCGCGGCCCAGCCGATCGCGGCGCCGAGCAGGCCCATCGACGGGATGAGCAGCAGGTCGACGACGACGTTGACGGTGAGGGCGAGCAGCGCGTTGCCCAGGTTCCACCGGGACCGGCCGCCCATGAGCAGCACGACGTCCACCATGCCGATCGACGTGGCGACGAGCATGGTGGTGGCCAGGACGAGCACCACCGTGACCCCGGCGTCGTAGCCGGCGCCGAACCAGTCGAGCAGGCCGTCGGCGTAGGTCATGACGAGCAGGTAGAACGGCCAGCACAGCAGGACCAGCCACCCGGTGGCGGTGCGGTACACGGTGTTCCCGGCGGCCCGGTCGCCGACGGCGAGCAGCCGGCTCAGCCGCGGCTCGACGACGCCGGCCAGCGCCTGGTTGACGAACTGCCCGACGACCAGGAAGCGGGTGGCCGCGGTGTAGACCGCGGCGGGGACCGGGCCGGCGAGCAGCGTGAGCAGCACGATGTCCAGCCGCTGCAGGGCGAGCTGGACGACGCTGGTGACCGCGCGCGGGCCGGTGAAGACCCAGAACTCCCGCCACGTCCCCGGGCCCACCCGGGGGCCGGTCCGCGGAGCGGCGTGCGGTCGCTGCAGCCGGGCCAGCCACCAGCCGGCGGCGAGGGCGGACAGGACCCACGGCGCGGCCCACGCGGTGGTGACGGCGACGACCGAGCCGCCGGCCGCCACCGCGGCCACGGCGGCGAGCTGCACCACCGGGCGCCCGACCTTGTCGACGACCACCGTGGGCAGGATCGGCCCGTGCCCGCGGGTGGCGGCGACGAGCGTGTCCGAGACGGTGGTCAGCGGCAGCAGGACCGCCAGCACCCGCAGCGCGGTGGCGGTGCTGCCGACGGCGTCGTCGGTGAACAGCCGGGCGAGCGGCTCGGCGGCGAGCAGCAGGGCGCCGGCCAGCACCAGCGAGAGCGCGACGACCGGGGTGAGGGCCACCCACAGGAAGCCGGGGACGCGGGCCGCCGTCCCGAGGCCGTGGGCACGGGAGATGGCGTAGACCAGCCCCGTGCCGGTGCCCAGGCGGGCGACCATCTCGGCGATCAGGAAGACCGACGTCAGGGTGAAGAAGATGCCGGCGGTCTCCTGCGGCAGCGTGCGGGTGATCACCAGGACCACCAGCACCCCGGCGACGGCGGAGACGCCCGCGCCCGCCAGGCTCAGCGCACCCCCGCGGGCCAGCCCGCGCAGGCCGGCCCGGTCCCGGGCCGAGCCGGTCGCGGCCGGGGGAGCGCCGTGCACGGGAACGGCGGTGTCAGGCGAGCGGGACACCCTGCGCCCGCCAGCTCACGGGGTGCCCGAGCCAGGCCGCCAGCCGCTCGTCGTACGGGGCGAAGTGCTCCTCCAGCCGGGCCCGCAGCTCCTCGGGCATCGGCGAGCGGGGGCGGGCGTTGTGCCGCTCGAACACCGGGTAGCCGGTGTGCGGCAGGCCGAGGAAGCGCAGGACCGCGTCGTGGACCGGCTCCGGGTCGGTGAAGAAGGCGTGGCTGTCGACGACGTGCATGCGGTCGCGGCCGAAGACCGACTCCAGCCGCTCGAGGTGCTCGACGTAGCGGCCGCGCTGCAGGTAGCCGTGGTGCTGGTGGCTGTGGCTGTAGTACGACGGGTCGGCGGCGAGCCGCTCGGCCTCGCCGGCCAGCCGCTCGTCCTCCAGCGCCAGCGCCGTCTCGAAGTCCTCGGTCTCGAAGCCGCGGGCGAGCTCGTGGGCGTGCGCGGAGTACGCCCGCTCCACCGGGTCGCGCAGCAGCACGATCACCTTGACCCCGGGGAGGTCGCGGTCGATCCGCTCCGCGGCCAGCGGGTGGAACATGTAGTAGGGGCTCGACTCGAAGGTCAGCGGCCGGGTGCCGGTGCGCCGCTCGACCCGGGTCGCGGTGGCCTCCAGCGGGAAGTGGCTGCGGTACCAGCCCATGCCCCTGCCGTAGTTGGTGTCGAAGTAGTGCACGCCCTTGTGCAGCACGGCCTTGAGCACCGAGGGGTGCTGGCTGAGCGTGCGGTACATCGACGTCGTCCCGCACCGCTGCCCGCCGATGACCAGGAAGCCGGGGGTCATGCGGGCCCCGCTGGTCACCCGCCCGAACGAGGTGGTGGCGGTCTGCGCCAGGCGCTTGGCGGTGGCCGAGCGCCGCAGTCGCTGCATCATGTCCAGGTCTCTCCCTCGAGTTCCGCGATGCCCTGGTCGAGGGCGGGCAGCAGCCACGCCCCGACGTCCCCGAGGCGGGCTCCCGCCTCGAGCTGGCGGTCGGTCAGGTAACGGGTGGCCAGGTCGGCCGAGTACAGCAGTGCGGTGAGCAGCCCGGTGCGCGGCGCGACGGCCAGCGGTGCGAGGAGCCGGCCGGCTCCGAGCACCGCACCGGCGGCCGCGGCGGGCGGGTCCTCGAACCGGGCGACGAGATCGCTCTGCAGGCGGTGGTGGAGCAGGTCGAAGCCGACCGGCACCGCCGTGCGGAACCGTTCCCAGTCCCACACCAGCAGCCCACCGGCGACCGCGGCCATGTTCCAGGGCGTCCAGTCGCCGTGGGAGGCGCCGAAGGAGAGCGGCGCGCGGCCGGCCACCCGGCCGATCCGGTCGACCGACGCCCGGAGCCGCGCGGCGGCGGCCCCGTCCGGCAGCCGGTCGAGCCGGTCCCGCAGCTCCTGCCAGAAGCCCGACGAGGAGAGGACGACGTCGTCCACCCGGCCGATCGCGGCGATCTCGCCGGCGGCGGCGGCCAGCGCCGCGGCGTCCAGCGGGCGGCGCGGCTGCCAGACCGGCAGCGCGGACTGCACGAGCAGCCGGTGGCCCAGCCACGTGCCGTCGTGCAGCAGCCCGGGCACCCGCACCGATCCGGTCCCGGCGCCGGCCAGCGCGGTCAGCGCCGCGGCCTCCTGGCCGACGAGCGCGTCGGTCAGGGCGTCGACGCCGAGCTTGGCGTAGGCGAGGGTGCGCCCGGCCGGGTCGAGCAGCTGCAGCACCGGCTTGCGGTTCGCCCGCGGCGGCCCCAGGTGCATGCCCATGACCACCTCACGCTCCAGCACGGAGCCCAGGTGGGCGAGCAGACCACCCCCGGCGGCCCCGCGCGGCACGCGCACCTGCAGGCGCCGGCGCCAGACCACCGGCCCCAGCCCCGCGCGCAGGCCGAGGGCGAGCGCGGCGGCCTGCAACCGGGCGGCGGCGTGCCGGCCCTCGCCGTGGTGCCGGACGACGGCGGAGGCGGCCCGGCGGCCGGTCGGGGCCAGCAGGCGCGGGTGGCGTGCGCTGGGGAGCAGGAGGTACTCGCCGACCGTCTCCGCCCCCTCGGCCGCGGGCGCGCCGACGGTGACCGCGTGCGGGGCCGGCCAGAGGGCGGGGGCCACCTCGGTGAGGTGGGCCAGCCGGTCGTCGCTCACCGGGCGCTCCCCGGGGTCAGGGCGAGCGCGGGGCTCCCCGTACCGGGTGTCCCGTCGGCCGCGGCGCGGCGGGCCTGGTCGTTGCGCCACAGCAGGGCGACCGACAGGAAGGAGATGAGCAGGGGGACCACCAGCGCGTTGTAGAGGAACATGTACACGAACGGCAGCCCGATCGAGAGGAACGCGGCGGCGGCCAGCGCCGAGCGGTCGCGCCGGTAGGCCCACAGCACGCGGACGAAGAAGCCGAGGTAGAGCGCCGCGCCGACGAGGCCCTGGGCGATGAGGAGCAGCCACAGCTGCCCGTTGCTGCCCAGCAGCGGGTTGCCGCAGTTGGCGCAGTCCTCGTTGCGGCCGACGGCGATCGAGTTGCTGCTGCCCAGCGCCCGCCGGGTGGAGCCGAAGCCGAGCACCGGCGACTCCTGCACCACCTCGAGGGTGCGGGAGACGGTGAACCCGCGGATCCCGTCGCTCTTGGGGTTGTCCAGGCGCTGCTGGATCGTCGAGGTCAGCGGGGTGGTGAGCACCAGCACGACGACCAGCACGACCGACGCCGCCAGGCCGAGCAGGGCGACGAGGTTGCCGTTGCGGGCCAGCCAGAGGGCGGCGAAGAGGACGGTGAGCCCCAGGCCGATCCACACGCCGCGGTTCAGCGAGTGCACCACCGGGATCGCGGCCAGGGCGAGCACCAGCACGCCGGCGAGCCGGCGACCTCCGGGCCGGCGCAACCAGCCGATCGCGAACCAGCCCAGCAGCAGGCTGAGCGCGTAGCCCCAGGTGTTGGTGTAGCCGAACGGGGCGGCCGGGCGCCCGGCGGTGTAGCCGAGCACCTGCTGCAGCTGGGCCGCCGTGGGGTGCACGAGGTTCTGCACGAACGCGTTCTGCGCGACCGAGTCGGGCAGCAGCATCTCGACCGGCGACGTGAACGAGAACTGGTCGGCGAACGTGCCCAGCAGCCCCCCGGCGACCACGACGACGAAGAGGCCGGCGAGGTGCCGCACGGCGCGCGCCCGCGGGTACTCCTCCTCGGTGAGGTTGCCCAGGTACAGCATGGCGACGGCGACTGCGACGTACCCGGCGAGGTTGAAGCCGACGGAGACGAGCCGGTCGGCGGCCTCGCCCGGGAGGGTGCCGGCGGGGTCGACGCCGAGCATGACCGTGCTGGCGACGACCCACAGCAGGAACACCACCCACAGCCCGAAGCCCGGTGGCACGCGCACCGGGCGGCGGCGCCGCAGCTCCCAGGCCATCGGCAGCACCAGCACGAACACGATCAGCGTGCCCATGCCGAGCGCCCACCACACCGGGTAGAGGACGAACAGCGCGGTCAGCGGCCAGCCCGGCCGCCACACGCCGTCCGTCGCGCGTACCACCGGTGCACCGGCCGCCGGTCCCCGTGAGCGGACCGGCACCGGTGCGGTCACGACCGGGCTCGGCCGGCGGGGTCGGGCACCGTGGCCGCAGCCACGCGCGGACGGTCCCGGCCCGGGCCGTCCGCCGGTCGCGGACCGCGGGGCGCCGGGGCGTGGGTGTCCCGCGGCGCCGGCTCGTCCTCGCCCGGGGCAGGGACGTCGTCGTGGTGCACGAGCACCGCGCCGACGACCGGCGTGCCCATCGACTCGAGCTGGCCGAGGGCGGCGGCGACGTCCCGGGCGGTCGTCCGGCCGGCCTCCAGGACGAGGACGGCGATCTCCGCCACGTTGGCCAGCGTCTGGACGCTGGTGTCCTCCGTGGTGGCCGGCGCCTCGATCACGACGACGTCGGCGCCGTCCTCGAGCAGCGCGTCGACGACCTTGCGCGGGTTGCGCGTCTGGAGCAGCGCGTCGGCCCGGTCGGCGTCGGGGCCGGGGCCGACGATCCGGAGCGCCGGCAGGGCGGGGAGCCGCTCGGCCACCTCCGGCGCGGGGCGGTTCCCGGCGAGCACCTCCGCGAGACCGTGCCGCGGCGGGTCGGTCAGCAGCGAGGTGGCCGTCGCCCCGAACACGTCGGCGCAGACGAGCACGACCTCCTCGCCGGACCGGGCGAGGGAGGCGGCGAGGTTGGCCGCGACCGTTCCGCCCCCGCGCTGGGTGCCGGCCACCAGCACCACCCGGCGGGAGGCCTCGGCGAGCGCGGTCGTCACGTGGTTGCGCAACCGGGCGTGGGAGCGTCCGTCGGTGCTGAGCGGCGCGGCGAGGCGCACCTGCCCGTCGGTCAGCGGGTTCTCCGGCGCCGCGACGACCCGGACGCCGGTGCGGCGCTGCACGTCCTGGGCGTCGCGCAGGACGTCGTCCCTGCGGTGCCGGAGGACCGCCGCGCCGAGGCCGAGCAGGCCGCCGAGGACGACGCCGGCGACCAGGGTGATGTACCGGTCGGGGCTGCTCGGCGACGCGGGGAGGGTGGCCCTGGTGACGACGCGACCGGGGGACACGGTCTCGGACCGGACCTGGTTCTGCTGCGCGCCCAGGCTGGCCAGCTGCTGGTTCAGCGCGGCGGCCTGGTCCGCGGCACGGCTGCGCTCCGGGGTGCCGTTGGGCAGGGTGGCGACCGCTTCGGTGGCCTGGCGGAGCTGCTCGCCGACCGCGTCGATCCGCGCCTGCAGGGCGTCGTCCCGGAGCTCCAGGGCGTCCTCGGCGGTCGCCCGGCGGCCGTCGAGGTAGGCGTCGGCGAAGGCGCGCGCCCCGGCCTGCGCCGACTGCGCGCTCGACCCCACGAAGGCGATGCGGAGGATCTCGGTGTTCGGCGGCACGGTCACGCTGACCCGGTCGGCGAGGTCGTCGAGCTCGTCGGCGGGGACGTCGAGCGCCTCGGCGGCGGCGGAGACCGTCTCGGTGGAGGTCAGCAGCTGCGCCTCGGTGTCGAGGTTGATCTCGTCGCGGCCGGTGCCCGCGACGGAGTCTGCGTTGGTCGCCGTCACCAGGACGGCGGTCACCGAGGTGTACTCGCGCGGTGCGACCGCCAGGTAGGCCAGCGCGACGGCGACCCCCAGGGCCAGCCCCACCAGGACCGCGGCCCACTGGCGGCGGATCAGCACGAAGTAGTCGCCCAGCCGGGCAGCGGTCAGCCCGTCGTCGGTCGGCACCGTGGTCGTCCCCCCAAGTCCGCAGCTCCCGGGCCGCCACGTCCGGCGGCCCACGCCCTGGTCGGCCCGGGCGCACGCGTGGATCTGCCTGTGCCGTCAGTGGATCACCCGCCGACGCCCTGCGGGGGGCTCGCGGGCGGACCGCCACCCCTATTGGGGAGGCCCCGCGGGGACCGCCGGGCGCGCCCGGCTCAGCGGTCGGTCGTGGCGGGTACGTGGTCGTCCGCTGCCCACCGGGGAGCCGGTGGGCCGGCCCGGTCCGGGCGCCGGCGGATGGCCCAGGCGTCGCGGAGGTAGTGGGGACGGGCCGGCAGCCCGTGCCGGGAGCGCGCCGCCCACCACAGCAGCGGGCCGACGACGAGGACGATCCCCAGCACGACGACCATGGCGAGGTTGCCCAGGCCGAGCAGCTTGAGCCCGGAGGCGAGCAGCACCAGGGCCAGCGCCCGGCGGACCAGGCCGCCGGGCGCCCGTGAGGACAGCCGCGCGCCGAGGTAGACGCCGGGCAGGCAGCCGAGCAGCAGGGAGGTGGTCAGGTCGAGCCGGAAGTCGCCGAAGAGCAGGTGGCCCAGCGCCGCGGAGGCGACCAGCGGCACGGCCTGGACCAGGTCGGTCCCGACCAGCGAGGCCGCGCTGAGCCGCGGGTAGAGCGCGAGCAGGGCGATGATGATCAACGAGCCGGAACCGACCGAGGTCATGCCCACGATCACGCCGCCGACGACGCCCACGAGCACGGTCGCGAGCGGCCGGGTGCGCAGCGGGGTGTCCGCCGGTTCCTCGCGCACCGGAGCGGGCCGGCCCCCACGCCGGATCCGGGCCCGTTCGGCCGCCCGCCGGCCGCGGTCGACCATGGCCAGGTAGGCCTTGCCGATCAGCCCCGCGGCCGCCAGGAGCAGCGCGATGCCGAGCGCGAGCTTCGTCCACTCCTGCACCCCGGCGCCCGATCCCAGCGCCCGGGTGAGCAGCACCCCGCAGAACGCGGCGGGCACCGAGCCGAGGGTCAGCCACCCGACCAGGCGCATGTCGACCGTGCCCCGGCGCAGGTGGACGACGCCACCGACGGGTTTCATCACCGCGGAGACCACCAGGTCGCTGGAGACGGCGGCCAGCGGCGGGACACCGAAGAAGAGCACGAGCACCGGTGTCATGAGCGCACCGCCGCCCATGCCCGTCATGCCGACGACGACGCCGATCAGCAGCCCGGCCACGACGAGCGTGACGTCCACGTCCACGCTCCGTCCCCCTGTCCACCGCGGTACCCACCCGTGGCGACAGGTGGCCGGGTCACGGTAGGCCGGGGCGCCCGCCGGCGTCCCCGTGCCGCGTCCAGCCGTCACCCCCGAGGGTGGTTCGGGCCCGTCGGGGTCCGGGCGCGCAGCGGCGCGTGGTGCAGTGGTGCCCAGCCCACGACCGGCACGGCTCGCCGCGGTCCGGGGCACGACCACCTCCTCCGTCGGCCGGGAGCCCTCCTCGATGACCGGAAGCACTGGTCCCGGAGCGACCCGGCCACCGGCCGGCCGCGGGTTCCGCCGGCCCGGGTGGGCGCTCGCGCTCGGCGCCGTCGTGCTGGCGGCCGCGCTCGTGGCGGCCTCCGACCGGGACCCCCCGTCGCTGCGGGCCGACACGGCCTACGCCACGCGCTGCCTGGCGGTGGGCGCGGCGGTGACCGCCGACCCGGGGTCCGGGCTCTCGGCCCTCGAGACCTTCCTCGAGGCAGACGAGCAGATGGGGCCGCTGACGATCCGGCGGAGCTTCGACCCGCGCCTGCCGCGCAGCTTCGACCGGTCGGCGGCCGCGGGCGATCCCGAGGCCGGCGTCCACACCTTCGTCTCCTGGAAGCCGCCGGACGGCGACCACCGCGGGGCGGCGCAGGGCCGGTACGACGAGCAGATCGCGGCCTGGGCGCGGAGCGTGCCCGCCGGTGTCTTCGCCACGTCGTTCCACGAGCCGGAGAACGACATGACCGGGCCCGAGTTCGTGGCCTTCCAGCGGCACGTCCACGCCGTGGTCGAGGCGGCGAACCCGGGCATCCACTGGGGTCCGGTCTACATGGCCTACTGGTGGGACCCGGCCGAGCCGTCCCACTACATCGGCGACCCGGCGCTCTGGTGGCCGGGCGAGGAGCACGCCGACTTCGTGGGGCTCGACTGGTACGGGGCCGACCCGGAGCCGATGACCGCCAGCCCCTCCTTCCGGCACTGGTACGAGTTCATGGAGCCGACCGGGGTGCCGCTCTTCATCACCGAGTACGGCCAGTACGTGCTGCGCGAGGGGGAGCAGGCCGATCCCGTCCTCCTGCAGCGGCGCGTCGAGGCGATCCGCACGGACGCCGCCTGGATCGCCGAGCACCCGCGCATCCGCATGTGGCTGTACTGGCAGGGCACGGGGCGGCGCGGCGACTGGCGGTTGCACGACGACGCGTCCCGGGCGGCGTGGCGCGCCGTCGCGGACACCGGTTGCAGTCCGTGACGAGGGACATGTCCAGCTACTTTTAGTAGTTAGACAGGCGCAGCGGGTAGGTGTTCCGGGCCGGCCGGGCGACTCGTCCCCAGTAGGCCCCGCCACTCGTCGCCCAGCGTGATCACCGCTGGTGGAGGGCCTGTTCGAGGCTGATCACCGAGCGTCCACCGGCGCCGTCCACCCCGTCCGGGGTGCACCCGGACGGGCGAATGGTGACCGTTTGCCTCGACCCGCTCGACCACGCTCTGTGATGCTCCCGCCCGAACGCAGCTCGCCGACGTCGTGTCGCCGGGCTCGCCGTGTGAGGGGAAACGGGGTTCGGGGGACATGGTGTCGAGGTTGAGGCTGCTCTGCGGCCTGGTGGTGACCGCCATCCTGGCGACGCTGGTCGGCGCCACGGGGACGGCGGTCGCGGGCGTGGCGCACGACGGCGTGGTGCAGCAGGCTCCCTACGCCCGCACCCCGCAGATCCTGAACGGCCGGGTCCTCGACCTCGCCGAGGTGGGCGACCGCATCGTGGTGGCCGGCACCTTCACCCAGGTGCGCGACGCCAACGGCAACGGCGGGGTGACGTTCGACCAGCCCTACCTCTTCGCCTTCGACCCCGCGACCGGCGCGGTGGACCCCTCCTTCCGGCCCGTGCTGAACAGGGCGGTCAACGCCGTGACCGCCGGCCCCGACGGCACCGTCTACGCGGGCGGCAGCTTCACCACCCTCAACGGCGCGGACTCCCGGAACCTGGTGCAGCTCTCCCTGGCTTCCGGGCTGCGCACCGGCTCCTTCCGCGCGGGCAACATCAACGGCTCGGTGGACGACCTCGAGGTCTCCGGCAGCCGGCTGTTCGTCGCCGGGCAGTTCACCACCGTCGCGGGCGTCCCGCACGGCGGCCTCGCCACCGTCGACGTGACGACCGGTGCCCTCGACGAGTACATGGGCATCGACGTCCTCGAGAACCACAACTGGCCGCGCGGTACCGCGCGCGCCTCGGTCGGCGTCGAGAAGATCGCGATCTCGCCGGACGGGTCCCGCCTCGTGGCGATCGGCAACTTCCGGACCGCCGACGGGCTCCCCCGTGACCAGGTCGTGTCGGTGCAGCTGCAGGCCGGCGGCGCGGTCGTCGACCCGAACTGGCGCACCACCCGCTTCGAGCCCGCCTGCTCGTCGTGGAGCTTCGACTCCTACGTGCGGGACATCGACTTCGCGCCGGACGGCAGCTACTTCGTGATCGTGTCCACGGGCGGCGCGCACCCCGGGACGCTCTGCGACGCCGCCGCGCGGTTCGACTCCGCCGCGTCCGGCCAGTCGGTCGAGCCGCGCTGGGTCAACGAGACCGGTGGCGACACGCTCTACTCCGTCGAGGTGACCGGCAGCGCCGTCTACGTCGGTGGGCACCAGCGGTGGATGAACAACCCCACCGGCAGGGACTCCGCCGGCGCCGGCGCCGTGCCGCGGCCGGGCCTCGCCGCCCTGGACCCCGCGAACGGCCTGCCGCTGTCCTGGAACGCCGCCCGGCACCCCCGCGGGGTCGGGGCCAAGGCGATCCTCGCGACCTCGACCGGGCTCTACGTCGGCAGCGACACCGAGTACATCGGCAACCGGGAGCACTTCCGGCCCCGGCTGGCGTACTTCGAGCTCGCGGGTGGCAGCTCGGTGACGCCGGCGGCGGTGCGGCAGCTGCCCGCCACCGTGGTGCGCGCCGGCGGGACCGCCACGGGCTGGTTCGTGAACAACAACGTCGTGCGTGCTCGCTTCTTCGACGGCACGACGGCGTCGGCGGACGTCTCCGTCGACACCGCCGGCACCAACTGGGGCCGGGCGCGGGGCGCCTTCATGGACGGCGACACCCTCTACTACGGCTACCCCTCCGGGACGAGCTACGCCCTCTACCGGCGGACCTTCGACGGGGTGTCCTTCGGCCCGGCGACGCTCGTGGACCCCTACAACGACCCGAAGTGGAGCGACGTCGCCACCGGGTCCACCCGCGACGGCCAGCCGATCCACTACCGCGGCGCCCTCCCGGACTTCTACGGCCAGCTCTCCTCGGTGACGGGCATGACCTACGCCGACGGGCGCATCTACTACACCCGCAGCGGTGCGCAGGGGCTGTACTACCGCTCCTTCTCGCTCGACAGCGGGGTCGTCGGCGGCACCGAGCACACCGCCGCGAGCTCCGGCTTCGGCAGCGTCGCCGGCATGTTCGTCTCCGGTGGCCAGCTGCACTGGGCCAACTCGTCGAACGGCGAGCTGCGCCGGGTCGCCCTGGTCGGCGGGGTGCCCAGCGGCGCCTCGGTCGTCGCCGCGGCCGGCCCGTCCACCCGGGGCGGGGCCGACTGGCGGACGCGGGCCATGTTCCTCGCACCGCAGCCCAACGTGGCGCCGACCGCGTCGTTCACGACCGACTGCCTCGGCCTCGTCTGCTCGCTCGACGGCGCCGGGTCGACCGACGGCGACGGCTCGGTGGCGTCGTACTCGTGGACGTTCGGCGACGACACCACCGCCACCGGGTCGATGGCGAGCAAGACCTACGCCGCGGCCGGCTCCTACCCGGTCACGCTCACGGTGACCGACGACGACGGCGCCTCGGCGAGCACGACGCAGACGGTCACCGTCGCGCCGGTCGCCTCGGGCGAGGGGATCGCGCTGCGGGACTCCGCCGGCGTCTCGGCGCGGGTCGTGACGTCCGCGTCGCTGACCGTGCCGGCGTCGGTGCGGGCCGGTGACGCGCTGGTCCTGGCGCTGACCACCAACTCCGACGCCACCGGCCAGGCGCCGGCCGGCTACGCGCTGGTGGGCACCCAGACCTCGGGCACCGCGATGACCACCCAGGTGTTCTCGCGGGTGGCGACGGAGGCCGACGCCGGTGCCACGGTGACGGTGGACCTGAGCAAGCAGGCCAAGGTCACCCTGCAGCTGGCGGCCTACTCGGGCACCGACTGGCGGGACCCGATCGCCTCGGTCACCGCTGCCGCGGAGGTGGGTGGCACGGCGCACACCACGCCGACCGCCATGGTGGACGCCGGCAGCTGGGTGGTCTCGGTGTGGTCGGACCGCTCGTCCTCGGCCCGCACCTTCGCCGCGCCGTCCGCGACCGCGGTCCGGAGCAACCTGGCCGGCGTCGGCAACGGTGACATCGCCTCCCTGGTGGCCGACGGGGGAGCGCCCGTCCCGGCCGGCCAGGTGGGTGGCCTCACCGCGACCGTCCCGGTCGCGAGCGGCCGCGCCACGATGCTGACCGTCGTCCTGGCCCCGGGGGACGGCACCCTCCCGCCGGCCAACGTGGCCCCGACCGCGGCGATCGAGTCGACGTGCGCCTCGCTGACCTGCTCGTTCGACGCCACGGGCTCCACGGATGCCGACGGCACGGTGACCGGGTTCGCGTGGGACTTCGGTGACGGGCAGGTCGCCACGACGGCGACGGCGGAGCACACCTTCGCCGCGGCCGGTGACCACGAGGTCACGCTGACCGTCACCGACGACGACGGTGCGACCTCCGTGGCGACGTCCACGGTGACGGTCGCGGCGCCGCCGTCGGCGTCCGGGATCGGCCTGCGCGGTTCGTCGGGGTCCGCCGACCGGGTGGTCACGAGCGCCGCGCTGGAGGTGCCGGCGTCGGTGCAGGCCGGGGACGGGCTGCTGCTGGTGCTGTCGACGAACTCGACGGTGACCGGGGCCGCTCCCGCGGGCTGGGCCGAGGTCGGGCGGGTGACGGCAGCCGACCTGAACCCGACGACCCAGGTGTTCTCCCGGGTCGCGGCGGCCGGAGACGCCGGGACGACGGTGGCGGTGCCGCTGAGCGGGCAGGCGAAGGTGACGCTGCAGCTGATGGCCTACTCGGGCACGGCCGCGACCCCGGTGGCCTCGTTCACCGCGGCGACCGACGGCGCGGGCACCGCCCACACCACCCCGACCGCGACCGCGGCCGAGGGCAACTGGGTGCTGTCGGTGTGGTCGGACAAGCAGGGCGACGAGCGGCAGTGGACGCCGCCCACGGCCGGGGTGACCGAGCGCAGCAACATCGCGGGGGTGGGCAGCGGCGACATCGCCACCCTGGTCGCCGACAGCGGCGGCCCGGTCGCGGCCGGCCCGGTCGGCGGGCTGACCGCCACGGTGCCGACGCCCAGCAACCGGGCCACGATGATCACCCTGGTCCTCGTCCCGGAGGGCGGCGTCGTCGCCCCGCCGGCGAACGCGGCGCCGACGGCGGCGATCGGGTCGACGTGCGCCTCGCTGACCTGCTCGTTCGACGCCACGGGCTCCACGGATGCCGACGGCACGGTGACCGGGTTCGCGTGGGACTTCGGTGACGGGCAGGTCGCCACGACGGCGACGGCGGAGCACACCTACGCCGCGGCGGGTGAGTACGAGGTCACGCTGACCGTCACCGACGACGGCGGCGCGACGGCGGTGGCGACCTCGACGGTGACGGTGGCCGCGCCGCCGCCGCCCGTGACCGCCGGCATCGGGCTGCGGGGCTCGGCGGGGACCTCCGACCGGGTGGTCACGAGCGCGGCGCTGGAGGTGCCGGCGTCGGTGCAGGCCGGGGACGGGCTGCTGCTGGTGCTCTCGACGAACTCGACGGTGACCGGCGCGGCCCCCGCCGGCTGGGTCGAGGTCGGCCGGGTGACGGCCGCCGACCTGAACCCGACGACCCAGGTGTTCTCCCGGGTCGCGGCGGCCGGAGACGCCGGGACGACGGTCGCCGTGGCGCTCAGCGGGCAGGCGAAGGTGACGCTGCAGCTCATGGCCTACTCCGGCACCTCGACGGCCGGACCGGTGGGGTCGTTCACCGCGGCGACCGCGGGTGCGGGCACCGCTCACACCACCCCGACCGCGACCGCGGCCGAGGGCAACTGGGTGCTGTCGGTGTGGTCGGACAAGCAGGGCGACGAGCGGCAGTGGACGCCGCCCACGGCCGGGGTGACCGAGCGCAGCAACATCGCGGGGGTGGGCAGCGGCGACATCGCCACGCTGCTGGCCGACAGCGGTGGTCCGGTCGCGGCCGGCCCGGTCGGCGGGCTGACGGCCACCGTGCCGACGTCCAGCAACCGCGCCACCATGATCACCCTCGTGCTCGCGCACGCCTGACGCGCCGGCGCACCGCAGCGGGCCCCCGACCGGACCGGTCGGGGGCCCGTCGCCGTGCGGCCCCGACGCCGGCGGCGGCACGCCGAGCTGCCGTCTAGCCTGGTGCGGGGCGTCGCCGCACTCGGCGGCCCCGATCCGATCCCCGGGAGAAGAAGAAGCGTGACCCTGCGCGGCGTGCTCGACGTCGTCCTCACCGATCCCGGCATGGCCCGCGTGGTCGCCGCCGCCGGGAACGCCGAGCTGGCGGTCACCGCGCCGCCGTCCGTGCAGCCGCTGGTGGCTGCCGCGCTCGCCGCGCGTGGCGGCGCCGGGGTGCCCGTCCTCCTGGTGACGGCGGGGGAGCGCGACGCCGACGCCGCGGCGGACCTGCTCCGCTGCTTCCTGCCCGACCGCCGGGTGGAGACCTTCCCCGCCTGGGAGACGCTGCCGCACGAGCGGCTCAGCCCGCGGGCGGACACCGTC
This sequence comes from Blastococcus sp. SYSU DS1024, assembly GCF_054050795.1. Taxonomy (NCBI): domain Bacteria; kingdom Bacillati; phylum Actinomycetota; class Actinomycetes; order Geodermatophilales; family Geodermatophilaceae; genus Blastococcus; species Blastococcus sp. SYSU DS1024. Next base: position 230,473 of record NZ_JBJHAA010000003.1, read on the forward strand.
GGCCGGCGGCTGGCGATCCTGCGCGACCTCACCCACCCCGGGCAGAACGGCGCGATCGACGTGCTGGTCGCGCCGGTCCGGAGCGTCCTGCAGCCGCTGGCCCCCGGGCTCGGCGATCTGGTGCCCGTCGAGCTGAAGGCCGGGGACTCCGCCGAGCTGGACGACGTCGCCCAGGCGCTCTCCGACGCCGCCTACACCCGGGTCGAGCTGGTCGAGAAGCGCGGCGAGTTCGCCGTCCGCGGCGGGCTGCTCGACGTCTTCCCGCCCACCGAGCCGCACCCGGTGCGCGTGGAGTTCTGGGGCGACGAGGTCGACGAGCTGCGCTACTTCTCCGCCGCCGACCAGCGCTCGCTGGACGAGCGCCCCGAGCGGCTGTGGGCACCGCCGTGCCGCGAGCTGCTGCTCACCGAGGAGGTGCGGGCCCGCGCCGCGGCGCTGGCTCATCTGCACCCGGGTCTGATCGAGGTCCTGGGCAAGCTCGCCGAGGGCATCGCCGTCGAGGGCATGGAGTCGCTGACCCCCGCCCTCATCGGGAACGAAGCCATGCAGCTGCTCACCGACCTGGTGCCCGCGGGCACGCACGTCCTGGTGTGCGACCCCGAGCGGGTCCGCAGCCGGGCGGCCGACCTGGTGCGCACCGCCGAGGAGTTCCTCGCCGCGTCGTGGGCGACGGCGGCCGAGGCAGGGGAGGCGCCGCTGGACCTCGGTGCGTCGTCCTTCCGCGACCTCGCCGACGTCGAGGCCGCCGCACGCACCCGCGGGCTGCCGTGGTGGACCACCGGCGCCTTCACGCTGCAGGCGGAGGACGACGAGCACCAGGTCACCCTCGACGCGAGCCCCGTCGAGCGGTTCCACGGCGACCAGGGCGCCGCCGTCGAGCGCATGCGGAGCTGGCACCGCGACGGGTGGCGGGTCGTCGTCACCTTCGCCGGCCCCGGCCCCGCCCAGCGGGCCGCCGACCAGCTCACCGAGGCCGAGATCGGCGTCCGGCTGGTGCCCGACCTCGCCGCCGCCCCGGACGCCGGGCTCACCCACGTCACCCAGGGCAACCTCGAGGCGGGGTTCGCCTTCCCGGGTGTCGGCCTGGCGCTGGTCACCGAGCACGACCTGACCGGCCAGCGCGGCACGACGATGCGCGACGCGGTGAAGATGCCCGCCCGCCGGCGCAACGCCGTCGACCTGGTGCAGCTCCAGCCCGGCGACCTCGTCGTCCACGAGCAGCACGGCGTCGGCCGCTACATCGAGATGATCAGCCGCACCGTCAACGGCGGGCAGCGCGACTACCTGATCGTCGAGTACGCGCCGTCGCGGCGGAACCAGCCGCCGGACCGGCTCTTCGTGCCCACCGACGCCCTCGACCAGCTCACCCGGTACGTCGGCGGGGAGGCGCCCGCGCTGTCCAAGCTCGGCGGCGCCGACTGGCAGAAGACCAAGAGCAGCGCCCGCAAGGCGGTCAAGCAGATCGCCGGCGAGCTGATCCGGCTGTACTCGGCGCGCATGGCCACCCAGGGCCACGCCTTCGGCCCCGACACCGTCTGGCAGCGCGAGCTGGAGGACGCCTTCCCGTTCCAGGAGACGCCCGACCAGCTGGCCGCGATCGACGAGGTCAAGGCCGACATGCAGCAGACCGTGCCGATGGACCGGATCATCTGCGGCGACGTCGGCTACGGGAAGACCGAGATCGCGATCCGGGCCGCGTTCAAGGCGGTGCAGGACGGCAAGCAGGTGGCCGTCCTGGTGCCGACGACGCTGCTGGCCAACCAGCACTTCAAGACCTTCTCCGAGCGGGTCGCCCAGTTCCCGGTGACGGTGAAGGTGCTCTCCCGGTTCCAGTCGGACAAGGAGACCACCGAGATCCTCCGGCAGCTGGCCGCCGGCGAGATCGACATCCTGGTCGGCACCCACCGGCTGCTGCAGCCGACGACCCGCTGGAAGGACCTCGGGCTGGTCATCGTCGACGAGGAGCAGCGCTTCGGCGTCGAGCACAAGGAGTACCTGAAGACGATGCGGACGGCGGTCGACGTCCTGTCGATGTCGGCCACCCCGATCCCGCGCACCCTGGAGATGTCGTTGACCGGCATCCGCGAGATGTCGACGATCCTCACCCCACCCGAGGAGCGGCACCCCGTCCTCACCTACGTGGGCGCGTGGAGCGACAAGCAGATGGCCGCGGCGATCCGCCGCGAGCTGCTCCGCGACGGCCAGGTGTTCGTGATCCACAACCGGGTGCAGTCGATCGACAAGGCCGCGGCGAAGATCCGCCACCTGGTGCCCGAGGCCCGGATCGCCGTCGGGCACGGCCAGATGAAGGAGCACGAGCTCGAGCGGATCATGGTCGGCTTCTGGGAGAAGGAGTACGACGTCCTGGTCGCGACGACGATCGTCGAGTCCGGCCTGGACATCCCCAACGCCAACACCCTGATCGTCGACCGCGCCGACACCTTCGGCCTCTCCCAGCTGCACCAGATCCGCGGCCGCGTCGGCCGAGGGCGGGAGCGGGCGTACGCCTACTTCACCTACGACCCGACGCGCACGCTCACCGAGACCTCGGTGGACCGGCTGACCACGATCGCCAACAACACCGACCTCGGCGCAGGCATGGCGGTGGCGATGAAGGACCTGGAGATCCGCGGCTCGGGGAACCTGCTCGGCGGCGAGCAGTCCGGGCACATCGCCGGCGTCGGCTTCGACCTCTACGTCCGGCTGGTCGGCGAGGCAGTGGCCGACTACCGGGCGCAGGTGACCGGCGAGGAGGCCCCCGCCGAGCCGGTGGAGGTCCGCGTCGACCTGCCGGTGGACGCGCACCTGCCGCACGACTACGTGCCCGGCGAGCGGCTGCGCATGGAGGCCTACCGCAAGGTGGCCTCGATCCAGGACGAGGAGCAGGCGCAGGCGGTGCTCGACGAGCTCACCGACCGGTACGGGGCCGCACCGGCGCCGGTGCTCAACCTGCTCGCGGTGGCCCGCTTCCGGGTGGCCATGCGGTCGCTCGGCATCACCGAGGTGTCGCTGCAGGGCCGGAACATCCGGGTGGGCCCGGTCGACCTGCCGGAGTCCAAGCAGATGCGCCTGGCCCGGCTGGCCGACGGTGCCTCGTACAAGGCGGCCGTGCGGACCATCTCGCTCAAGGTGCCGGTCGGCCCCGACCGCCGGACGCCGTTGCGCGACGTCGCCCTGCTGGAGAACCTGCACGCGACGCTGACGGCGGTCCTCGGTCAGCCGGTGGCCGCCGCCTCCTGAGCCAGGGCTCGCCGGCGGCGTGCGTCGCAGGTCACAGCCGGTGTGGGAGTCTCCCGGCGTGATGCACCACCGGGCCGCCCGTGCCAGCACCGCCCTGCTCCTGGCCGTCCTCGCCCTGACCGGGTGCCGGTCGGCGCCGGACGTCGCCGCCTACGTGGGGGACGAGCGGATCGGCGTCGCGGAGCTCGAGGCCGAGGTCGCCGACCGGCTCGACGACGCCGGTGTGGCCGCCACCGCGCAGGGTCGGGAGGAGGAGCTCACCCGCCGGGTGCTGGGCCTGCTTGTCGAGGGCGAGGTGCACGACGCCGCGGCCGAGCGCTACGGCGTGCAGGTCACCGACACCGAGGTGACCCGCCGGATCGAGGAGCTGCTCGGCGACGACGACCCCGAGGCCGTCTACGCGCGGCTCGCCGAGCAGGGCATCGGCCGGGCGGACGTCCGGGAGAGCGTGCGCCAGCAGCTGGTGCGGCAGGAGATCGCCGCCGCGGAAGGGGTGGCGGACCCGCTGGACGAGGCTGCCCTGCGCGCCCGGTACCAGGAGGTCCGCGAGGAGCTGGGCCAGGTCGAGTTCGGCTACGTCACCGTGCCGGACCAGGCCACGGCCACCGCCGTGGTCGCGGAGCTGACCGCCGACCCGGCCCGCTACGCCGCGGTGGCCGCGCGGTTCCCCGGCCCGTACACGCTGCCGGAGCTCGGTCGCCGGCCGGCCGACGAGCTGCCGCCCTCGCTGAGCGCGCCCCTCGTCACGGCCGAGCCGGGGACGGCGGTCGCGGTCCCGGTGCCCGAGACGGGCGGGGTCGTCGTCGCCTTCCGCGCCGGCACCGCCTACCCGTCCTTCGAGGAGCTGCGGCCGCAACTGGTCGAGGAGGCCGGGGCGCAGGCGGAGGCGGCGGTCCGGCCGCTGCTCGACGAGGTCCGGGCCGACCTCGACATCGCGGTCAACCCCCGCTACGGGACCTACGAGGAGGGGCGCCTGCTGCCGGCCCAGAGCGGGGTGGTCGACCTCCTCGACGATGCGCCGGCGGCTGCTTCGGCAGACTGACCGGGTGCCCGTCGCGCTCGCCGTCCCCGTCAGCCCCCGCATCCCCGGCCTGCTGAGCCCCGCCGGCTGGCGGGCGGTCTCCGCGGGGCGCCCGCTGGCCGCCCTGCCCGGGGCCGCCGGTACCGCGGCGCTGCTGCGCGCCGACGGGCTGGCCGTGGCCGAGGTGCCCGACGTCGCCGCCGCCGGCGCCCTGGCCGGCGACGTCGTCCTGCTGGTCCCCGCCGGGGAGCCGGTCCCCGGTGCGGAGCTCGCCGCCGCGGCGCCGGAGCCCGCCGGGGTGCGCCTGCTCGACGTCGTCGCGGTGATGGACCGGCTGCGCTCACCCGGCGGGTGCCCGTGGGACGCCGAGCAGACCCACGCCTCGCTGCGCGGCTACCTGCTGGAGGAGGCGCACGAGGCCTACGACGCGATCGTCGACGACGACCCGGTGGCGATGCGCGAGGAACTCGGCGACGTGCTGCTGCAGGTGGTCTTCCACGCCCGCGTCGCCGCCGAGGCGGGGGAGCAGCGGCGCTTCGACGTCGACGACGTCGCCGGTGACCTGGTGGACAAGCTCGTCCGCCGGCACCCGCACGTGTTCGGCGACGCCGGGCCGCGTGATGTCGCCCAGGTGGAGGCCGGCTGGGACGAGATCAAGAAGGCCGAGAAGCAGCGCCGCTCGCCCACCGAGGGCGTCTCCCGCTCGCAGCCCGCGGCCTCGTGGGGAGCGGCCCTGGTGCGCCGGGCCGGTCGGGCCGGGCTCCCCACGCCGCAGCCGGCCGAGCTGGCCGACGCGAGCCCCGAGGCGCTCGGCGAGCGCCTGCTGGCCGTCGTCGCCGCCGCCGAGGCGCGCGGGTGGGACGTGGAGGACGCGCTGCGGGAGGCGGTGCGCCGCTACGCCGGGGAGCTGGACGCCGCCGCGCACCGGCCCGACCGGCCGGCCTCGAGCTGACGGGGGACGCGCCGGCTGGCTAGCGTGGCAGCCCGGTGCACGCTGCGTGAATCCTCCTCGGAAGGAGCCGCTCCGCTGTCCGACACGCTCTCCGCCCCTGCCGTCGACCCGGTCGGCCCCGACGACGCCGTCGAGGGCGTGTCCGGCCTGATGCCGTCCGAGACCTGGCAGATCCTCCTCGTCTGCGCCGGTGCCGCCGTGGCGGCCTGGCTGCTCGGCGTCCTCATCGGCGTCGTGGTCCGGCGGGTGGGCCGCGGCTCGCCCGTGACCGCCGACCTCTCCCGCCGGGGCCGCACCCCGCTGCGCGCGCTGCTGGTGCTGCTGGCGCTGACCGTCGTCCTGGAGGCGGCCAACGAGCTGGGGGAGTGGTCGGAGGTCGTCGTCCACGCGCTCGTGCTCGCGGTGATCGCGACCGTCGGCTGGCTGGTCGCGGTGGCCGTCTTCGTCGCGGCCGACGCCTGGCTGGCCCGGTACGACGTCGACGTCGCGGACAACCGGCACGCCCGGCGGGTGCGCACCCAGATCTCGCTGCTGCGCCGGCTGGCCGCCGTCCTCGTCGCCGTGCTCACGGTCGCGGCGATGCTGCTGACCTTCCCCGGCGCCCGCGCCGCCGGCGCCAGCATCCTCGCCAGCGCGGGCGTCATCTCGATCGTCGCCGGCCTGGCCGCCCAGACCTCGCTGGCCAACGTCTTCGCCGGCCTGCAGCTGGCCTTCACCGACGCCATCCGGGTCGACGACGTGGTCGTCGTGGAGGACGAGTGGGGGCGGATCGAGGAGATCACCCTGACCTACGTCGTCGTGCACATCTGGGACGACCGGCGCCTGGTGCTGCCCTCGACGTACTTCACCACCACGCCGTTCCAGAACTGGACCCGCAAGGAGTCCGCCGTCCTCGGCGCCGTCGAGCTCGACGTGGACTGGACGACGCCGTTCGACCGGATGCGCGAGGAGCTCGACCGGCTGGTCGCCGGTGACGAGAACTGGGACCAGCGGGTCAAGGTCCTGCAGGTGACCGACGCCGTCGGTGCGCTCGTGCGGGTCCGCGTGCTGGTCAGCGCCCAGGACGCGGGGACGCTGTTCGACCTGCGCTGCGCCGTTCGCGAGGGGCTCGTCGGCTGGTTGCAGCGGGAGGCCCCGCACGCCCTGCCGCGCGTCCGGAACGAGGGCGCCGCCGGGTACGAGACCGCCGGGCGGAGCGGACGGCGCCCGGCTCCCGACCCCCGCACCGCACCCCGGCCGGCGCGCCCACCGGGCCGCGGGCCCTCGACCAGCGAGGGGCTGTTCACCGGCAGCCTGGAGGCCCGCAAGCGCTCCCAGGCGTTCAGCGGGCCGAGCGAGGAGGACCAGGCCGAGCGGGCGCGCCACGACCGGACGGCCGCGGACGAGGGGACCGCGGAGCAGAAGCCGGCCCCGCCGGCGCACTGATCCGGCGGGGCGCGGCCGGGGGAGGGCCTCGCCGACCGTTCCGGCTGGTTAGGCTGCCCCCGTGCCGAGCATCGATGCCGTAGGCGCGCGGGAGATCCTCGACTCGCGCGGAAACCCCACCGTGGAGGTCGAGGTCGCCCTCGACGACGGGACGATCGCCCGGGCCGCCGTGCCCAGCGGGGCCTCCACGGGCGCCTTCGAGGCGGTCGAGCTGCGGGACGGGGGTGAGCGCTACGGCGGCAAGGGAGTGACCAGGGCCGTCGACGGCGTCCTCGACGTGATCGGCCCCGAGCTGGTCGGCTACGAGGCCAGCGAGCAGCGGCTGATCGACCAGCGCCTGCTCGACCTCGACGGCACGCCCGACAAGTCCCGCCTGGGCGCCAACGCCATCCTCGGCGTCAGCCTCGCCGTCGCGCGGGCCGCCGCGGACTCCACGGGCCTCCCGCTGTTCCGCTACGTCGGCGGCCCCTCGGCGCACCTGCTGCCGGTGCCGATGATGAACATCCTCAACGGCGGCGCCCACGCCGACAGCAACGTCGACGTGCAGGAGTTCATGATCGCCCCCATCGGGGCGGCCACCTTCGCCGAGGCGCTGGCCATGGGCACCGAGACCTACCACGCGCTCAAGGCGGTGCTGAAGGGCCGCGGGCTCTCCACCGGGCTGGGCGACGAGGGCGGCTTCGCGCCCGACCTGCCGAGCAACCGGGATGCCCTGGACCTCATCGCCGAGGCCGTGGAGAAGGCCGGCTACGCCGTCGGCACCGACATCGCCTTCGCGCTCGACGTCGCCGCCACCGAGTTCCACACGGACGGGGGCTACGACTTCGAGGGCCAGAGCCGGTCGGCGGAGTACCTCGTCGACTACTACCGCGGCCTGGTCGACGCCTACCCGGTCGTCTCCATCGAGGACCCGCTCGACGAGGAGGACTGGGACGGCTGGATCGCCCTGACCGCCGCGCTCGGCGACCGCGTGCAGCTGGTCGGCGACGACCTGTTCGTCACCAACCCGACCCGCCTGGCCGACGGCATCGCCCGCGGCGCGGCCAACGCCCTGCTGGTGAAGGTGAACCAGATCGGCACGCTCACCGAGACCCTCGACGCGGTGAACCTGGCCCACCGCAGCGGCTACCGCTGCATGATGAGCCACCGCTCCGGCGAGACCGAGGACACCACGATCGCCGACCTCGCCGTCGCCACCGACTGCGGGCAGATCAAGACCGGTGCCCCGGCCCGCAGCGAGCGGGTGGCCAAGTACAACCAGCTGCTGCGCATCGAGGAGGAGCTCGACGACGCGGCCCGCTACGCCGGTGCCGCCGCCTTCCCGCGGCTGAACGGCTGAGCGGGGGCCGATGAGCAGCGTTCGCGGCCGGCGGGGCGGGAGCGAGGGGCGGCGCGCGACCGGCCGGGTGCCGCGCGTGCACCACTCGCGGCCGGTCCGCACGGGGCTGCGCTCGGGGGCGTCCAACCGTCCTGCGCAGCGGCGTCCCAACCGCCGCCCGGAGCGCCGGCCGGCCACCGCGGCCGCGCCGCGGCGCCGCCCGCTGTTCACCGGCCGCGCCGTGGTGCTCGTCGGGCTGGTGCTGCTGCTCGCGCTCACCCTGGCCGGGCCGATCCGGCAGTACCTGGCCGGCCAGGCGGAGCTCGCCCGGCTGGCCGCGGAGGGCCGGCAGCTCGACGCGCGGGTCGCCGAGCTGCAGGGGGAGCTGACGCGGCAGGCCGACCCCGCCTACGCCCAGCGGCAGGCGCGGGAGCGGCTCTCCTACGTCCTCCCCGGCGACCGGCTGGTCCTCGTCGTCGACGGGGACGCCGTCGAGGGTGACGCCGGGACGCTGGCGGCCGCCGCGGACCCGGGGCCGCTGCCCTGGTACGAAGGGCTGATGCGGTCGGTGGCCGAGGCCGACGGCGGCGCGGTCGACGAGCCGGACGACGAGGGGACGGCGGAGTGAGATGAAGGACCCCGCTACCCGCCAGACCCCGCAAGCCCGGCCCGGTCCCCTGCAGCGGGGTCGTTCCGGCCCCGTCAGCGAGGAGGACCGGGAGGTGGTCGCCCGGCAGCTCGGCCGCCCGCCCCGGGCGCTGGCCGGCGTCGCGCACCGGTGCCCCTGCGGCCAGCCGGACGTGGTCGAGACCTCGCCGCGGCTGGAGGACGGCACGCCGTTCCCGACGCTCTACTACCTCACCTGCCCGCGGGCCTCGGCCGCCGCGAGCCGGCTGGAGTCGACCGGCCGGATGCGGGAGTGGCAGGCGGAGCTGGGCACCGACCCAGAGCTCGCCGCCGGCTACCGGGCCGCGCACGAGGCCTACCTCGCCGCGCGCGACGCGAAGGACGTGCTGCCCACCCGCACCACGGCCGGCGGCATGCCCGACCGGGTCAAGTGCCTGCACGCGCTGGCCGGCCACGCGCTGGCCGCCGGCCCCGGCGTCAACCCGATCGGCGACCGCGCGGTCGCCGAGATGGGCGAGTGGTGGGCCAGGGGTCCGTGCGCCCGCCCCGAGGGCCCCGGCTCCCAGGACGACGCATGACGCGGGTCGCGGCGATCGACTGCGGCACCAACTCCATCCGGCTGCTCGTGGCCGACGTGCCGGAGGAGGGCGGGCACACCGACCTGCTGCGGCGGATGGAGGTCGTGCGCCTCGGCCAGGGCGTGGACGCGACCGGCCGGCTCGCCCCGGAGGCGATCGAGCGCACCCGTGCGGTGCTGGCCGAGTACGCCGCGGCAGCCCGCGAGCTGGGCGCCACCGGCGTCCGGATGGTCGCCACCAGCGCCACCCGGGACGCGGCGAACCGCGCCGACTTCGAGGGCATGGTGCGGGCCACCCTGGGGCGCACGCCCGACGTCGTGACCGGCCGGGAGGAGGCCGAGCTCTCCTTCCTGGGTGCCACCGGGTCGATCGCCGCCGCGGCCGCCGCGCACGGGCTGGAGCCCGCCCCGGCGCCCTGGCTCGTCGTCGACATCGGCGGCGGCTCCACCGAGTTCGTGCTCGGGGACGCCGACGGCGTGACCGCGGCCCGCTCGGTCGACATCGGCTGCGTGCGGCTCACCGAGCGGCACCTGCGCGACGACCCGCCCACGCCGGAGCAGATCGCACGCACCGAGCGCGACATCCGCGCCGCCCTGGCCCAGGTGCGCGCCGAGGTGCCGGTGGGGAAGGCGGCGAGCCTGGTGGGGCTGGCCGGGTCGGTCACCACCGTGGCGGCCCTGGCTCTGGGCCTGCCCACCTACGACTCGGCGGCGATCCACGGCTCACGCATCCCGGTGGCCGACGTCCGCCGGGTCGCCGCGGACCTGCTGGGGGCCACCCGGGCGAGCCGCGCCGCCGAGCCGGTGATGCACCCGGGCCGGGTCGACGTCATCGGCGCCGGCGCGCTGATCCTGCGGGTGCTCATGGACGAGTTCGGCCTGGCCGAGGTCACCGTCAGCGAGCACGACATCCTCGACGGCATCGCGCTGCGCCTGGCCCGCTCGTAGAAGGACCCCGGTGCCCCCCACGCCTCGCAGGCTCGCCGCAGGCCCCTGCACCGGGGCCGCCTGATGCCCCTGGACGCCGGGGGTTTCCCCGTCACCCGCACCCCCGCCGGGGTGGCGCGCAGCGCCCGCGCTGCGCGTGAGCTGCCGGTCCTCGACGAGCGCATCTCCGGCTGCTACGCCTGCCCGCGACTCGTGGCGTGGCGCGAGGAGGTCGCCCGGGTCAAGCGGGCGTCGTTCCGCGACCAGGACTACTGGGGCCGCCCGGTGCCGGGCCTGGGACCCGCCGACGCGCGGATCGCCGTCGTCGGCCTGGCGCCGGCCGCGCACGGCGGGAACCGCACCGGCCGGGTCTTCACCGGCGACCGCAGCGGTGACTGGATCTTCGCCGCGCTGTGGCGGGCGGGCCTGGCCAACCAGCCGACGTCGACGCACGTCGGCGACGGGCTGGAGCTCACCGACGTGCGGGTGGCCGCCGCGGTGCGTTGCGCCCCGCCGGCCAACGCGCCCACCCCCGAGGAGCGGGACACCTGCTCACCGTGGCTGGCCCGCGAGCTGGAGCTGCTGCCCCGGCTGCGGGTGGTCGTCGTCCTCGGCGGTTTCGGCTGGACGGCGCTGTGGCCGGTGCTCGCCGCCGCCGGGTACGCGCTGCCGCGCCCGCGGCCGGCGTTCGGGCACGGGGTCGAGGTGCAGCTGACCGGACCCCGCGGCCCGCTGACCCTGCTGGGCAGCTACCACGTCAGCCAGCAGAACACCTTCACCGGCAAGCTCACCGAGCCGATGCTGGACGCCGTCCTCACCCGGGCGACCCAGCTGGCGGCCGGTTGATCAGCGGGGCCGCAGGTGCCCGCCCAGCGCCTCACCCAGCGCGGTGACGGCGGCGGTGGACTCCCGCACGGAGCCGGCCGACACGTGGAAGACGTGCCAGAGGCCGTCGAACCGGCGCAGGTCCACCGCCACGCCGGCGTCCCGGGCCCGCCGGGCCAGCCGCACCGACTCCTCGAGCAGGATCTCCTCGCTGCCCACCTGCACGACCAGCGGCGGGAGGCCGGTCAGGTCCGCGGCCAGGGGCGCGAGCTCCGGCGCGCGCAGATCGCGGCCGGGGGCGAAGTCCGCGGCGCACCGGGCCAGCCACGCCGGCTGCAGCATGGGATCGCGCAGGTCGTCGCGCCGGTCGGCGCCGGAGAGGTCCAGCCACGGTGAGACCAGCCCCAGCGCCGCGGGCAGCGGGTCGCCGGCGTCGCGCAGCCGCAGCGCCGCGGTCAGGGCGAGCCAGCCACCCGCCGAGTCGCCGGCGAGCACCGTGCGCTCCGGCGAGCCCACGCGCCCCTGCAGGTCGCGGTATGCGGCCAGCGCGTCGTCCAGCGCCGCGGGGTAGGGGCGCTCGGGGGCCAGCCGGTAGTCCAGCAGGTGCACCGTCGCGCCGGAGGCGGCCGCCAGGTGACTCGCCAGCGTGCGGTGGGTGGCGAACGAACCGGTGGTGAAGCCGCCGCCGTGCAGGTACAGCACGTCGCCGGTCGACGTCGTCGCGGGGAGCATGACCTCGGTGGCCCGGCCGCCGAGCTCGCCGCGGCGGATCCCCACCCCCTGGGCCGGCGGGATCGGCGCGCTGACCAGGTCCAGCCACCGCCGTTGCGCGCCCACCGGCACGCGCGCGCCGAGCACGGGGCGCACGAGGGTGCGCACGATCCGGCGCATGGCGCCGGCCGGCAGCTGCGGGGGCGTCACCGGGCGCTCCGTGCCCGGGACGCCGTGGTGCAGGGCGGCGGCGTGGTGACCAACGGGAGCCTCCGGTCGGGGGAAGGGGCAGCGCGGTCACCGTACGGGCACCCCGGTGCCCGCGGCGCCGGCCAGCTAGCGTGCGGACCGCGCCCCCGTAGCCCAACTGGCAGAGGCAGGCCCCTTAAAAGGGTTCCAGTGTCGGTTCGAACCCGACCGGGGGCACGACCAGGGCGGGTGGGGTGGTCTACGAGGTCCGGGCCGCGATCGCTCGGCCCATGCGTGCCAGCGCCTCGCTCAGCACGGCGGGCGAGGTGGCGATGTTGATGCGCACGTGCCCGGCGCCCCCGGTGCCGAAGACGTGGCCCGAGCTCAGGGCCACCCGTGCGTGGTCCAGGAAGAACCGTGCCGGCCCGTCCAGGTCGCTCACGACGGCGCGGCCGCCGCTGGGGGACTCGGGCGGGAGGCCCAGCGGACGGCAGTCCACCCAGGCCAGGTAGGTCCCCTCCGGTGCGCGCAGCGTCGTCGTGGGGAGGTGCTCGGCCACCAGCTGCTGCAGCAGCCGCCGGTTCTCGTCGAGGGCGGCGAGCACCGCATCCAGCCAGCCGCCGGCCTCGCGGAAGGCCGCGGTGTGCGCGATGACGCCGAGGTGGCTGGCCCCGTGGCCGACCTCCTCCGGGAGGCGGGCCAGGTCCGCGGCCGCCTCCGGCCCGGCGACGACCACGGCCGCCTTGAGACCTGCCAGGTTCCACGCCTTCGACGCCGACATCAGCGCGAAGCCGTCGTCGACGACGCTCAGGTAGGGCACGAAGCGGGCACCGGGGAGGACGAGCGGCGCGTGGATCTCGTCGGAGACGACGCGCACGCCGTGTCGCTGGGCGAGTGCGGCGACGGACTCGAGCTCGGCGCGGGTGTGCACGGCACCGGTGGGGTTGTGCGGGTTGCACAGCAGGAACGCCGGGTGGGCGCTGCGGGCGCTGGCTGCGGCGAAGGCGGCGTCCAGCGCCTCGGGGTCCAGGCGGCCGCGCGGGTCCAGCGGCGCCTCCACGACAGGGCGCCCGGCGTGCTCGACGAAGGCGTAGAAGGGCGCGTACACCGGCGGGGTCACCACCACGACGTCGCCGGGACCGGTGACGAGGCGGAGCACCTCCACGATGCCCATCATCACGTCGGGCACGACAGCCGTGCGGCCCGGGTCGATGCCGGTCCAGCCCCACCGGTCGGCCGCGAAGGCGGCCACCGCCTCCGGGTACTCCCGTCCTGCGTGGTAGCCGGTGTCGCCCGCGTCGACCGCGCGGTGCAGCGCCTCGCGGACGGGGCGTGCGAGGGCGACGTCCATCTCGGCGACCCACAGCGGCAGCACATCCGCCGGGTGGGTGCGCCACTTCACGCTCGTCCGCCGGCGCAGGTCCTCCAGGGGCACCTGCAGGAACGGGTTGGCCGGCCGCGCCCCGGCCTCCCGGCCGGGGGCAGCCGTCGAAGGACCGGGGGGCATGTCGGCGGTCATGGAGGTGCTCCGATCGGGTGCGGTCGGCAGGGCGGGCGGGCGGCGAGGACAGCATCGGGCACCCCTCGCCGAGCCCGCCGGGTGAGCGCCGCCGATGGTGCCGTGCCGGACGGGGGAGTGTCTGCGACCGGTTTCCCGACCCGCACCCGCGGGGGTGATCCGGATCTGCGGCAGCTGTGGAACGCTGTGGGCGTGTCGGGCGTTGACCCGACCGAGTGGAGTGCGCGATCAGGCTCCACGACCGACGAGTCACCTCGAGGAGATGACGATGGCCAGTAGGAACCCGGCGTTCAGCCGTGGGTTCGGCAACGCGGGCCCCGGCCAGCAGTACGCCGGTTGGGGCAACCAGCCCCAGTACGGCGCCCCCCAGTACGGGGCCCCGCAGTACGGCGCCCCGGCGCCGCAGCAGGAGCAGTACGCCGCGCCGTCCCCGTACGGGACGACCGAGGAAACCCGCTACATGACGATGGACGACGTCGTCACCAAGACGGGTCTGTCGTTCCTGGTGACCGTCGTCGCCGCGGCGCTCACCTGGGCGATGCCCGGCACCGCCGCCATGGCGCTCGCCCTCCCGGCCGTGCTCGTCGCGCTGGTGCTCGGCCTGGTGATCGCCTTCAAGCAGATCGCCAGCCCGGTCGCGACGCTCTCCTACGGCGCGCTGTACGGCGTCGCGCTGGGCGCGATCAGCGAGGTGTTCAGCCTCCAGTTCGGCTCGGGCATCGTCATGCAGGCGCTGATCGGCACCTTCGGTGTCTTCGCCGGCATGCTGGTGATCTACAAGACCGGCGCCATCCGGGTCACCCCCAAGCTGACCCGCTGGATCGTCGGTGCGCTCATCGGCGTGCTGGTGCTCGTCGTGGTCAACCTTCTCGCCGGTTTCTTCGTCGAGGGTGGCCTGGGCCTGCGCGACGGCGGCCCGCTGGCCATCGTCTTCAGCCTCGTCGTGATCGGTGTCGCGGCGTTCACGCTGCTGCTCGACTTCGACATGGCCGACGAGGCGATCCGCCGCGGCGCTCCGGCGAAGTTCGCCTGGTACATCGCCTTCGGCCTGCTCATCACGGTCATCTGGCTGTACCTGGAGATCCTGCGGCTGCTCTCCTACTTCCAGGACGAGTGAGCCTCCGCACCACATGACAGTGGCCCGGTCCCCGCGAGGGGGCCGGGCCACTGTCATGTCCGGGGGCTACCTCAGGAGAGGCGCTCCAGCACCATCGCCATGCCCATGCCGCCACCGACGCACATGGTCTCCAGGCCGAACGTCTTGTCCTTCGTCCGCAGGCCGTTGATCAGCGTCCCGGTGATGCGGGCGCCGGTGCTGCCGAAGGGGTGGCCGACGGCGATGGCGCCGCCGTGCACGTTCAGCTTCTCGATCGGGATGTCCAGGTCGCGGTAGCTGGGGATGACCTGCGCGGCGAACGCCTCGTTGATCTCGACCAGGTCGATGTCGTCGATCGTCATGCCGGCCCGCTGGAGCGCGAGCTTCGAGGCGTCGACCGGCCCGTAGCCCATGATCTCCGGCGAGAGGCCGGTGACCGCGGTGGAGACCACCCGGGCGAGCGGGGTCAGGCCGAGCTCGCGGGCCTTGGTGTCGCTCATGATCACCACGGCCGAGGCGCCGTCGTTGAGCGGGCAGGCGTTGCCGGCGGTGACCCGGCCGTCGGGGCGGAAGACCGGCTTGAGGCCGGAGATCCCCTCGAGCGTGGTGCCCGGCCGCGGGCCGTCGTCCTTGGTGACGACGGTGCCGTCGGGGAGCGTGATCGGGACGATCTCCCGCTCCCAGAAGCCGTTGTTGATCGACTCCTCGGCGAGGTTCTGGCTGCGGACGGCGAACTCGTCCATCTCCTGGCGGGTGACGCCCTTGAGCAGCGCCAGGTTCTCCGCCGTCTGCCCCATGGCGATGTAGACGTCGGGGACGTTGCCGTTCTCCCGCGGGTCGGTCCAGGAGTCGGCGCCGCTCTCGGCCACCTTGGCCACCCGGGCCTGGGCGTCGGCGAACACCGCGTTCTGCGTGTCGGGCAGCGAGTCGCTGTTGCCCTTCACGAACCGCGAGACGGTCTCCACGCCGGCGGAGATGAAGACGTCGCCCTCGCCGGCCTTGATGGCGTGCATGGCCATGCGGGTCGTCTGCAGGGACGAGGAGCAGTAGCGGGTGATCGTCGTGCCGGGCAGGTGGTCCATCCCCAGCAGCACGCTGACGACGCGGCCCATGTTGTAGCCCTGCTCCCCACCGGGGAGGCCGCAGCCGAGCATGAGGTCGTCGATGTCGCGCGGGTCGAGGGCGGGCACCTTGTCGAGCGCGGCCCGGATGACCGCGGCGGCGAGGTCGTCGGGCCGCATGTCCTTGAGCGACCCCTTGAACGCGCGGCCGATGGGGGAACGCGCGGTCGAGACGATGACGGCTTCGGGCATGGTTCCTCCACGGTGAGGGGGTCCGGACGCGGCGCGCCGGACGTCGGTCACCTCGGAAACTACCCCGGCCGGGCGGACCGGGGCCCGGCCCCAGGTCAGGAGGACGCCGGTGTGGCCGGGGTCACCTCGTCTGCCCGGCGAGCGGGTCGCTCTCGGCGTGCTCGGCCTGCTCCGGGGTCGGCACCCCCGTCGGCCGGCGGCGGCGCAGCAGCGCCCACGGACCGCGGGGCCCGGTCTCCGAGCCGGCCACCTCGGCGGCCTGGACCTCGGTCCCGGGACGGTTCACCGCCCGGGCCGCGGCGCGGGCGACCGGCTTGACCGTCTGGCGGCGCAGCGAGCGCAGGCCGCGGTCGGCCCGCGTCGGCCACACGCCGAGGGCGTCGGCGACCGAGGGCAGCAGCACCGCAGCCGCCGCCGCATAGCCCGCCGCGCTCGGGTGGAACTCGTCGACGCTGAACATGCTGGAGTCCGACGCGAACGCCGGGCCCAGCAGCGAGCCGAGCGACACGGTGCGCCCCCCGGCCTCGACCACGGCGATCGTCTGCGCCGCGGCCATCTGCCGGCTCCAGCGCCGGGCCAGCGTGCGCAGCGGCTGCGCGATCGGCCGGATGGTGCCCAGGTCGGGGCAGGTGCCGACGACGACCTCGCAGCCGGCCGCGGTCAGCCGGCGGACGGCGTCGGTGAGGTGGCTGACCGAGACCGACGTGGGGGTGCGGGCGGTGACGTCGTTGGCGCCGATCATGATGACCGCGACCGCGGGGCGCTCGGCCAGCGCGCGGTCGACCTGCACCTCGAGGTCGGCGGCGCGGGCACCGGACTTGGCCAGGCGCACCAGCCGCACGGGGCGCTCGGCGAGCTCGGCCAGCCCCGCGGCGACGAGCACGCCGGGGGTCTCGGCGGCGCGGTGCACCCCCAGCCCGACGGCGCTCGAGTCGCCCAGGACCGCCAGCACGATCGGCTCACCGCCACCCCGCCCGTAGACGCCGTCGCCCGACGGGGGGTCCTCCTTGTACGTGCGGGCCTCGACCTTGCGGCGGGCCACGCGCGCCTCCTCGCGGAGGAGGGCGACCAGGGCAGCTCCGGCCAGACCGACCCCACCGCCGCCGTAGGCGGCACCGGTGGCCAGTCGTCGGGCCGTGGCGGTGCGCGTCATGGTCCCTCCCTGCCTGGTCGGTGCCGACGTCATCGGGGCACCACCGACGTTATCGGCCCCCTACGGTGCAACCTGTGCCCCCATCCCTCCCTGGTATGAGCTCCGCTGCGCCGACCGACGAGCGGACGCGGCAGATCGTCGGCGTCCTGGTCGATGCCTTCGGTGACCTCATGGACGCCGATGCCGACGCCTTCCGCACCAAGTTCCGCAAGATGGCGGCCGATCCGTTCGCCTTCTACCGGGGCAGCGCCCCCCTGTTCTACGCGGACATGGCGACGTCCGAGGATCGCTGGTGCGACGAGCGGACGTCCCGGGTGTGGATCCACGGTGACCTGCACGCGGAGAACTTCGGCACGTACATGGACGCCAACGGCCGGATCGTCTTCGACGTCAACGACTTCGACGAGGCGTACCTCGGGCACGTCAGCTGGGACCTGCGCCGCTTCGTCGCCAGCTTCGCGCTCATGGCGTGGCGCAAGGCGTTCTCCGACGAGGTGATCAGTGAACTGCTCGCCGTCTACCTGCGCGCGTGGCTCGACCAGGTGGCGGCCTTCACCCGGTCGGACGCCGACCGCGAGTTCGCCCTGGTGGCCGGCAACACCCACGGCGCCGTGCACGAGCTGATCCGCCGCACGGCCACCCGCACCCGCCTGGGGCTGCTGCAGCGGATGACCGTGGTCGAGGGCGACGCGCGCCGCTTCGCGGACTCCGCGCGCAACCGCCGGCTGGACGACGCCGAGCACCAGGAGGTGCTCGCGGCGCTGGAGCGGTACAAGGCGACGCTGCCGCCCCGGCCGTGGCGGCGCGAGGTCGCGTACGACGTCAAGGACCTCATCGGCACCGGTGGCTTCGGCATCGGCAGCGCGGGGCTGCCGGCCTACAACGTCCTGCTGGAGGGCTACGACCAGGCGCTGGAGAACGACGTCGTCCTGTCGGTCAAGCAGGGCAACGTGCCCGCCCCCGGCCGGGTCGTCGACGACCCGCGCATCCGCGGGTACTTCGCGCACGAGGGCCACCGGACGGCGCTGAGCCGGCGCGCGCTGCAGTCGCACGCCTCCCAGTTCCTGGGTTACACCGACATCCGCGGCACGGGCTTCGTCGTCGCGGAGCTGTCGCCCTACGAGCTCGACCTCGAGTGGGAGGACCTCACCGAGCCCGCCGACATCCGCCCGGTCCTGGAGCAGCTCGGGCGGGCGACGGCGAAGCTGCACTGCGTGGGCGACGCCGACAGCGACCACACCCTCGTGCCGTTCCAGACCGAGGAGGCGATCACCGCGATGATCGGCGACCGGCGGGAGGAGTTCGTCGCCGACCTGGTCGCCTTCGCGCACGACTACGCCCACCGCACGCAGGAGGACCACCGGCTCTTCGTCAACGCCTTCCGGGCGGGGCTGATCCCGGGGATCCGCTCCAGCGGCTGACGGCCCCCGCTGCCGGGCGTCTGACCTCGACCAGCATCCCGATGTGCGGTCCGAGTTCCGGCTTGTCGAACTTCTCGCCGACGACGCGGGACCCCGTGCGCTCGTAGAACCCGACGACGGTCGTGCGGGCGTCGCACCAGACCAGGTCGGCGCCGAGGTCGGCGAGCCGGTCCAGGCCGTGCTCGACCAGGGCCCGCCCGATGCCGGTTCCACGAACGGCGGGGTCCGTCGCCATGCCGCGCAACTGCCAGGGCGCCCGGCTGCCGGGGCGGTACGGGCAGGGAGCCGGGGAGAACCGGACCACGCCGATCACCGCACCGTCCTGGCGGGCGGCGAGGTGGACGGTGTCGGGATGCTCGTCGCCCGCCCAGGTGATCGTCCCGCCGTCCGGTCGCAGCACGGCGGCCCGGAGCGCGTACGTGGTCTCGGGCAGCACCTCGTCGACGTCCACCCCGGCAGTGTGCGTCAGCGGGCGCGGCGGCCGCGGCGGGTCCGCAGGTAGTCGGCGACGACGTACTCGCCCAGCCGGTCGGCGTCCGGCTCGAACACCCGTCCGCCGGCGCGCTGGGTCAGGTCGTGCACGAAGTGGACCAGCCCCGGATCGGGGTCGAGGGCGAAGACGTTCACCGTCGCGCCGGACCGGGCGACCCGTTCCACCTCGGCCACCGTGCGGGCGATCGTCTCGGGCATCGGCGGCCAGCAGAAGTACGGCGTCCCGTCGTCCTCCAGGTGGGCGGTCGGCTCCCCGTCCGTGACCACCAGCACCACCGGCTCGGCGTCGCGGTGCCGTGCGAGGAACCGGCGGGCCAGCATCAGCCCGTGCTGCAGGTTGGTCCCCTGCAGGGTGTCGACGCTGAGCTCGGCGAGCGTCTCCGGGCGCAGCACCTGGGCCGTGGAGGAGAAGCCGATGATCTCGATGGCGTCCTGCGGGAACCGCGTCGTCACCAGCGAGTGCAGCGCCATCGCCGTCGACTTGGCCGCGCCCCACGTGCCGCGCAGCGCCATCGAGTAGGAGAGGTCGACCAGCAGGGCGACGGCGGCGCCGGTGCGCCGCTCGGTCTCCACCACCTCGAAGTCCTCGACGGCGATGCGGACCCGCCGCTGCCCCTCCCGGCGTGGCTCGCCCGCCGTCCGCAGCACGGCGTTGCGGACGGTGCGGACGACGTCCAGCGGCTGCTCGTCACCGAACCGCCACTCCCGGGAGCCGCCGGTGAGCTCCCCGGCCGCCCCGGCGTCGGCGACGTCGTGCTCGCCGCGGCCGGTGGCGTCGAGCTGCGCGAACACCCGGCGCAGCGCGGTGGCGCCGAGCCGGCGGACCGCCTTGGGCGAGAGCTCCAGGGTGCCGCCGGAGCGGTTGAGGTAGCCCTGGCGCTCCAGCTCGCGTTCGAGCTGGCGGAGCGCGGCGAGGTCGTCGGCGGCCGAGCGGCCCAGCGCGCGCTCGAGCAGCTCCTCGTCGACGTCGGCAAGCGACGCCCCGGCGTAGCCCTGCGACAGCTGGTTGGACAGCGCCTCCAGGTCGGCGAGCTCGGCGACGGCGGTGGTGGCGTCGCCCATGCCGAGCCCCTGCTCGCCGTCGGGCACCTGGCCGCGCTGCCCCCAGGGCAGGTCGGGGCGGGCCTGGCGCAGCGCGTCGGAGAGGTGGGCCATCTCGCTGGCCAGCCCCATGTCCTCCATCGTCTGCGCCATCAGCTCGGCCAGCTCGGCCCGCTGCTCGGGGGAGAGGCCGGCCATCATCCGCTGCTGCGCCGCGGCCCGGCGGGCCAGCGAGTCGATCAGCTCCTCCACGGACTCCGGGTCGTCCGGGAAGAACTGGCCGTGCTGCTCCATGAAGTCGGCGAACTGCTGGTCGGTGTCCTCGCCGCGGTTGTGCGCGTCGACCAGCCGGGAGAGGTCGGCGACCATGTCCTTGACCGCCTGCATGTCGGCCTCGGTGGCGTTCTCCAGCGCCTGCTTCATCGACGCGAAGGAGCTGTCGAGCACCTCCCGGCGCAGCAGGTCCTGGATCTGCTCGTAGGCCTGCCGGCCCTCCGCCGAGCGCCACGACCAGTCCTTGAGCGCGCGGACGGCGCCCGCGGTGTCCTCGGGCAGGGCGTCCAGCTCGGCCTCGGCCAGCCGCGCGGCGTCGTCCGGATCGGGGAACAGCTCCCGCCGTTCGGCCTGCACGGCGCGGTCGAGCAGCTCGCGCACCTCCTGCAGCGTGCCGTCCATCCGCCCGGCGGTGCGGGCCTGGCGCAGTCGGTCGCGCACCTGCCGGCGCAGCTCGTCCAGGCCTTGCCGGCCCTGCGTGCCGCGGCGCAGCAGCTCGCGCAACGCCTCCCGGACGCCGCTGCCGTCGAGCACCGAGTCGCCGATCTCGTCCACGGCGTCGCCGAGGTCGTACGGCGGGGCCAGCGGGTCGGGGCCGCCCCGCCACTCGCCGTACCGGTAGCCGCGGGGCCGGCGCGTGCCCACCTCAGGCCCCGTACACGGTGCGGCCGCCGTCGGTGTCCTTCGCCAGCCGGCGGGTGAGGTGCAGGCCCTCCAGGGCGAACTCCACCGCGGCCGCCGCCTGCTCGGCGGACTGGTCGCCCTCGGGCACCCCGAGCCGGCCGAGCAGCTCGGCGAGCTTCGGGACGGTGCCCAGCTGCCCCAGCAGGGCCGGGGCCGGGACGAGGTCGCCGGACTCGACGGTCTCCCCGCCGGTGAAGTGCTCCTGCAGGCCGGTGAGGTCGAGGCCCGCGCACCGCGCGCGGAACGTCTGCGCCGTGGCCTGGCGAAGCAGGTGCTCCAGGATCTCCAGCTCGCGGTCGTCGTCGGGATCGGCACCGGCGTCGGCGAACTCGACCTTGCCGCGGCTGGCCGGGACGATGCTCGGCAGGTCGACCACCCGCGCGACCGGCCGGGTCTCGCCGGCGACCGCGGCCCGGCGGACGGCGGAGGCGGCGACGGTCTCCAGCCCCGCGATGGCGAACCGGGCGCTGACCCCGGAGCGCTGGTCGACGTGGCTGGACTCGCGCACCAGCCGGGTGAACCGGGCGACGATCTCGACCAGGTGCTCGGGGACGACGGGGGTGTCCAGGGAGGCGGCGCCCGCGGGGCTGCCGAGCCCGCTGGTCCGCGCCTCCTGGTGCAGCAGCCGGATCTCGTCGGCGAGCTCGATCGGGTAGTGGGTGCGCACCTCGGCGCCGAACCGGTCCTTGAGCGGGGTGATGATCCGCCCCCGGTTCGTGTAGTCCTCCGGGTTCGCGCTCGCGACCAGCAGCAGGTCCAGCGGCAGCCGCACCCGGTAGCCGCGGATCTGGATGTCGCGCTCCTCCAGCACGTTGAGCAGCGCGACCTGGATGCGCTCGGCCAGGTCGGGCAGCTCGTTGACGCTGAAGATGCCCCGGTTGGTGCGGGGGACCAACCCGTAGTGCACGGTCTCCGGGTCGCCCAGCGTGCGGCCCTCGGCCACCTTGATCGGGTCGACGTCGCCGATCAGGTCGCCGACGCTGGTGTCCGGGGTGGCCAGCTTCTCGCCGAAGCGTTCGCTGCGGTGCAGCCAGCCGACCGGGGTGGCGTCACCGTGCTCGGCGATCTGCCGGTGCGCCCAGACGCTGATGGGCTGCAGCGGGTGCTCGTTGAGCTCGCTGCCGACGAGCACCGGGGTCCACTCGTCGAGCAGGCCGACGAGGGTGCGGATCAGGCGGGTCTTGCCCTGGCCGCGCTCGCCGAGCAGGACCAGGTCGTGGCCGGCGATGAGGGCCCGCTCGACCTCGGGCAGGACGGTCTCCTCGAAACCGACCATGCCGGGCAGGGTGGGCGAGCCTTCGGCCAGGCGGGCGAGCAGGTTGGCGCGGATCTCCGCCTTGACCGGGCGGGAGGTGGCGCCGCTCGCGCGGAGCTCGCCGAGCGTCGTGGGTGCGGGGGAAGGGGTGGCCGGTGCGGTGGTGGCACCCGGGGTGTCCGTCACCCCCGCCACGGTACGACGGCCGCGCGCGTCCTGGTCGGTCGCGGACGACGGCCCCTGCCAGGATCGACGCATGGCAGGTTCCGGCGGTCCTCCTCTGGTCAGCGGTGCCGACGTCGCGGCGGCGGCGGAGCTGCTCGCCGGTGTCGTCCGGCGCACCCCGCTGGAGCACTCCCGGGGGCTGGCCGACCGCGTCGGGGGACCGGTCTGGCTCAAGTGCGAGAACCTCCAGCGCACCGGCTCCTTCAAGCTCCGCGGCGCCTACACCCGGATCGCGCGGCTGACCGACGAGGAGCGGGCCCGCGGCGTGGTCGCCGCCAGCGCCGGCAACCACGCCCAGGGGGTGGCCCTCGCCGCCCGGCTGCTCGGCGCCGAGGCGACGGTCTACATGCCCGAGACCGCACCGCTGCCGAAGGTGGCGGCCACCGAGGCCTACGGCGCGCGCGTCGAGATGTTCGGCCAGTCCCTGGCCGAGCCGCTGCTCGCCGCGGCGGAGCACGCCGAGCGCACCGGCGCGGTGTTCATCCACCCCTTCGACCACCCGGACGTGATCGCGGGCCAGGGCACCGTCGGGCTGGAGGTGCTCGAGCAGTGCCCGGAGCTGGCGACGGTGCTGGTCTGCGCCGGCGGCGGCGGGCTGGTCTCGGGCATCGCGGCCGCGGTGAAGGAGCGCCGTCCCGACGTCCGGGTGGTGGCCGTGCAGGCCGAGGAGGCCGCCGCCTTCCCGGGCTCGCTGGCCGCCGGGCGGCCGGTCGCGCTGGAGACCATGTCGACGATGGCCGACGGCATCGCCGTCCCCGCGCCCGGCGACCTGACCCTCGCCCACGTGCGGGGGCTGGTCGACGAGGTGCGCACGGTCAGCGAGGAGGACCTCTCGCGGGCACTGCTGTTCTGCCTGGAGCGGGCGAAGCTGGTCGTCGAGCCCGCGGGTGTGGCCGCGGTCGCCGCTGTCCTGGCCGATCCACGGGCGTTCGAGCCCCCGCTGGTCGCCGTCGTCTCCGGCGGCAACATCGACCCGGTGCTGCTGCTCAAGGTCGTGCAGCACGGCATGGCGGCGGGCGGGCGGTACCTGTCCCTGCGGCTGCGGGTGCCCGATCGGCCGGGCTCGCTGGCCGCCGTCCTCGCGGAACTCGCCGCGGTGGGCGCCAACGTGCTGGAGGTCGAGCACGAGCGGACCTCGACCCGCCTCGGCATCGGCGAGGTGGAGGTCTTCGTCGTCGTCGAGACCCGGGGCCCCGCGCACGCCGGGGAGGTCATCGGGGCGCTGCGCGCCGCCGGGTACGCCGTCACGCCGGAGTAGCCGCGGCCGGACCGATGAGTTCCCCGGTCCCGGGCGGTCCTGGTTGCCGTCCCGCACCTGCGGGGCGGGGCGGAGGAGCAGCGCGTGCACGCGACGGAGAAAAGCGGTGGGGAACTGTCGGTGGGCGGGCCTAGCGTCCGCGGCATGACCGACGCGATCGTCGTCGAGGGGTTGGTCAAGCGCTTCGGTGCGACCACCGCGCTCGACGGAGTGGACCTGACGGTGGCCGAGGGCTCGGTGCTCGGGCTCCTCGGCCCGAACGGCGCGGGCAAGACGACGGTGGTGCGCATCCTCACCACGCTGCTGGCCGCGGACGAGGGGCGGGCGGAGGTGGTGGGCCTCGACGTGGTGCGCGACGCCGACCGGGTGCGCGCGGCGATCGGTCTCACCGGCCAGTACGCCGCCGTGGACGAGTACCTCACCGGGTTCGAGAACCTGGAGATGGTGGGGCGGCTCTACCGGCTCGGCCGGGCGGAGTCGCGCCGGCGGGCCGGTGAGCTGCTGGAGCGGTTCGACCTCTCCGCCGCGGCCGATCGGCCGGCGAAGACCTACTCGGGCGGCATGCGCCGGCGGCTGGACATCGCCGCCTCGCTGATCGCCCGCCCGCGCGTGCTCTTCCTCGACGAGCCGACGACCGGCCTGGACCCGCGCAGCCGGCTGGCCATGTGGGAGTTCATCGCCGACCTGGCCGGTGGTGGGACGACGATCCTGCTCACCACCCAGTACCTGGAGGAGGCCGACCGGCTGGCCGACCGGATGGTCGTCATCGACCGGGGCCGGGTCATCGCCCGCGGCACCGCCGACGAGCTCAAGGCCCAGGTCGGCGGGCAGCGGCTGGAGCTGACGGTCACCGATGCCGCGGTGCTGCCCGACGTCGTCGAGCGGCTGCGCCCGCTCGCCGTCGAGGACCCGGTGGTCGACGTGCAGGCGCGCCGGCTGTCGCTGCCGGTGAGCGGCGGTGCGGCGGTGCTCGCCGAGGCGCTGCGCCGGCTCGACGGCCGGATCCCCGAGATCATCGACGTGGGGCTGCGCCGGCCCGACCTGGACGACGTCTTCCTGGCGCTGACCGGCCGCGCGGCCGAGGAGGTCGCCACCGACGACGAGACGACGGCCGAGCCGGCTGTCACCGGAGGTGCCCGATGAGCAGCATGGCCGCGACGCTCTCCGACAGCGTCGTCATCACCAAGCGCAACCTGATCAAGGTCAAGCGCGTGCCCGACCTGATCGTGTTCGCGACGCTGTCGCCGATCATGTTCGTGCTGCTGTTCCGGTACGTCTTCGGCGGCGCGATCCAACTGCCGCCGGGCACGAGCTACGGGGAGTTCCTGCTGCCCGGGATCTTCGCCCAGACGATCGTGCTGGGGAGCACGACCACGGGCGCGAGCCTGGCCGAGGACCTGCAGAAGGGGCTCATCGACCGGTTCCGCTCGCTACCGATGTCCCGCTCGGCGGTGCTGATCGGCCGCACCGTCGCCGACGCCGGGCTGAACACCATCTCGATCACGGTGATGGCGCTGACCGGCCTGGTGGTCGGCTGGCGGATCCACTCCTCGGTCGGGGAGGCGATCGCGGGGTTCCTGGTCCTGCTGCTGTTCGCCTACGCCATCTCCTGGCTCATGGCGATGGTCGGGCTGCTCGTGCGGACCCCGGAGGTGGTCAACAACGCCAGCTTCATCGTCATCTTCCCGCTGACGTTCGTGGCCAACACGTTCGTCCCGCTGGAGTCCTTCCCGTCGGTGCTGCGCAGCTTCGCCGAGTGGAACCCGGTGTCGGCCGTGGTCCAGTCGGCGCGCAACCTCTTCGGCAACACCTCGCCGCTGGCGCCGACGCCGGACGCCTGGTCGCTGCAGAACCCGGTGCTCTACACGCTGATCTGGGTGGTGCTCATCCTGGCGGTGTTCGTGCCGCTGTCGGTGCGCACCTACCGGTACGCCGCCGGCCGCTGAGGGACGCCGGCCGGGTTCGCCGAGGACCGCGATGTAATGGCGGTGATGAACACTCCCGAGGCACTCGCCGCCGACAACCCCCTCGCCGCGCCGTCCGACCTGCCGTTCCGGCTGCCGCCGTTCGCCGACATCACCCTCGAGCACTGCCGGGAGGCGCTGCTCGCCGGGATGGCCGAGCAGCGCCGGGAGGTGGCGGCCATCGTCGGGTCGGACGAGCAGCCGACGTTCGAGAACACGGTGGTGGCACTGGAGCGGTCCGGCGCGCTGCTCGACCGGGCCTGGTCGGTCTTCGGCAACCTCTCCTCGTCGGTGGCGACGCCGCGGCTGCGGGAGATCGAGCGCGAGATCGCCCCGCTCGCCGCGGCC
Source organism: Blastococcus sp. SYSU DS1024 (assembly GCF_054050795.1). Lineage (NCBI taxonomy): Bacteria > Bacillati > Actinomycetota > Actinomycetes > Geodermatophilales > Geodermatophilaceae > Blastococcus > Blastococcus sp. SYSU DS1024. The sequence goes on from NZ_JBJHAA010000003.1 coordinate 256,327, forward strand.
CACGACGACGCCCTGCGGCTGGACCCGGCGCTGTTCGCCCGCATCGATGCCGTGCACGCCGCCCGGGACACCGCCGGCCTGGACGCCGAGTCGGTGCGGCTGGTGGAGCGCTACCACCTCGACTTCGTGCTCGCCGGCGCCCGGCTCGACGACGCCGGCCGGGCCCGGCTCGGTGAGCTGAACCAGCAGCTCTCGGAGCTCTCGACGACGTTCGGGCAGAACCTGCAGCTGGCCACGGAGGCAGCGGCGGTGCGGGTCGAGGATGCCCGGGAGCTCGACGGGCTGAGCGAGGAGGAGCTGGCGGCCGCGGCGCGCGCGGCCACCGACCGCGGGCTCGACGGGTACCTGCTCACCCTGGTGCTGCCCACCGGTCAGCCGGTGCTGGCCAAGCTGCGCGACCGGGGGCTGCGGCGCCGGGTGTTCGAGGCGTCGGTGAGCCGGGCGTCGGCGGGGGAGCACGACAACCGGCCGGTTGCCGAGCGCATCGCCCGGCTGCGGGCCGAGCGGGCGCGGCTGCTGGGCTTCGACACCCACGCCGACCTGGTGCTCGCCGACTCGACCGCGCGGACCACCGCCGCGGTCGACGCGGTGCTGCGCTCGATGGTGCCGGCGTCGGTGGCGAACGCCGAGGCCGAGGCCGAGGTGCTGCGCGAGCTCGCCGCCGGCGACGGTGTCGAGCTGGCGGCCTGGGACTGGGCGTACTACAGCGAGCGGGTGCGGGCCGAGCGGTACGCCGTCGACACCACGGCGCTGCGGGCGTGGTTCGAGCTCGACCGGGTGCTGGTCGACGGCGTCTTCCGGGCCGCCGAGCTGCTCTACGGCTTCCGCTTCACCCCGTGCCCCCACCTGGCCGGCTACCACCCCGACGTCCGGGTGTGGGAGGTGCGGGACGCCGACGGCGCCGAGGTCGGGCTGTACCTGGGCGACTTCTTCGCCCGGGAGGGCAAGCGCGGCGGGGCGTGGATGAGCTCCTTCGTCCGCCAGTCGCGCCTGCTGGGTACCCGCCCGGTCGTCGTCAACAACCTCAACGTCACCCGCGCCCCGGACGGCCGGCCCACGCTGCTGACCCTCGACGAGGTGAACACGCTCTTCCACGAGTTCGGCCACGCGCTGCACGGGCTGAGCTCGGCGGTGACCTACCCGCGGTTCGCGGGCACCGCCGTGCCGCGGGACTTCGTGGAGTTCCCCAGCCAGGTCAACGAGATGTGGGCGCTCTGGCCCGAGGTCCTGTCGCACTACGCCCGGCACGTGGAGACCGACGAGCCGCTGCCGGCATCGGTGGTGGCGGCGATCGACGCCGCGCAGCTGTGGGGCGAGGGCTTCGCCACCCTCGAGTACCTGGCCGCCACGCTGCTGGACCAGGCGTGGCACCGCCTCACGCCCGACAGCGAGATCGGGGACCCGGTGGAGTTCGAGCGGGCGGCCCTCGCGGCCGCCGGCGTGGCCTCGGCGCTGGTGCCGCCGCGCTACCGGACGACGTACTTCCAGCACGTCTTCGCCGGCGGCTACTCGGCCGGCTACTACTCCTACATCTGGTCGGAGGTGCTCGACGCCGACACCGTGGAGTGGTTCAAGGAGAACGGGGGCCTGCGGCGGGAGAACGGGGACGTCTTCCGGCAGCGGCTGCTCGCGGTGGGCGGATCGGTGGACCCGTTGGCCGCCTTCCGCGCCGTCCGCGGCCGCGACGCCGACCCGGGCCCGCTGCTGCGCCGCCGCGGCCTCGCCCGGTCGTGACCGGAGCCATGATCAGGTGACCTGATCATGGCGCGTCCTCCCTCACGGTGGGCGGTGAGGGAGGACGCGCTGCGGTGCGGGAGGACGGCTCGTGGCCGCGGTGCGATCCGAGGATCGCGGTGTCAGAGCCAGGGCAGCGAGAGCACCAGGTCGAGGTCGTCGGGGGCGTCCCCGTCGCGCACCAGCCGGTTGGGCTGGCGGTGGCCGCACGCCGTGCAGCGGTGGACCACCTGCCAGCCCTTGCCCGACTTCTCCACCAGCCCGATCGGCTCCATCGGCTGCCGGCACTCGCTCGCCCGGTCACCGGGCAGGTCGTCGACGTGCAGCGACCACAGGCAGTACGGGCAGTGGTTGCGGTAGTGCCCGTCGGTGTTGGCCGGCACCGGCGTCGTGCAGTGCACGCACGCGAACCCGGTGTTCTCCGCCCGCCGGGAGCGGGCGCGGGGTGCGCTCACCGGCCCGGTCAGGGGACGAACGGCTCGACCGCGACGACCTCGACGGTGATGTCCTTGCCGTTCGGCGTCTGGTAGGTCACCGAGGTGCCGGGCTCGGCGCCCATGATCGCCGAGCCGAGCGCCGACTCGGGGGAGTAGACGGTGAGCTCGGTGGTGCCGGCGATCTCGCGCGAGCCGAGCAGGAACTTCTCGGTCTCGTCGTCCCCGGCGAACTTGATCGTGATCACCGTGCCCAGGGCGGCGTTCGTGGCGGTCTTCGGGGCGTCCCCGACCCGCGCCTTGCGGAGCAGGTCGGTGAGCTGGCGGATCCGGCCCTCCTGCTTGCCCTGCTCCTCCTTGGCAGCGTGGTAGCCGCCGTTCTCCTTGAGGTCGCCCTCTTCGCGGCGGGCGTTGATCTCGGCGGCCATGGCCGGGCGGTTCGCCACCAGCTGGTCGAGCTCGGCCTTCAGCCGGTCGTGGGCCTCCTGGGTGAGCCAGATGCCCTGGTCCTGCTCGTCAGTGGGGGTGGACACGTGGGAGAACTCCTGGGATATCGGGTGCGCGTCCCGGTGTGGGACGACCGTGGTCGATCCGGCCAAGCTAACACCGCGGCGCGGGCCGATGCACCGCTGCGGCGCATCGCGGGCGGATGCGGAACCGTAGCGCATCGGTGCGTGACGGACGACACGTTCCGCCCGGACGGGGGGCTGACCTGGGAGTCGTCGGCCACACCCGGGTGGGCGTCCGCCACTCGCGTCGCCCGGCGAGGGACACTGTGCCGGTGACCCAACCCGACCAGTTGCGCCTGCTCGCGGTGCACGCTCATCCGGACGACGAGTCGAGCAAGGGCGCCGCCACGATGGCGAAGTACGTCGCCGAGGGCGTTCGTGTCATGGTGGCCACCGCCACCGGCGGGGAGCGCGGCTCGGTGCTCAACCCCGCGATGGACCGTCCCGAGGTCTGGGAGCGGCTCCCGCAGATCCGGGTGGAGGAGATGGCGAGGGCGCGCGAGATCCTCGGGATCGAGCAGGAGTTCCTCGGCTTCGTCGACTCGGGGCTGCCCGAGGGCGACCCGCTGCCGCCGCTGCCCGAGGGGTGCTTCGCGCTGGTGCCGGTGGAGGAGGCCGCGGCGCCCCTCGTCGAACTCATCAGGCGGTTCAAGCCGCAGGTGATGACCACCTACGACGAGCGTGGCGGCTACCCGCACCCCGACCACATCAAGACCCACGAGATCTCGGTGCACGCCTTCGAGGCGGCCGGCGACCCCGACCGGTACCCCGAGCTGGGTGAGCCCTGGCAGGTCAGCAAGCTCTACTACCACATGAGCTTCACGCTGCCGCGGACGAAGGCGCTGCACGAGGCGATCCTCAAGACCGGCGCGGAGTCGCCCTACGCCGAGTGGCTGGCGAAGTGGGACCCGGCGCACGACGTCTCCCACCGCGTCACCACCCGCGTCCCGTGCGCCGAGTACTTCCCGGTGCGCGACGCCGCGCTGATCGCGCACGCCACCCAGATCGATCCGCTGGGCCGCTGGTTCGCGTGCCCGGTGGAGACCCAGCAGCAGGTGTGGCCCACCGAGGACTACGAGCTGGCCCGCTCGCTGGTCGACACCCCCACGCCGGAGGACGACCTGTTCGCCGGCATCCGCAGCGAGGTGACCACCCGATGACCGGAACGACCCTGACCCTGCTCGCCGCCGCCCAGCAGCAGGCCCCCGAGGACGTCGGCAAGGCCGGCCCGCTCGGCCTGTTCCTGATCGTGGTGCTCCTGATCGCCGCGGCCCTGCTGGTCAGGTCGATGAGCGGCCACCTCAACCGGCTGCCGCGCAGCTTCGACCCGGCCGACCGCGAGCCACCGGTCGTCGTCCCCGACTCCCCGGCCGGGCTGGTCGAGGAGCGCGAGCCCGGCCAGGAGCTGCTCGACACGCTGCGGCGCGCGCCGCTGGCCATCGAGGCCCCCCGGCGCGACGGCGACGACCGGCGCTGACGCCGGCCCTCGGGGCATGCCCGGGCGGACGCCCCGGACCGCGCGAGGCGGGCCGGGGCGTCCAGGTGCGGGTGGCGCTCACCCGAGGTCGTAGCGGTCGAGCTCCATGACCTTGACCCAGGCGGCGACGAAGTCGCGCACGAACTTCTCCTTCGCGTCGTCGGCCGAGTAGACCTCGACGATGCCGCGCAGGATCGAGTTGGAGCCGAACACCAGGTCCGCGGCGGTGGCGGTGCGCACCACGGTGCCGTCGGCGTCCAGCCCCTCGTAGACGCCGTCGGTCTCGGCCGAGGTGCGCCACTGGATGCCCAGGTCGAGCAGGTTGCGGAAGAAGTCCTGCGAGAGGACGCCCGGGCGGTCGGTGAAGACGCCGTGCTGCACGCCGCCGGTGTTCGCACCGAGCACGCGCAGCCCGCCGACCAGCAGCGTCATCTCCTTGGCCGTGAGCTCGAGCATGTAGGCCCGGTCGACCAGCAGCGTCTCCGGCTCGAGCTTGCTGCCGGGGGAGATCCAGTTGCGGAAGCCGTCGGCCCGCGGCTCGAGCCAGCGGAAGTTGTCGACGTCGGTCTGCTCCTGCGAGGCGTCGGTGCGCCCGGGGTGGAAGGGGACGGTGACCTGCACGCCGGCGTCCGCCGCTGCCTTCTCCACCGCGGCGGAGCCGCCGAGCACGATGAGGTCGGCCAGCGAGATCCGCTTGCCGGTCTCGGACTCGAACGACTGCCTGACCCGCTCCAGCACCGGCAGCACGTCCCGGACGCCTTCGTTGACCGCCCACCCGATCTGCGGCTCGAGCCGCAGCCGGGCGCCGTTGGCCCCACCGCGCTTGTCGGTGCCGCGGTAGGACGCCGCGGCCGACCAGGCGGTGTGCACCAGCTGCGACACGGTCAGGCCGGAGGCGAGGAGGCGAGAAGAGAGGTCGGCGATCTCGGTCTCGCCGACCAGCTCGTGGTCGACCGCGGGAACCGGGTCCTGCCAGATCAGGTCCTCGGCGGGGACGTCCGGGCCGAGGTAGCGGCTCTTGGGGCCCATGTCGCGGTGCAGCAGCTTGAACCAGGCGCGGGCGTAGGCGTCGGCGAAGTACTCGGGGTCGGCGGAGAACCGCTCCGAGATCTCCCGGAAGCCCGGGTCCTGGATGAGGGCGAGGTCCGTGGTCGCCATCATCGGCGGGTTCTTCTTGCCCGCGATGTGCGCGTCGGGGACGAGCTCCTGCGCCTCGGGGTTCGACGGCTGCCACTGCTTGGCGCCGGCCGGGCTCTCGACGAGCTCCCAGTCGTAGCCGAACAGGGTCTCCCAGTAGGTGTTGTCCCAGGTGGTCGGCGTCGGCGTCCAGGCGCCCTCGAGACCGCTGGTGATGGTGTCGGCGCCCTTGCCGGTGCCGTGCTGGCTGATCCAGCCCAGGCCGTTGCCGTGCACCGGGCAGCCCTCGGGCTCCGGGCCGATGAGCTCGGGGTTGCCGGCGCCGTGGGTCTTGCCGAACGTGTGGCCGCCGGCGATGAGGGCGACGGTCTCCTCGTCGGTCATGCCCATGCGGTTGAAGGTCACGCGGATGTCGTGGGCGGAGGCGACCGGGTCGGGCCGGCCCTTCGGCCCCTCCGGGTTGACGTAGATCAGCCCCATGGTGACGGCGGCGAGGTGCCCCTCGTCGAGGTCGAGGGGCGCGTTGTCGGCGTAGCGCTCGTCGCCGAGCCAGGTGTCCTCGGGGCCCCAGAAGACCTCCTCGGGCTGCCAGGTGTCCTCGCGGCCGAAGGCGAACCCGAAGGTCTTCAGGCCCATGTCGTCGTGGGCGACGTTGCCGGCGAGCAGGAGCAGATCGGCCCAGGAGAGCGCGCGGCCGTACTTCTGCTTGATCGGCAGCAGCAGGCGGCGGGCCTTGTCCAGGTTGGCGTTGTCCGGCCAGCTGTTGAGCGGGGCGAAGCGCTGCCCGCCCTGGCCACCGCCGCCGCGGCCGTCGGCGATGCGGTAGGTGCCGGCCGCGTGCCAGGACATCCGGATGAACAGCGGGCCGTAGTGGCCCCAGTCGGCCGGCCACCAGTCCTGCGAGGTGCGCATCACCTCGACGACGTCCCGCTTGACCGCCTCGACGTCGAGCGTCGCGACCGCGGCCCGGTAGTCGAGGTCGCCCAGCGGGTCGGAGTCCTTCGAGGGCTTGTTCAGCACCGAGAGGTCGACCTGGTTGGGCCACCAGTCCCGGTTGCTCTGCGGACGCCGGTTGGTGACCTGCGTCGGCGACGGGATCGCCGGGTTCTCGCTCTCGCTGGTGCTGTCGGTCTGGACCTTGTTGGTCTCGTCCTTCACGGCGTGCCTTCCTGGGGGTGCGGTGGGGTGGGCGGGCGAACGGTCGTCGGGTCAGGCGGTGGCGCAGGCGGGGCAGCGGCCCCTGCGGCGGGTTCCGCCGCGCGAGGCCGCTGTCGGTGAGCGCCCGCAGGGCGTCGTGGACGGCCAGGTGCGAGGCCGCGCCCAGCCGATCGCGGGCGGCAGCGACCAGGGCGCCGGTGCCGAGCGGGGGAGGTGCGTGGACGGCGCGCGGCACCGCCGGGCGTGGGCGGGTGACGCGCAGGCCCACGGTGCGCAGGTCGCGTCCGAGTTCCCACGGGGTCGGGCACGGGATCATCGTGAAGGCTTCTCCGGATCAGATCCAGTCTCTCCTGGCTCCGTCGCGGCAGGGCGTCCGGCACGCACCCGGATGGGCACCGCTGTCCGCTCTGGGCGCAGCGATCTGCCTTCCCGCCGCACGTCGTCGCGCTTACGGTGCAACTGTGTAATCAACGCACCAGGAGGTCGCCATGCACGCTCATCGATTCGCCGACGGCCCCTTCGGCCCCGGGTCCCGCCGGGGGCGGGGTGGCGGCTCTGGAGGCCGCGGGTCCGACGCCCCGCCGCCGGTGGACCGGGCCGAGGTCGCCGGCTGGTTCGCCGGGCGCCTGCCCGACGGCTGGTTCACCGGGCCGGTCGAGCTCACCGTCGACCGGGACGAGATCACCGTCGTCGGCACCCTGGAGGAGCCGGCCGCCGGGGAGGGCGACGCCGACGCCGCCCGCGCCGGACGGATCGAGCGGTTCCGCGAGGAGACCCGGGCCCGGCGGATGGCCATCGCCGACGCGGCGCAGGAGCGCTACGGCCGGTCGGTGGCGTGGGGCGCGGCCTGCGGCGGTACCCGTCAGCTGTTCACCCACGCCTCCGTGCCGGTCATGACCCGCCTCCGCCAGCCCGAGCGGCTGGTCCTCGACACCCTCGTCGACGCCGGGGTGGCGCGCTCGCGGTCGGAGGCGCTGGTGTGGGCGGTGCGCCTGGTCGGCCGGCACGCCGACGAGTGGCTGGCCGAGCTGCGGCACGCCATGGCCTCGGTCGAGGAGGTCCGGGCCCGGGGGCCGCAGGTCGGCTGATCCCGGTGGCCGGCGGGAAGGGACACTGGTTCCGTGCCCCCCGCCCCCGCCGTCCCCGAAGCCACCGACGTCCTCGTGGTGGGCGCCGGCCCGGCGGGCGCCGCCGCCGCCGCGTGGGCGGCCCGCACCGGCCGCGACGTGGTGCTGGCCGACGCCGCGGTCTTCCCCCGGGACAAGACCTGCGGCGACGGGCTGACCCCGCGGGCGGTCGCCGAGCTGGACCACCTGGGGCTGGGGGACTGGGCGCGGTCGAAGGCCCGCAACCGCGGCCTGCGCGCCGCCGGGTTCGGCCGTGAGTGGCAGCTGCCCTGGCCGGGCGGTGCGTTCCCCGACCACGGCAGCGCGGTGCCGCGGACCGAACTGGACGCGCGCATCCGGCAGGTCGCGCTCGACGCCGGTGCGAGGCCGGTCGACGGGGCCCGCGCCGTCGACGTCGAGCGCGACGGGGACCGGGTGCGCGCGGTCGTCTTCGAGGACGCCGACGGTGGGACGACGACGATCACGTGCCGACGGCTCGTCGTCGCCGACGGAGTCCGGTCACCGCTGGGCCGGGTGCTGGGCCGGGAGTGGCACCGCGACACCGCCTACGGGGTGGCCGCACGCAGCTACGTGCGCTCCGGTCGCAGCGACGACGAGTGGATCAGCTCCCACCTGGAGCTGCGCGGTACCGAGGGAGAGCTGCTCTCGGGCTACGGCTGGGTCTTCCCGCTGGGCCGGGAGGCCGGCGAGGTCAACCTGGGTGTGGGCACGCTGGCGACCGCGCGCCGGCCGGCCGGGGTGCAGCTGAAGTCCCTGCTGGAGTTCTACGCCGAGACCCGGCGCGGGGAGTGGCAGCTGGACGGGAAGGTCCGGGACGTGACCTCCGCGCTGCTGCCCATGGGGGGTGCGGTGTCCGGGGTGGCCGGCCGCAACTGGGCGCTGGTGGGCGACGCGGCCGGCTGCGTGAACCCGCTCAACGGGGAGGGCATCGACTACGGCCTGGAGACCGGCCGGGTCCTGGCCGGGCTGCTGGGCGAGGACGACTGGACGGCGGCGTGGCCGGCGACCCTGCGGCGGCACTACGGCGAGGCGTTCTCCATCGCCCGGCGGCTGGCCGGGCTGCTCACCGTCCCCCGGTTCCTGCCCCTGGCCGGCCCGGTCGGCATGCGCTCGCGGCCGTTGATGACGGTGGCGCTGCGCGTCATGGGCAACCTGGTCACCGACGAGGACCGCGACCTCGTGGCGAGGCTGTGGCGCATCGCGGGCAGGGCATCGGTGCGGATGGACGACAGGAAGCCGTTCTCCTGACCACGCGCGGCGTGAGCCGGTCCACCTGAGCGGGGTCCCGGAGGGATCCCCGAAGGTGGACGTGACGCAGGACGAAGAGGAGACCCGCGGCAACGCCGCGTCGTGCCGAGCGGGGCCCGGAGGGTCCCGCGCAGGCGCGAATCAGTGGCTCGACGCAGCCCGGGACGGTACCTGGCCGCGGTCGTCTGACGGAGTCAGACGAAAGGGGAATTGAACACCGCGAAGTACACCGCGATGTAGTGGCAGAGCGCCGCGACGACGGTCATCGCGTGGAAGACCTCGTGGTAGCCGAAGGTCCCCGGCCACGGGTTGGGCCACCTCAGGCCATAGGCGATGCCGCCCAAGGTGTAGAGCACACCGCCGACGGCGAGCAGGACCATCGAGGCGACCCCGGCGATGTGCAGGATGTCGGTGAGGACGAAGATCGCGACCCAGCCCAGGCCGATGTAGAGGGGGACGCCGACCCAGCGCGGCGCCGTCGGCCAGCTCATCTTGAGCGTGACACCGGCCAGCGCGCCGGCCCACACCCCGCCGAGCACCCAGAAGCCCGTGGGCTGGTCGACGGCGAGCAGCGCGAACGGCGTGTAGGTGCCGGCGATGAACAGGAAGATCATGGAGTGGTCGAGCCGCTTCATGATCTTCCAGCCGCGCGGTGACCAGCGACGGCGGTGGTAGAGCGCGCTGATGCCGAACAGCCCGCAGATGGTCAGGCAGTAGACCGCCACCGACCACCCGGCGCGGGCGCCCTGGATCGAGGCCAGCGGGATGAGCACCGCGCCGGCGACGATCGCGCCGAAGAACGAGAAGAGGTGGATCCAGCCCCGCGCGCGCGGCCGGGTATCGGGGTGCTCCCAGTCGGCGTCGGCGAAGTCCTCGGCCACCCAGGTCCGCTCGACCTGCTCGCCCTCCGAGGCGACGGTGGCGACCGCCTGGTCGGCGGGGGCCTCCAGCTCCGCCCCGTCGGCCTCCACCCGGACTGATGCGCGATCGGCGGGAGGGACGCTCATGCTCCGAGATTACGGAGGGCGTGATGCGGCGTCATCCGGGACGGGTTGTGAGCTTGCTGCCAGCGACCCGGCGCCGTGGGCGCCACGACGTCGCAGCGCTCCCGGCCGGCGGGCAGCGGGGGGCCTAGGGTGACCGTCGTGGGGGTGCGTCGACGGGTCCGTGACGCGCTCATCCAGGTGTACGAGCGGCGGCTGGCGCGGGCGCTGGTCGGTGCGGACGTGCCGCGGCACGTGGGCGTCATCATGGACGGCAACCGGCGGTGGGCGCGGGCCATCGGGCTCGAGGACGTCGCGCACGGGCACCGCCGGGGCGCGGACAAGATCGCCGACCTGCTCGGCTGGTGCGACGACGCCGGGGTGCAGGTGGTCACCCTGTTCATGCTCTCCACCGACAACCTGCGCCGCCCGGAGTCCGAGCTCAACGCGCTGCTCGCGATCATCGAGGACGTCGCGGTGGACCTGTCGCGGCCGGGACGGCGCTGGCGGATCCGCAGCATGGGCGCGCGCGAGGTGCTGCCGGCGCGCACGGTCGCCGTCCTCGAGCGGGCGGAGCGCGACACGTGCGACCGCCCGGGGGCGACGGTCAACCTGGCGGTCGGGTACGGCGGGCGGCGGGAGATCGCCGACGCCGTGCGCTCGCTGCTGAGCGAGCACGCCACCCGTGGCACCTCGCTGGAGGAGCTGGTGGAGGTGCTCGACGTCGAGCACATCGCAGAACACCTGTACACGCGCGGTCAGCCCGACCCGGACCTGGTCATCCGCACCAGCGGGGAGCAGCGCATGTCGGGGTTCCTGCTGTGGCAGACGGCGAACGCCGAGTTCCACTTCACCGACGTCTACTGGCCGGACTTCCGGCGCGTGGATTTCCTGCGTGCGCTGCGGGACTACTCGGCCCGGCACCGCCGCTTCGGCGGGTGAGGGCGGCTGCGAGACTGGCCGCCATGACCGCGGGACCCCTCGACGTCGCCCTGGAGTACGTGCGGCTCGGGCTGCGCTTCGACCGCCTGGAGCCCGGCTTCGTCGACGCCTACACCGGTGACCCGCGGATCCGGGCGCAGGTCCGGGACGAGCCGGCGCCGACCCCGCGCGGGCTGCGCGACCGCGCCCGGGAGCTGCTGCGCGAGCTGGACGCCGCCGGGCTGCCCGAGGAGCGCGCCGCCTTCCTGCGCGGTCAGCTGACCGGCCTGGAGTGCGGCGCCCGGAAGATGAGCGGCGAGCCGGTCGGCTTCGTCGAGGAGGTGCGCGCCTACTTCCAGGTCGACGTGGAGCTCGGCGACGAGGCCGCCTACGCCGCCGCGCACGCGGAGCTGGACGCCCTGCTGCCTGGCGACGGCGCCCTGGCCGAGCGGTACGCCACCCACCGCCGCCGCGAGGAGTGCCCGCCGGACCGGCTGGAGAGCGCGGTGCAGGCGCTGTCGAGCGCGCTGCGCGACCGGGTGCGTGGCCAGTACGGGCTCCCCGACGTCGAGACGGTGCGCTACGAGGTGGTCACCGACAAGCCGTGGTCGGGGTTCAACTACTACGAGGGCGCCTACCGCTCCCGCGTCGCGATCAACGCCGACCTGCCGCACCGGCTCTCCCAGCTCGCGCACCTGGTGGCGCACGAGTCCTATCCCGGGCACCACACCGAGCACTGCCGCAAGGAGCAGGGGCTGGTCGAGCGGGCCGGCCGCATCGAGCACACGGTCTTCCTGGTCAACACCCCCGAGTGCCTCATGGCCGAGGGGCTGGCCGATCTGGGTGTCCCGGCGGCGATCGGGGATGGCTGGGGGCGCTGGTCGGAGGAGATCCTCGGTGATCTCGGTCTGCGGTTCGACGGCGAGCTGGCCGAGCGGATCGCGGTGGCGGCCGCGCCGCTCAACCGGGTCCGGCAGGACGCCGCAGTGCTGCTGCACGACCGCGGCGCCGGCGCCGACGAGGTGGCGGCGTACCTGCAGCGGTGGGCGCTGGTGACCCCGGAGCGCGCGCGGCAGCAGATCCGCTTCCTCACCGACCCGCTGTGGCGCGCCTACATCTCCACCTACGTCGAGGGGTTCGACCTGCTGACGCGGTGGCTGGCCGCCCGGCCGGCGGACCAGCCCGTCGCCGACCGATTCGTCCGCCTGCTCGACGAGCCGCTCACCCCGCAGCGGATCGCCGGCGAGATCCGGGTCGCCTGACCTGTGGCCGCCCGCTCCCCGGCGCAGGCCCGGTTCCTGGGGCTGTGGACCGCGGGCTGGCTGGCTGTGCTGCTGGTGGCCGGCATGCTGCGGTTCGGCGACCCCGCGCTGCAGTGGCCGGTGCTGCTGGTCCCGGCCCTGTGGGCGCTGGTCGCCCTCCGGCCCCGCCGGGCGTCGCGGTCGGGCCGGGCGGGATCCCGGCGCCCCGGACGATCGGCCGACGAGTGGGCCGACGACGGGTGGGCCGACGACGAGTGGACCGACGACGGGTGGGCCGAGGTCGGCCGGCCGGGGGACGCCGGCCCGTGGCCGCCGCCGGGCGAGCGCACCGACACCGTCGAGCGTCCCGCGGTGCGTCGCCGGTCCGACGGCACCGAGCGGCGGCGGTGACCGGCCGGCGCTGACGCCGTCGGCGAAACCGGTGGAAGGCGTCGGCGGGCGGGAGGATGCTGTCGCGCGTGATCCACGCCCGCGGCCTCGCCCGCACGTTCCGCAAGCGCAAGCAGGAGGTCCACGCCGTCGTCGGGGTCGACCTGGACGTCGCCCCCGGTGAGATCGTCGGCTTCCTGGGCCCGAACGGGGCCGGGAAGACGACGACGCTGCGCATGCTGACGACGCTCCTGGAGCCCACGGCGGGCACGGCCACCGTGGCCGGCTGCGACCTGCGGGCCGACCCGGTCGGGGTCCGCCGCCGCATCGGATACGTCTCCCAGAGCGGCTCCACCGCCCCGGAGGCGCGGGCCGGGGAAGAGGTCGTCGACCACGCCCGCCTCTACGGCATGAGCACCGCCGAGGCGACCGAGCGCGGGCAGCGGCTCTTCGCCGAACTGGACCTCGACGGCCTCTGGGAGCGCCAGCCCAAGGCCATGTCGGGCGGCCAGCGCCGCCGGCTCGACATCGCGGTCGGGTTGATCCACGTGCCGGAGCTCGTGTTCCTCGACGAGCCGACGACGGGGCTGGACCCGCAGGCGCGGGCCAACCTGTGGGAGCACATCCGCGGTCTGCGCGAGGAGCGCGGCACGACGGTCTTCCTGACCACCCACTACCTGGACGAGGCCGACGCGCTCTGCGACCGGATCCTCGTCATCGACCACGGGGCGATCGTCGCCGAGGGCACCCCCGACCAGCTGAAGTCCCAGGTGGGCGGCGACGTGCTCACCGTGATGGTGGAGCGCCCGGAGCAGGCCGCGGAGGTCGCGCACCTGGTCGGTGCCCTGCCGGGGGCCGAGCAGCCGCAGCTGCTCGCCGACCGGGTCGTGGGCCGGGTGCCGCACGGAGGCCGCGCGCTGGTCGAGCTGGTGCGGGCGCTGGACGCCGCGGACGTCGCCGTCAGCGGCATCGAGAGCCGCCGGCCCAGCCTCGACGACGTCTTCCTCGGCCTGACCGGGCGGTCCCTGCGCGAGTCCGGCGCCGCGCCGGCGTCTCCCCCCGCCCCGGCGGTGGCCGGGCGATGAACACCCTCCTGCGCGACACCGGGACCGTCTTCGTCCGCGCGATGCGCATGTCGCTGCGCAACCCCGCCTGGCTGGTGATCAGCCTGATGCAGCCGATCCTCTACATCCTGCTGTTCGGGCCGCTGCTCGAGCCGCTGGCCGAGCAGCTGGGCCCGGGCGACGCCTACCAGATCTTCGTCCCCGGCATCCTCGTGCAGCTGGGCATGTTCGGGGCGCTGTTCGTGGGCTTCGGGCTGATCGCCGAGTGGCGGGCGGGGGTGATCGAGAGCCAGCGGGTCACCCCGGCCAGCCGCACCGCCCTGCTCCTCGGCCGGGTGCTGCGCGACGTCGTCGTCCTGCTGACGCAGGGGGCGCTGCTGGTGCTGGTGTCGATCCCGCTCGGCTTGCGGGCGCCGGTGCTGGGCGTCGTCCTCACCCTGCTGGTCGTCGCCCTGCTGGGTGCGGCGCTCGCGGCGGTCTCCTACGCCCTGGCGCTCACGCTGAAGAGCGAGGACGCGTTCGCGCCCCTGCTCAACGCCGTCGTGTTCCCGCTCGTGCTGCTGTCGGGCATCCTGCTGCCGATGAGCCTCGCGCCCGGGTGGCTGCAGGCGGTCAGCGACGTCAACCCGTTCAAGCACGTGGTCGAGGCGGCCCGTGAGTTCTTCGTGGGCGGCTACGGCACCTCGACGGCGTGGTGGGGGGTCGGGATGACGGTGCTGCTCGCGGTGCTCGGCTGGGCGTTCGGGGTGCGCCGGTTCCGTCGCGAGTCGAGTTGACGGTCCGTGCGGGACGGCTGCGACGGGTGAGGCTTCCGGGTGACATCCACCCCTTCTCGTGGGGTGCACGTCACGTGGATGTCACCCCCCGGGCATAGCGTCCGCAGTGGACGGCGAGCTCCCCTCGCCGTCCACGGGAGGCCCGGTTGGTGCGACTGCGTTCGTCGTCCAGAGGGGCCGGTCCCCGGCTCCTGCGCCGGGGCCCGGCCACCTTCGAGCAGGGGTGCGCCTCGTCGCCGGGGCGTCGCCTCACGGGAGCCGACTCGTGACCACTCGCCGTACGTTCGTCCTCGACACCTCCGTCCTGCTGTCCGACCCGGGCGCGCTGCTGCGCTTCGGCGACGCCGACGTGGTGCTGCCCCTCGTCGTCATCGGGGAGCTGGAGGAGAAGCGCAACCACCCCGAACTCGGCTGGTTCGCCCGCCAGACGCTGCGCATCCTCGACGACCTGCGGGTCACCCACGGCCGGCTCGACGCGCCGGTGCCGGTGGGGGAGAGCGGTGGCACGCTGCACGTCGAGCTGAACCACAGCGACCCGGCGGTGCTCCCGGCCGGTTTCCGCAACGACAGCAACGACAGCCGGATCATGGTGGTCGCGCTGAACCTGCGGGCGGAGGGCCGGGACGTCTGCCTGGTCACCAAGGACGTGCCGCTGCGCGTCAAGGCCGCGGCGGTCGGGCTGGAGACCGACGAGTACCGCGTGCTCGACGCGGTGGACGCCGGCTGGACCGGGATGGCCGAGGTGTCGGTGGGGGACGCCGAGATCGACGTGCTGTACGAGGACGGCGAGGTGTTCCTGCCGGCCGCGGCCGAACTGCCCACGCACACCGGCCTGGTCCTGCTCTCCTCGCGGGGGTCGGCCCTCGGCCGGGTCACGCCGGACAAGCAGGTGCGGCTGGTGCGGGGTGACCGGGATGCCTTCGGGCTGCACGGGCGCTCGGCCGAGCAGCGGGTGGCGCTGGACCTGCTGCTCGATCCGGAGATCGGCATCGTGTCCCTGGGCGGCCGGGCCGGCACCGGCAAGTCGGCGCTGGCCCTGTGCGCGGGGCTGGAGTCGGTGCTGGAGCGGCGGGCGCACAAGAAGGTGGTCATCTTCCGGCCGCTGTACGCCGTCGGCGGCCAGGAGCTGGGGTACCTGCCGGGCGGCGAGGGCGAGAAGATGTCGCCCTGGGCCCAGGCGGTCTACGACACCCTGGGCGCGCTGGTGTCCCGCGAGGTGCTCGAGGAGATCGCCGCGCGGGAGCTGATCGAGGTGCTGCCCCTCACCCACATCCGCGGCCGCTCGCTGCACGACTCGTTCGTGATCGTCGACGAGGCGCAGTCGCTGGAGCGGGGCGTGCTGCTCACCGTGCTGTCGCGCCTGGGCAGCAACTCCCGCGTGGTGCTCACCCATGACGTCGCCCAGCGGGACAACCTGCGGGTCGGCCGGCACGACGGCGTCACGGCGGTCATCGAGAAGCTGAAGGGGCACGTGCTGTTCGCGCACGTGACGCTCACCCGTTCCGAGCGCTCGCCCATCGCGGCGCTGGTCACCGAGATGCTGGAGGACCTGCCGCTCTGACCTGGCGGCCCCCTCCGGGGGTGTGCCCGCTCCCGCGTGGGGTCCGCCCGGACCCCACGCGGGAAGCCCGCGGCGCGCTCCCGGAGCGACGTCGTCCCAGCGCACGGGTCACCACGGCCGCGTCTCCCCGGCAGCGCCCCGGGGCGGCAGCTGCACCCGCAGAACTGGTCAGGCGGCGTCGGCTCGCTCCTCCGACGGCGCCGGCCGGGTGGCGGGCCGTCGCCGGCCCGCGGGCGCGGGCTTGGGTGGTGCGGCGACGGCGCGCACCAGCGCGACGACGACCCATCCGGCGGCCAGGCACCACGGCAGCCGGTTCACCATCTCCTCGGTCGTGAAGTCCCCGCGCAGGCCGAGCGCGAGCACGGGGACGGCCAGCACGAGCCCGACGAGCAGGACGTCCCAGCGGAAGGGGCTCATGTCTGCGGGCTGTCCAGGCGCTCGCAGAGCAGCGAGGCCCAGCGGTGCGGGGTCGCGCGGGCGCCGTCGAGGAGGGCCACGGGGATGGTCAGCCGCTGCAGCACCGCCGCCGGGTCCGCGCTGGAGTCGGTGTCCTGCACGACGAGGGCGTCGACGCGGGTGAGCCCGTCGAGCCATGCCTCGAGGTCCTCGGGCTTGCGGGTCGCCTCGGCGACGGCCCAGACCGACGCCGGCGACCAGATGGCCAGCATCTGCGACATCCAGTAGGAGTCGCTGCGGAGCGGCGCGTCCACGGCGACGATCGTCAGCATGCCGGCGTCGGCCGCCTCGTGCTGACGGTCGACGGCCGCGTCGGTCGTGGTCACCCGGCTGCCCTTGGGGGCGAGCCCGGCGAGGTCGCCGCGGGTCGCCCACTGCACGCGGTCGGGGTCCAGCCGCAGGGAGACGGCGAGCGCGCGGGCGGCGCGGAGGGCCTCGACCCCGGGCCCCACGACGAACAGCACCTCACCGGCTCCGGTGGGGAGCTCCGGCGCCGCGGGCAGCCGCGTGGCCAGCACCCGGGTCAGCGCCGCGTAGGTGCCCTCCGCCTCGATCCGGCCGGCGAAGTCCGCGGCCAGCAGGTGCTCGGGCAGGCCCAGCTCGCGCAGCCGGGCGACGACCTGGCGCGAACCGGCGTGGCCGAGCCCGGTACGCCGCGACGGAGCCGGGACGTCGGCGGCCCGCGCGGCGGAAGCCGGCCGGTCGGCGTCGACGGCGTCGTCGATCCCGGCCAGCTCGGGGTGGTCCTCACCCATGAGGGGGCCCACCGGGAGGCGCGTGACGGTCGCCAGGGTGCGGGTCGCGGGCGCCCCGGTCGCCCGGGCGGCGGCGTCGCGCGGGCCGGCTGCCGCCGGGCGCGACGGCGGGACCGCCGGGCGACCCGACGTCGGCGGCACGGGCGGCAGCCCACGGCTCCGCGCGCCGGGCAGCGGCGGCAGCAGGGACACCCGCGGCATGACGGTGGTGGCGTCCGACGACAAGGCGAGGGGGGCGGGGTCGCTGGCGGTCCGGGCGAGCAGCGGCTCCTCGGCGTCCTCGGCGACGGGCTCCTCGGCGACGGCCTCCTCGGCGACGGCCTCTTCGGCGACGGCGTCGTCGGCGACGGGCTCCTCGGCGACGGGCTCCTCGACGGGCGCTTCGGCGACGGGCTCCTCGGCGACGGCGATCGGGACCCAGTCGTCCTCGACGGCCGGCACCGGCGACGCGGCGACGACCGTGGCGTCGACGTCCTCGACGGGGAGCGCGGGCTCCTCGGCGACCGGGGCGACCTCGACCGGAGCCGCCGGCGTGGGCGCCGGGGCCAGCACGTCGGCCCAGATGGGCGCCGCGGTGCCGACGGGACGAGCGAGGACCGGCTCCCCCCACAGCGTGGTGTCGACGGCGGAG
The DNA here is from genome assembly GCF_054050795.1 of Blastococcus sp. SYSU DS1024. NCBI lineage: Bacteria > Bacillati > Actinomycetota > Actinomycetes > Geodermatophilales > Geodermatophilaceae > Blastococcus > Blastococcus sp. SYSU DS1024. The sequence continues at coordinate 273,929 of NZ_JBJHAA010000003.1, forward strand.
CCGCCCCAGCCGAGGTCAGCGGAGGTCGGCTCGGGGACGACCGGCGGGAGGGGGGCGTCGAACAGGGGGAAGGACGACGCGGCGACGACGGGCTCCGGCACGACGGGCGCGGGCACGGGCGGTGACGAGGCGACCGGCTGCTGGCTGACCGAGGCGAACAGCGGGGTGTCGAGGGGGTCCGGCTCGACGACGGGGCGCTCACTGCGGACCGCTTCGTGGACGACGAGGTCGGGCGCGGGGAGGACCGGCTCCGGCAGGAGGGCCGCAGCGGCGCCCGGGATGTCGAGCACGGGCAGCACGGGCAGCACGGGCCCGGCCGGTACCGGCTCGGTCAGCGCCTCCCGCGGGGAGTCCCCGGCCAGCATCTTGCGCAGGATGCCGGCGAGGGCCTCGTCCGAGTGGCCCTGGGCCAGCGCGTCGCGCAGCGCCTCCGCGATCTCCTGCTGCCGCGCGGACGGCTCCGGCGCGGCGGGCTCTGCCGGAGGGGTCGCCCAGGTGGGCAGGCCCTCGGCGTCGGTCGTGGACGTGGAGGGCGGCGCGGTGGCCTGATCTCTCACCGTGAACTCCTCCTGCACGGCCTGGGACCGCATCGACGGATCTGCTGAACGAATGGCCGCGGCCAGGGACGAGCGGGGCGCCGGCGTGCCGGACGCTTCGGCGTTGAACGGATCCGGGTCCTGTGCGGCCGGGAGGAGCTCCGCCGGCTGTGCCAGCGCTTCCTCGACGGCCTGCCGCACGTCACGGTCCCCCGAGACCATGCGGGCCAGCGCCGCCGTGAACGGGGAGGGCGCGGCCGCCGCGGCGTCGTGGGCGGCCGGCTGCTTCGCCGGCGCCGCGGCCGTCTGCGTGCGCGGGGTGGCCGCGGGCCCACGTGTCGCCTTCGGGAAGGTGGCCCGGGACGCCGACGACCGCCCGTACCCGGTGGAGGGCGCCGCGGGGGCGGCGGAGGTGCCGGTCGCGGCGGACGAACCGCCCAGCAGGCCGGCCAGCTCGTCGATCCGCTGGTCGTCCGCGGGCGCAGCGGGCGTGGTGGGCCGGGAGGAGGTGCCGGAGGACGAGGTACCGGGCGTCACCGGTTCCCGGCGCGTGGCCTCGGCGGCCCAGGCGGCGGCGCCGTTGCGGGCGGGGGCCGTCGTGCGGGCGCGGGCCGGGGCGGCCGACGCCAGCGGGGAGTCGTACGCGGCGACGGGGGTGGCCTGGGTGGGGCCCGTCGACGGCGAAGGGGCGCCGGGGCGGACGAACTGGTCGGGCGCGACCTCCGCGACGTACCGCTCGGTGGCGAAGAAGCCCAGCACCCCGCCGGAGCGGACCCGGCGCACCCCGACGACCCGGACGTGCGGTCCGAACTGCTCGCGCGCGGCCGCGATCGCGTCGTCGCGCGTGGCGGCCTCAACGGATCGCAACGGCACCGCTCACCACTCCCAGCGACTCGATCTGGGCCGTCCGGGACACCTCCGCGTAGGAGATGACCGGCAGCCGGGGCAGGATCTGGCGCATCAGCCGCGCGAGCGCCGCGCGGACCTGGGGCGAGCAGACGAGGACGGGGGACAGGCCCTGCCGCTCGGCTTCCTCGAGCATGCCGCTGCAGCCGTGGACGAGGGCGTCCACCGCGCCGGCGTCGAGGGCGAGGACGGCGCCCATCTCGGTCTGGCGGACCGCCTCGAGCAACCGCTGCTCGAACCCGGGCTCCAGCGTGAGCACGTGCAGCCGCTCGTCCGGCGTGACGTAGGGCTGGCTGATCGCCGAGCCCAGTGCCGCCCGGGTCGCCTCGACCAGTCCGTCGAGGTCGGTCGAGTGCTTGGCACGTACAGAGAGTGCCTCGAAGATGCGGACCAGGTCGCGGATCGACACACCCTCGGCGAGCAACGCGTGCAACACGCGTTGCACCTCTCCCAGGGTGAGCAGCGTGGGGGTCAGCTCCTCCACGACGACCGGGTGGGAGCGGCGCACCATCTCCACGAGGAGACGGACGTCCTCCCGCCCGAGCAGGTCCGCGGCGTTCTGCCGGACGACCTCCGCCAGGTGGGTGGTGATGACCGACGAGCGGTCGACCACGGTGGCCCCGGCCATCTCGGCGGCCCGCTGCAGCTCGGCGGGCACCCACTTGGCGGCCAGCCCGAACACCGGCTCGTGGGTCGGCTTGCCGGGGAGCCCGTCCAGCGCGTCGCCGATGGCCAGGACCGTGCCGGCGGGGGAGGTGCCCTTGGCGACCGGCACGCCGTTGAGCCAGATGACGTACTGCGAGGAGGGCAGATCGAGGTTGTCGCGGGTGCGCACGAGGGGGATCACCAGGCCGGTCTCCATGGCGACCTTCCGGCGCAGGGCCTTGACCCGGTCCAGCAGGTCACCGCCGCGCGAGGTGTCGACCAGTTCGACGAGGTCGAACGCCACCTCGAGCTCCAGCGGGTCGACCCGCATCCGCTCGGCGATCGCCTCGGGGGAGTCCGGGGCGGGCTCCAGCTCGGCGGCCGCCGCGGCCGCCTCGGCGTCCTCGTCGACCTCCGGCTCGTCGGTGAGGCGGGTGGCCAGGAAGAGGAACAGCGCACCGACGACCAGGAAGGGCAGCTTGGGCAGCCCCGGGATCAGGCACAGCGCCAGGGCGGCGCCGCCGGCGATCCGCACCGGCTGCTTGAACCGGCCGAGCTGGGCGATCAGGTCGGTGCCCATGTCGCCCTCGCTGGCCGACCGGGTCACGATGATGCCGGTGGCGGTCGACATCAGCAGCGCGGGGATCATCGAGACGAGGCCGTCGCCGACGGTCAGCAGCGAGTAGGTGCTGACCGACTCGGCCGGGGTCAGGCCGCGCTGCATCATGCCGATGGCGAAGCCGCCGATGAGGTTGACCAGGGTCACCACGATGCCGGCGATGGCGTCGCCCTTGACGAACTTCGACGCACCGTCCATGGAGCCGTAGAAGTCGGCCTCGGCGGTGACCTCGTGGCGGCGCTTGCGGGCCTGGGCCTCGTTGATCAGCCCGGCGTTGAGGTCGGCGTCGATCGCCATCTGCTTGCCCGGCATGGCGTCGAGGGTGAAGCGGGCACCGACCTCGGCGACGCGGCCCGCACCGTTCGTGATCACCACGAACTGCACGATGGTGAGGATCAGGAAGATCACCAGGCCGACGACCAGCGAGCCGCCGATGACGATGTGTCCGAAGGCCTCGATCACCTTCCCGGCGTAGCCGTCGGTGAGCACCAGCCGGGTCGACGAGACGTTGAGGGCGAGCCGGAAGAGCGTCGCGATGAGCAGCAGCGACGGGAAGACGGCGAAGTCCAGCGGCTTCTTGATCTGCATCGCCACCAGGAGGACGAGCAGCGAGATCGCCAGGTTCAGCCCGATCAGCATGTCCATCATCGCGGCGGGCAGCGGCACCACCAGCATGAGCACGATCGCGACGACGCCGACCGGGACGGCGGCCTTGCCCAGGCCCTTCACTCGCCCGCTCCGGGAGCGGGGGACAGACGCTGGCTCACCCCTCCCTCATCGGCAGCCCGGCGCGCGGGCGGTACCGCCGTCCTCCCTCACCGTGCAGCGTCCTCCCTCACCGTCCACCGTGAGGGAGGAAGCGCCATGATCAGGGAACCTGATCATGGCCGGCCCGGCCCCGGCGGGGTCAGGCGGCGACGGTGGGGCGGCGCCGGCCGGCCTTGGGCAGATCCGTCGTGTCCGGCGCCTCGAACCCCGGGCGGTGGAAGCCGCCGCGCACGCCGCGGGCACCCAGGTGCATGACGAAGGCCAGCACGCGGGCGACCGCGGTGAACAGCTGCGGGGGGACCTCCTGCCCCAGCTCGCAGGAGGCGTGCAGCGCCCGCGCCAGCGGGATGTCCTGGACCAGCGGCACGCGCGCCTCGGCGGCCCGTTCGCGCAGCTTCGCCGCGACCTCGCCGGCGCCCTTGGCCACCACGCGCGGCGCGCCCTTGGCGGCGTCGTACTTGAGCGCGACGGCGACGTGGGTGGGGTTGACCAGGAGGACGTCGGCCTCGGCCACCTCGGCCATCATCCGGTTGCGGGACATGGCCATCTGCACCCCGCGGCGGTGCGCCTTCATGTACGGGTCGCCCTCGGCCTGCTTGTGCTCCTGGGTGATCTCGTACTTGCTCATCTTGAGCTGCTTCAGCATCTTGGCCCGGACGACGACGAAGTCGGCGACGGCGATGACCAGGCCGGTGACGGCGACGACCCGGAACATCAGGACGGCCGAGTCGGTGAAGGTGGCCGCGATCGCCGAGAGCGGCAGCGCGCCCGCGGAGGACACCAGCGTGTGGGCCCGCTCGCTGGTGACGATCACGACCGTGCCCAGGGCCGCCGTCTTGATCAGCGCCTTGGACACCTCCCACAACCCCTGGGTGCCGAACATCCGCTTGAAGGCCGGGAGGGGGTTGAACTTCTTCAGCGTCGGCTTCATCGGCTTGCCGGCGAAGCGCACCCCGCCCTGGGCCGCCGAGGACGCGACGCCGACGAGCATGAGGGCGATCGCGGTCGGCAGCAGCGTCGTCAGGAAGGCCATGAGCGCGGTCCCCAGCAGCGTGGTGACCGTGGTGATCTCGGGGTTCTTGACCACCGTGCCGACGTGCACGAACAACTGCCGCACCGTGTCGAAGGCGTTGCCCACGAGCATCGGCAGCAGGAAGCTCGCCGCCGCCACCCCCAGCCAGGTGCCCAGCTCCTGGGTCCGGGGGATCTGCCCCTCCTTGCGCGCCTTCTTCAGGCGCTGGGGAGTGGGCTTCTCGGTCTTCTCACCACCCGGTCCGTCCTTGGCCATGCGTCACCCCCTCAGCCGCCGCGCAGCGAGGTCATGGCCCGCGCACCGTGCTCGAGCAGCGAGTCCAGGGCGGGCGGCAGCAAGGGGAACGTCAGCCCCAGCATCGCCAGGGTGAGCATGATCTTCACCGGGAAGCCGAGCGAGAAGACGTTGAGCGCCGGGGCGGCGCGGCTCAGCAGCGCGAGCGCGACGTCGGCGAGCAGGAGCACGGCGACCATCGGGCCGGCGATCTGCAGGGCGGCGAGGAACATCATCGAGAACGCGGTGATGAGGACGGCCGCGAGCTGGTCGGTCGGCACCTCCCCGCCCACGGGAAGCCCCTCGTAGGAGGTGGCGAACCCCTTGACCATCAGCAGGTGGCCGCCGCTGGTGAACAGCAGCGTGGTGGCCAGCAGGTAGTGCAGCTTGCCCAGCGAGCCGTTCTGGGTCATCGACATCGGGTCGTAGCCCGGCTGAAGCGAGAAGCCGCCGGCGAGGTCGAGGATGTCGCCGGCCATCTGCACCGCCGTGAACAGCACCTGGACGACGAACCCGAGCGCCGCGCCGATGACCACCTCGGTCACGGCGGTGACGAGCAGGAAGCCGGCCGTCGGCTCGGGCAGGGTGGGTGCGATCTGGGTCGACAGCAGCACCGCGAGGGCCAGGGCGAGGGCGCCCTTGACCGGACCGGGGATCACCCGGGAGTTGAACGGCGGGGCCAGCAGGATGAAGCCGGCGGCCCGCGCCGTGCCGAGCAGCAGGGCCGCGAGCGTGACCGCCGGGACCGAGAGGTCCACGGCGCTACGTCCGGTCGAGCAGCGCCGGCAGCTGGTCGAACAGGGCGTGCGTGAAGCTGACCAGCTCGGAGAGCACCCAGTTCCCGGTGACCAGCAGGGCGATCGAGACGGCGATCATCTTCGGGACGAAGGAGAGCGTCGCCTCCTGGATCTGGGTGGCCGCCTGGAACAGCGAGATCAGGAAGCCGACCAGCAGGGCGGTGATCAGGATCGGCGCGGCGACCTTGGCGGCGACCATCATGGTCTGCGCCGCGATCTCCGTGACGTCGGCGTCCGACATCAGCCCGCCCCCCCGTAGGAACCCACCAGCGCGGTGGTGATCAGCGCCCAGCCGTCGACGACGACGAAGAGCAGCAGCTTGAACGGCAGGGACACGATGGTCGGCGGGACCATCATCATGCCGAGCGACATGAGCGCGGCGCTGATGAGCATGTCGAGCACCAGGAACGGGATGAAGATGACCATCCCGATGATGAACGCGCTCTTCAGCTCCGACAGGACGAAGGCGGGGATGAGCGTGGTCATGCTGACCGCGGCCGCGTCGGCCGGGGCCTCCTCGCCGGAGAGCCCGATCATCAGCTTCAGCTCGTCCTCGCGGGTGTTGGCCAGCAGGAACTCGCGCAGCGGCCCCACGCCCGCGTCGTAGGCCTGGGAGACCGACATCGCGCCGTCCATGTAGGGCTGGACGGCGAGCTCGTTGATGTCGGAGAACACCGGGCCCATCACGAACAGGGTGAGGAACAGCGCGATGCCGGTCAGCACCTGGTTCGGCGGCGACGTCGCCATGCCGAGCGCGTTCCGGGTGAGCCCCAGCACCACGATGATCTTGGTGAACGAGGTGGCCAGCAGGAGCACCGACGGGGCGACCGACAGCACGGTGATCGCCAGGATCAGGGTGATGGAGCTGCTGGGGGAGCCGTTGCCGATCGAGATGTCCACGGTGCCGCCGACCTCGGGCGCCACCGGCGCGGTCGGCTCCGTGGGTGCGGTCGGGACGGCAGCGGCCGGGCCCGCCAGCAGGACCGCCGCCACCGTGGCGACCAGCAGGGCCAGCAGGACGACGAGGGCGCGGCGTCGCGCCGGCCGGCTGCCCGCGCGGGACAGCGCGCGCACCGTGGTCGTCATGTCCGCCGGACCGTCCGCTCGCGCAGCTCGTCGACCAGCGAGCCCCAGCCGTTGCGGTCGAGGACGGAGCCGGCGAGGACGCCTTCCGAGCGCGCCGCCTGCACCGGGATCGCGGGCGCGCCCTCACCCGGGCCGTCCGCGTTCCGCGGTCCGCCCGGCGCCCGTCGCTCGCGCAGCGCCGCGGCGACGGCCTCGGCGTCGATCTCCGCGAGCAGGGTGACCTGCTCCTCGGTGGCCCCGACGACCAGGACGACGTCGGCGATGCGCACGACGTTGACCGTGCTGGCGCGGCCCATGCGCTGCCGGGCGATGACCTCGATGAGGCCGTTGCCCTGGCCCAGCCCCTTCTTCTTCGCCAGCCGGGCGGCGAACCAGAGCACGCCGCCGATGAGGGCGAGGGACAGGAACAGGCGGATGACCATCCACGTCATGAGGCCTGGGCCCCCAGCTCGGCGGCGTCGGTGACGATCTCGCTGATCCGCAGCCCGAAGTCCTCGTCGACGACGACGACCTCGCCGCGGGCGATCAGCGTGCCGTTGACCAGCAGGTCGGCCGGTGCGCTGGCGGCGCGGTCGAGCTCGACGACCTCGCCCGGGTGCAGGGACAGCAGCTCCTGCACGGTCATCCGGGTACGGCCGATCTCGACGGTGACCTCCATGGCCACGTGCCGCAGGAGCTCCAGGCTGCCGCGCTGCTCGCGGGCGGCGGGCAGCGTCACCTGCAGCGCGAGGGTGGCCTGGTGCTCCCCGTCGGCCAGCAGCGGGACGGCGACGAACATGCCCTTGTCCCGCAGCCCGTCGAGGGCGGCGACCGGCTCCTCGGTGCGCTCGGAGGCCACGCGCACGCGGCCGAGGGTGGCAGCGGCGGCCTCGAGGGCCGGGCGCAGGGCCGCGGAGACGTCCATCTGGCCCACGGGGGAGTTCTGCAGGGCGTCGACGACGTCGCTGGAGAGCACCAGCACGACGTCGCCGGAGACCTCGCCGGAGAGCCCGGCGGTGACCGCGACGGCGGCCGCCGGGGGCAGCGGGACGGTGTCGGGGTCGCTGACCGGGGCGCCGGTCGTCAGCGCCGAGGTCGAGGGGACCAGGGCTGCGGCGGCGCGGGCGGCCGCGACGACGACCGCCGTGACGGTCTGGGAGTCCTGCGAGTCGGTGCGGGGCGCGGTCATGCGGAGTCCTTCGCGGCGTGCGGGGCGTGCGGGGTGGGGACGATCGAGGCAGCCAGCCGTCGCCGGTGGTTGCTGGCGATCGCGTAGGCGAACGTCACGTCGTTGGTCGTGACCTCCAGCGGGCTGTCCCGGGGATGCCGGAGCAGCAGCACGTCGTCGACGGCGAGGGAGAGCAGGTCGGAGGAGGAGACGGTGAGCGGGGCGAAGCGCACGCTCACGTCCACCGGCACCAGGTTCAGCCGGTCGATCAGCGCCTCGCGGGCGCGCTGGCGCTTGCGCAGCGCGGACTCCGACAGCTGCGGGGAGGCCGCGTTGTTCAGGGCCTGGGCGAAGGAGGAGAACGGCAGCACGACGGTGGCCTCGCCCTCGCGGCTGCCGACCTGCATCGAGTAGCTGGCCACCATGACGGTGTCGGAGCCGGCGGCGGCCTGGGCGAGCTGCGGGTTGTACTCCCGGCCGACCAGCGCCGGCTGGAGGTCGGTGACGGGCGCCAGCGAGGACGCGAACTCCGCGAGCAGCCGGTCGAGCAGGTGGTTGGTGATGGTGGTCTCCATCGCCGTCATCGGCCGGTTGGGCTGATCGGCGCTGCCGGACCCACCCAGCATGTGGTCGACCATCGCCATGGCGATGTCGAGGGGGAAGGCCAGCAGGCCCTTCCCGGCGAGCGGTTCGAGGGTGAACGTCGACAGGAAGGTGGGGTTGGGCAGCGTCCCGACGTAGTCGTCGTAGGAGAACTGCTCGATGCCACCGAGCTCCATGCGCGCACCGGCCCGCAGGAACGTGGTGAGGATGGTCGTCGCCTGCCGGGCGAAGGCCTCCTGCGCGATCTGCATGATGCGCACGTGCTCGCGGGAGAGCTTCGTCGGGCGGCGGAAGTCGTAGGTGCGCGGCGCGCCGCGGCGGCTGCGGCTGCTCGAGGCGGCGGAGGTCGGAGCCGGGGCCGGCGCGGCGGCCGGGGCCGGTCCGGTCTCGGGGGTGGTCACGCAAACCCTCATCGGCGGGGACCGGGGGCACCCTGACCGGGCGCCGGTGCGAGCCCGTTGCGGCCGGGGAGCGCGGGACGGGTGGTGCGGCTGATGCGCGACAGGGGTGCCCTCCGTGATCGGAGGGCACCCCTGCGTGGTCGCGCGGGCGCTACTGGGTCACGTACTCCGTGTAGTAGATGCCCATGACCATCGGGACGCCGTCGTCGGTGTAGGCCTCGATGATCTTCTGCTCCAGGGCCTCCTTCAGCGCGTCGCGGGCACCGGTCACGTCAGCCGGGTCCGCCTGCGAGAAGGTGGCGATGATCGCGTCGTAGGCCTTGGCGCCGTCGACCCCGCCAGCGCCGTGGCCGCCGCCGGCGGCCGCCGCGGTGTAGTCCAGGGTGATGCCGATCTTCAGGTAGCCACCGCCGGCGAGGTTCACCGCGATCGGCTCCAGAGCGGTGTAGCCGCCGTGTTCCGGCGCCGCGGCCTCGGCCTCGCCCGAGCCGGCGAAGAGGAAGAAGTAGGCGGCGCCTGCCCCGGCGAGCAGCACGACGGCCAGGATCAGGAAGAGCTTCTTCTTCCCGCCGGCGCCCTCGGTCTCCTCGCCGTCGGCGGGGGCGTTCTTGTCCTTCTTGCTCATTCGGTCACTCCATGGTGGGCGGCGTCGAGGCCGGGCAGGAGGGCGTTGGCCTCCGCCGAGGCGCTGGACAGGACGACGACGTCGACCCGTCGGTTGACGGTGAGGGCGTTGGGATCGGACTCGGGCACCAGCGGCCGGGTCGAGGAGTAGCCGGTGGCCGACAGGCGTGGCTGCGGGACACCGTCGCCGGCGAGATACCGGACGACCGTGGTCGCCCGGGTGGCCGAGAGCTCCCAGTTCGACGGCCACGGGCCGCCGCGGGTCACCGGGAGGTGGTTGGCGTGCCCCTCGACGCCCAGCGCGTTGGGCAGCCCGGTGAGGGTGGGTGCGATGGCGCTCAGGATGGCGCGGCCCTCCGGTCGGAGCGCGGCCTCCTCGGCGTCGAAGAGCACCTGGTCGGCGATGATGTGCACGACGAGACCGCGCTCGTCGATCTCGTAGCGGGCGGCACCGGCGTAGCCGGCCGCGGCCAGCGCGGCCTCGATCTTCTGGCGGGCGGCGGCGAGCTCGTCGTAGGCGGCCCGGGCCTCGGCGGCGACGCGCTCGGCCCGCTCGGCGGCGGCCTGCGCGGCGGCCTTGTCGACCTGGGCCTGCTGGACCGTCGGGTCCGGCGGGATGACGGAGGCGATGTCCACCACACCGGGCAGCCCGTCGAGGACGGAGCCCTCCGGCGTCGGGCCCGGCGACACGGTGATCGGCCCGCCGAAGCTCTCGGCCATGCCCTTGGCCAGGGCGGCGAACTTCTGCTCGTCCACCTTGCTCATCGCGAAGAGCACCACGAACAGCACGAACAGCAGCGTCATCATGTCGAAGCCCGACACCAGCCACCGTTCGTGGTTCTCGTGCTCCTCGTGCTCCTCGTGCTTCTTGCCGCGGCGGCGGCCGTGACCGCTGCTCACGAGGTCACGCCGCTTCCTTGGCCACCGAGCCCGGCGGCACGAGCGAGGTGAGCTTGAGCCGGACGGCACGCGGGCTCGTGCCGGCCTGGATCTCGGCGATGCCCTCGACCAGCAGCTCCATCTGCGCGGCCTGCAGCTCGCTGACCCGGAGGATCTTGGCGCCCATCGGCAGGAACCAGAAGTTGGCGGCCATGACGCCCCACAGCGTGGCGATGAACGCCGCGGCGACCATCGGGCCGAGCGTCTCCGGGTTGCTCAGGTTGCCCATGACGTTCATCAGGCCGACGATGCAGCCCAGGATGCCGATGGTCGGCGCGTAGCCGCCCATGTTGTTCATGAACTTGGCGGCGACCTTGTCCTCGGACTTCTTGGCCGCGATCTCGCTCTCCAGGACGGCGCGCAGCTCCTCGGGGTCGGTGCCGTCGATGCCCATCTGCAGCCCGCGCTTGAGGAACGGGTCCTCGATCTGCTTGACCTGCGCCTCCAGTGCGAGCAGGCCCTCCTTTCGGGCCTTCTCGGCGAGGCTGACCAGGGTCTGGATCTGGTCGGTCGGCGGCGGCACCTTCGCCGGCATCACGGCCATCTTGAACCAGCTGCCGACCTTCTTCAGGTCGTCCATCGTCTGGCTGGCCGCCGCCGCGCCGAAGGTCGCGATGACGACCAGGATGATCGCCGGCAGGAAGATCAGCGACGTCGGGTCGGCGCCTTCGAGGATCATGAAGACGATCAGGGCGACGATGGAGATGGCGAACCCGATCAGAGTGGCCGGATCCATGGGTCAGCGCTCCTCTCGGGTCGGGAAGGGCACGACCGACGAGTCGCCGGGCCGCTGCTCGGGGACGTGCGGTCGGTAGGTGCCCCGGTCCATCTCGTAGGAGAGGGCGAGGATCCCGGCGCGGTACTCGCGGATCTCCCGCAGCACGTCGTCGACGCTCTCGCGCACCACGTACTTCGTGCCGTCCACCAGGAAGGCGACCGTGTCCGGGTGGCCCTCGACCTTCTCGATCAGGTCGGGGTTCAGCGCGAACTGGTCGCCGTTCAGGCGCGTCACTCGGATCACGGGTCGGTCCTCTTGCTCGGGGTGCCCGTGTATCGGGCGGGAACGGCACTTCTGTCATCGGCCCCGGGCGGGGGCTCCTTGAGCCGAAGGTGCTGGCGGGGGGCGTGTGACGGACGGCCCGGTCACCCCGTGGGGTGACCGGGCCGCCGCCGGTGAGGTGCTGCGACGGCCTTCCTGCAGGGCCCCGCGCTGAGCTCGCGAAGCGTGGGGGGCAGGAAGGTCCTTCATCAGCGCTTGAGGTTCACCAGGTCCTGGAGGATCTCGTCGGAGGCGCTGATCACCCGGCTGTTCGCCTGGAAGCCGCGCTGGGCGACGATCAGGCTGGTGAACTCCTCGGAGAGGTCGACGTTGGACATCTCCAGCGCTCCGGAGACCAGGTTGCCCCGGCCGCCGGCCCCGGCGATGCCGATCATCGCCACACCGGAGTTGTCGCCGACGCGGAAGGCCGAGTTGCCGGCCTTCTCCAGTCCGCTGGGGTTGTTGAAGGCGGCCATCGCCAGCTGCCCGAGCGGCTGGCGCAGCCCGTTGGAGTAGATGCCGGTGATGGTGCCGTCGTTGGAGAGCTGGAACGACTGCAGCGAGCCCAGCGCGTAGCCGTTCTGCTCGGGGGCCGTCACCTCGCTCGAGCCGGCGAACTGGCTGATCGTCCCGAGGTCGACGGCGACGGGGCCGGGCCAGCCGGCGGCGCCGGGGGCGAAACTGATCCCGCCGGTCGGCGCGGTCATCCGGCCCGCCGTGTCGAAGGTGACCGTGCCGTCGAACGCGGTGCCGTCGGCGTTGGTCAGCGGGAGGGCCGCGCCGCCGTTGTTCTGGACGGTCAGGCTCCAGGTGTCCGCGGCCGTCTTGCTGAACGTGTAGGTGACCGACTGGGCGACGCCCTGCGCGTCGTACATCGTGGTCGGGGTCTGCACGAACGACCCGATCGGGGCGGCGGCGTTGAGGTTGCCCTGCAACGTGCCGGTCCCGGTGGCGCGCGGGTTGACGATCTGGCCGTAGGGCACGGTGAGGTTGCCGATCGGGCCGTTCGGGTTGATGGCGCCGTTGGCGTCGGCCACCCAGCCCTGCAGGATGCTGCCGTCCGGGGTCACCAGCCGGCCGTTGGCGTCGAAGTCGAACGAGCCGGCCCGGGTGTACAGCTGCTCCCCGCCGGGCCCGGTGGTCACGAAGAAGCCGTCGCCCTCGATCATGAAGTCGGTCGAGCGGCCGGTCGACTGGGCGGCCCCGTTCGTCCAGTTCGTGGTGACGGCGGCGAGCTTGACCCCCAGGCCGATCTGGGCGGGGTTCGTGCCGCCCCGGTCCTCGGCCGGGGCGCCGCCGGCGCGCACGACCTGGGACAGCGTGTCCTGGAAGACGGTGGCACTGCTCTTGAAGCCGACGGTGTTGACGTTGGCGATGTTGTTGCCGGTGACGTCCATCTTGGTCTGGTGCGCACGCAGACCGGAGATGGCGGAGAACATGGAACGGAGCATCGGGGATCTCCTCCGGGTGGGGTCTCGGGGTGGGGGAGCGCGGGTCGGCGCGGGGTCGTGGTGAGGGTCAGCGGGTGCCGACGTCGGTGATCCGGCCGAGCGGCACCGCGACACCGCCCACGGTCGCCACCGCCTCGGCCTTGTCGGTGCCCAGCCGGACGGAGCTGACGACGCCGGTTCGCGCGGCCCCGCTCTCGTCGGTGTAGGTCACCGTCTGGCCGACCATCGCGCCGGCGCTGCTCGAGCGCTGCAGCGCCAGCATCGAGGCGTTCTGCTTCGCCAGCTGCTCCAGCTTCTCCACCTGGCTGAAGGTGGCCGTCTGGGCCATGAGCTGGTTCGTGTCGGCGGGCTTTCCGGGGTCCTGGTACTTCATCTGGGCGACCAGGAGCTTGAGGAAGGTGTCCTTCCCCATCTGGTCCCCGCGCTCCACGGAGCTCGTGGCGCTGTAGGTGGCGGTGGTGCCGGCGGCACCGCCGACTGCGTCCGGCATGAGGTGACTCCTTCTCTCAGGCGAGCACGTCCACGCCGGACGACGTGGATCGGATGCGGGGCCGGGGCGGTCCCTCTTCTCCGCTATCGGCAGCCCGCTGCCCGGAACGGAACCGCTCGCCGGTCCCGTCGGAGGCCGACCCCCGGCCGCCGGACCCCTGCTGCGCCTGCTGCTCGGCGGCGTGCCGGGCCAGCCAGGAGCCGCCGGCGTCGGCGTCGACCTCGACCCGCGAGGGGCTGAGCCCGGCGGACTCGAGGTCACGGCGCAGTTCGGGGAGGGCGTCCATGAGCGCGGCACGGCCGAGCTCGTGGGCGCCGCGCAGGGAGAGTTCGAGGCCGCCCTGGCCGATGGTCACCTTCACCTCGACCGGGCCGAGGGTCTCGGGGGCGAGCACGAGCGTCATCGTGTGCGAACCGTCGCCCGCCGCGCTGAGCACCGCCACCTGCCGGGCCACCTGGCCGGAGACCGGCAGCGTCGCCCCGGTGCCGGTCGTGGCGCCGGACTCCGCGGCCGGGGCGGCAGCCGTCACCTGGCCGGGGGCCGCGACGGAGCCGGTGGTGCCCGGGGTGAACGGGGAGCCCTGGCCGGTGGTCCCGGCGGGGGCGTCGGGCAGGGGCGCCGCGCCGACGGCTGCCCGGGGCTCCCCACCCGGCTCCCCGCCGTCCGCGGTCGTGGCGCCGTCGCCGTCCGCCCCGGTCGGGAGCAGGGCCGGGAGCAGCGGGGCACCCGGCCCCTCGGGCGCGTCGCCCGGCACGCCGGCGCCCGTGGCGGTGGCGCCGGCGGTGGCCGCGGGAGCCGGGCCGCCCGGCGTGGACACCACCACGGCGAGCGGGGCGGCCGACTGCGCCGTCGCGGCGCCCGCCGGGGCGCCGGACGCGGCCACCACCGGTGCGGCTGCCGCGTGCAGGGCCGGGGTGGTCGGGGACGCGGGCGCAGCGGCCGGCGCGCCCGCGGGCGGGACGGGGCCGGGGAGGACCGCGGCGTCGGGCTCGGCCGCGCCCCCCGACCCGGTACTCGCGACGAGGGCAGCGACGCTGCCCGTTCCCGCGCCGGGGGTCGCCCCGGCCGCGGTGGAACCTGCGGTCGAGCCCGTGGCGCTGCCGAGCGCCAGGGCCCACAGCACCGCAGCCACCCCGGCGGCGGCGGTGTCGACGACGGTGACGGCGTCGGCTGCTGCCTCCCCGGTGGCCGCTCCCTCCTCGCCGGCGGCGGCGTCGCCGGAGGTCTGCCGCCCCCCGTCGCCGCGGACCGGGGCCGGGCCGCCGGACAGCGCGCCGTCCAGGGCCGAGGCGAAGGGCTCCGCGCTGCCGCTGGAGCCGCCCGGCGAGGCGCCGGCCGGAGCGGCCCGGGGAGCCGGGGCGGCGGTGGTCACGGGAGCGGTCATCGGTAGGCCTCCGCCTTGCTCATCACGGACCGGACGTAGTTCTGGGTCTCCGGGTAGGGCGGGATGCCGCCGTACCGGCTCACCGTCCCGGGCCCGGAGTTGTAGGCCGCCAGCGCCAGCTCGGTGGAGCCGAACTGCTTGGTCAGGCTGCTGAGGTAGCGGGCCGCCCCGTCGATCGCCGAGGCCGGGTCGAGCGCGTCGACCCCCAGGCCGCGGGCGGTGGCCGGCATGAACTGCATGAGGCCCTGCGCTCCGGCGGGGGAGACGGCCGAGGAGTTGAAGCCGGACTCCTGCTGGGCCACCGCGGCGAGCAGCGGGGCGGCCACGCCGTGTCTGCCCGCCGCGCGGGTGAACAGGTCGGCGTAGGGCACCCCGGCCAGCGTGCCCGCCGTAGCCGGGGCGACCGTGGTGGCGCCGGCCGGTTCGGGGAGGACCCGGCGGATCACGGTGGGGTTGCCGACCGCCTGCACCTTCACCGTCTCACCGGCCTGCGGCGCGGCGATCATCTGCCCGTTGCCGAGGTAGATGCCCACGTGGTCGATCCCCGCCCGCGACGAGGAGTTGTCGAAGAACACCAGGTCACCCGGGCGCGCGGAGGCGAGCGAGGCGACGGCCTTGCCGGCGGTCGCCTGCTGGGAGGAGGTGCGGGGGAGCTCGATGCCCAGGTTGCCGAACACCAGCTTGGTGAAGCCCGAGCAGTCCAGGCCCTTGCGGGGATCGGTGCCGCCCCAGAGGTAGGGGACGCCGAGGTACTTCTGCGCCTCGGAGACCACCGCGCTCTCGGAGGCGGTGGCGGTGCCGACGGCCCCGGTGGTCACCGGGGAGCTGCCGGTCAGCCCGGCCGCGCCGGCGGCCGAGGCCCACGCAGCGGACGACGAGGTGGTCGCGGCGACCGGCTGGAAGCGGGCGTGGATCTCGGCGATCCGGGCCTGCACCGCGCTCACTCCGTCCATGCCGTCCCCCTGCCCGGGTCGTCGTCGGTGCCGCGGCGGGCCCGGCCGGTGGCCAGGTCGTCCGCGGCGCGCGCCTCGGCGGCGTCGGCAGCGCGCTGCTGGGCCTGCCGGTGCCGTTCGGCGAGCCGCTCGAGCGCCTTGGTGCGGCGCGCGGCGGCGGTCCACTCGGCCCGGACGGCCTCGGCCTGCTCGGCCTGCGCGGTGGCCAGCGACCGGGCGTCCGCGGCGTCGGTGGCCGCCGTGCGCAGCAGCACCATGGCCGCCACGAACGAGCCGGCGGGCAGGGACGGCGGCAGCAGCGCGCCGGCCAGCGCCGTCTCCTGCTCGGTGGCCCGCCGGGCGGCGTCCGCGGCGGCGTTCGCGGCTGCCGCCGCGGCGGCAGCCGCCGCCCGCTCCTCGCTCCGGCGCAGCTCCAGGACGGGCTGCAGCCGGAAGGCCGTGCGCTTCACCCGCCCCTCACGATCCGCTGCAGCCAGCCCCACGCCTCGGTGGCCGCCGTCGACTCGCCGAGCGGCTGCTGCAGGAAGGCGTCGATCTGCGGCGCGAGCTGGCGGGCGCGGTCGACCAGCGGGTCGCTGCCGTCCTGGTAGGCGCCGATCTCGATCAGCTCCCGGACGTCGCGCAGCGCGCCCATGAGCCGGCGGACCTCGCGGGCGTCGGCCATCTGCGCCGGGGGCACGACCGCGCCGGCGACGCGGGAGATCGACTCGAGCACGTCGATGGCCGGGAAGTGCCCGGTCGTGGCCAGCTTGCGGGTGAGCACGATGTGCCCGTCGAGGATCGACCGGGCGGTGTCGGCGATGGGCTCGTTGTGGTCGTCGCCCTCGACGAGCACCGTGTAGAGGCCGGTGATCGAGCCGGTCACACCGGTGCCGGCCTTCTCCAGCAGCTGCGGCATCATCGCGAAGACGCTCGGCGGGTAGCCCCGGGTGGCCGGCGGTTCCCCGGCCGACAGCCCGACCTCGCGCTGGGCCATGGCCGTGCGGGTGATCGAGTCCATCAGCAGCAGGACGTCGCGGCCCTCGTCGCGGAACGCCTCGGCGATGCGGGTGGCGACGAACGCGGCCTTGAGCCGCACCAGCGGCGGCTCGTCCGAGGTGGCGACGACGACGACCGT
Organism: Blastococcus sp. SYSU DS1024; assembly: GCF_054050795.1. NCBI lineage: Bacteria > Bacillati > Actinomycetota > Actinomycetes > Geodermatophilales > Geodermatophilaceae > Blastococcus > Blastococcus sp. SYSU DS1024. Next base: position 290,740 of record NZ_JBJHAA010000003.1, read on the forward strand.
GCGGGCCATGCCTTCCGGGCCGAGGTTCTCCTCGATGAACTCGCGCACCTCGCGGCCGCGCTCGCCGATCAGCCCGATGACCCGGACGTCGGCGTCGGTGCCGCGGGTGATCTGGGCGAGCAGGCTGGACTTGCCGACGCCGGAGCCGGCGAAGATGCCGAGGCGCTGGCCCTTGCCGCAGGGGACGAGCGTGTCCAGGGCGCGCACGCCGAAGCTGAGCGGCTCCTCCACGCGGGCGCGCGAGAGCGCGTGCGGCGTCGGGGTCTCCAGGTCCACCCACGACACCCGGCCGTCGAGGGACGGTCCGCCGTCCACCGGCCGGCCGAGGCCGTCGAGGACCCGGCCGAGCAGCTGCTCACCCACCGGTACCTGCAGCGGCCGCCCCGTGGCGCGCACCGGGGCGCCGGCGTGCACGCCCGACAGCCCGCCCAGCGGCATGCAGGTGAGCCGGTCGCGGCCGACCGCGACCACCTCGGCCAGCAGCCGGCGCGCGGTGGGGTCGACCTCGACGAGGTCGCCCACGGCCGCGGTGACGCCGTCGACGCTCAGGGTCAGGCCTATCGCGCCGGTCACGACGCCGGTCACCTGCGGGCGGGCGGCCGTGCGGGCGCGCTCGACGATGCCGGGCGGGACGGTCATGCGCCCAGCACCTCCTGCACGCGCTGCAGCGCCGTGCCCAGCTGGGCGTCGATCCGCCGGGGGCCGGACTCGGCGACGGCGCCGGCCCGCTCCACCGACGGGTCGGCGACCACCCGCACCGTGCCGGGCAGCTCGGCGAGCGCCTCGGCGGGCACCTCGGCGAGGTCGTCCGGGTGCAGCCGGACGATCGTCGGGGCGTCGGCGGGGCAGAAGGTGAGGGCCCGGCGGACCGCGTCCATCACCGGGTCCGCGGCCAGGGCGAGCTCACGGCCGAGGAGGTCCTCGACGAGGGTGAGCACGGTGCCCACGATCGAGTCGCGGATGTCGTCGGCCACCGGGCGGGCGGCCTCCTCCACCTGCCGCGCGGCGGCGCCGAGCGCGGCGGTCGCGGAGACCAGGCGGCGCTCCCAGCGGGCCTGGACCTCGGCCAGCCGCTCCTGGGCGGCGCGCTCGACCTCGGCGACGACGGACTCCGCGGCCAGCAGCCCTTCGGCGTGGCCGGCGGCGAAGCCCTCCGTGCGGGCCTGGGCCCGCAGCCGCGCCAGCTCCTCGGCGTACACGTCGCCGAGCCGGAAGGAGGGCTTGCTGCCGGCGACCGGTTGGTCCTCCGCCCGGCGCACGCTCGTCCGCCGTTCGACCGGCGAGGGCTGGGCCGGGACGGCGGGGGAGGAGGGCGCAGGGGCCGCCGCCACCGGCCAGGCCGGCACCGGGATGCCGGCGGTCCGGGCGGCCGGGACGACCGCGACCCGTGGGTCCGCGGCGGTGCCGCGCTCGGCCATGACCTCCCGGTAGGGGCGGGCCAGCGCCGCGGAGCCGCCGCGCAGGACCGCACCCTCCCGAGGGGGTCGGTGGCCGGTCTCAGGCGACGAACTCATCGTCCCCGCCGCGGTTGATGGTCAGCACACCCTGCTCCTCGAGGGTGCGGATGACCGCGACGACCTTGGCCTGGGCCTCCTCGACCGTGCGGGTGCGCACCGGGCCGAGCAGCTCGATCTCCTCGCTGAGGTTCTCGGCCGCACGCTCGGAGAGGTTCCGCTTGATCTTGTCCTGCACGTCGGGCCGCACACCCTTGAGCGCGGTGGCCAGGTCGTTGGCCTCCACCTCGCGCAGCACCAGCTGCAGGGAGCGGTCGTCGATGGTGACGATGTCCTCGAAGACGAACATCTGCGAACGGACCTGGTCGGCCAGCTCCGGATCGGTGTTGTCCAGCCACTCGAGGATCGACCGCTCGGTCGGCCGCGGGGAGCGGTTGATGATCTCGACGAGGGTCTCGACACCGCCGACGGTGGTCATGTCCTGGTGCGCCAGGATCGACCCCATCCGGCGGCCGAGCTCCTCCTCGACCAGCCGCACCATCTCCGGTGACGTGCGGTCCATCGTGGCGATGCGGTGCGCGACCTCGGCCTGCTGCTCGGGTGCGAACCCGGAGAGCACCTCGGCCGACTGCGCGGCCGTGAGGTGGGCGAGGACCAGGGCGATGATCTGCGCGTGCTCGTCCTTGAGGAAGGTGACCAGCTGCCGCACGTCGGCGTTGCGCAGGGAGGCGAACGGCACCTCGGTGTAGACGACGTTGAGCCGCGACAGGATGCCCTCGGCCTTGTCCTGGCCGAGCCCCGCGGCGAGGATCTCGCGGGCGAACTCGACGCCGCCGCGCCCGACGAACTGCTGCGCGGTCATCAGGTGGTGGAACTCGCGCATGACGCCGTCGACGTCCTCGAGCTCCACCGAGCCCAGCTTCATCAGCTCGCGGGTGAGCGCCTCGACCTCGCGGGGGCGCAGCTGGGCGAGCAGGACGCCGGCCTCATCCTTGCTCATCTGGGCGAGGAACACCGCGGCCTTGCGCAGCCCGGGCAGCTCCGGGCGCGGCGGCACGGCGACGGCGGAGCCAGGTGTCGTGGGAATGCTCGCGAGGGTCATGACTTGTTCTCGCCCAGCCAGCCGCGCAGCATGGCCGCGACCTCGTCGGGACGTTCGCTGACCATGGTCGAGATCTCCCCTCGCACCTTCGCCCGCTCGACGGCCTCCAGCTCCAGGGCGGCGTTGTCGGGCTCGACCGCCTGCCGGGTGCTGGCCACGCGCAGGCGGTCCAGCTCGGCGAGCACGTCGTCGTCGAACTCGAGCGGCTCGTAGTCCTCGTCCTCGTCGTCCTCGCGGCGGCGCGAGCGCAGCCAGACGATGAGGACGACCAGTGCGATGCCCGCGGCGATGCCACCGGTGCGGATCATCGACCACATCTGCTCGGCGGCCTCGGCCTCGCGGGCTGCCTCCATCGCCGCGGCGGCGTTCTCGGCGGCGGTGGCGTCGAACGGCAGCGCGGCGACCGTGATGTCGTCGCCGCGCGCCTCGTCCAGGCCGACGGCGGTGACCATCAGGTCGGTCATCTGCTGCTGGTTGAGGTTGCCGGCGACCGCGTCGTCCATGACGACGGAGACGGTGAGCCGCTTCAGCTCCCCAGGGGCGCCCTGCACGACCTCGGTGGTCTCCCCGACGGCGTTGTTGGCCGTCGTGGACTCCTTGTTGTACGTGGACTCGCCGCCGGCGTTCTCCGCGGCGTCGGGCATGTTCTCCGGGCCCAGGATGCCGCCGACCGGGGCGCCGCCGCCGACGTACTCCTCGGTGGTGGTCTGCTCGGACAGCGGTGGCACGTCCTCGTCGAACGTGTAGACCTTCGAGGTGGTGCTGCGCTCGGCGAGGTCGACGTCGGCGCGCACCGAGACGACGGAGCGGCCGGGGCCCACCACCGAGTCGAGGATCTTCTGGGCGCTGGCCGAGAGCCGGTTCTCGTACTCCTGCTCCACCTGGGAGCGCGCGTCGCCCGCGGCCGCGGTGACGCCCGTGCCGGCGGCCGAGAGCACCTGGCCGGTCGAGTCGGCCACCGTGACCTGGTCGGGGTCCATGTCCTGGATGCTGGAGGAGACCAGGTTGGTGACCGCCTGGATCTGCTCGCCCGTGAGCGCGGTGCCCGGGGCGAGGTCGAGCAGGACCGACGCCGTCGGCACGGCCTTGTCGGTCACGAACACCTCGTCCTTGGGCAGGGCGACGTGCACGACGGCGGAGTTGACCCCCGCCAGCGCCTTCAGCGTGTTGGCCAGCTCGCCCTCCAGGGCGCGCTGGTAGGTCACCTGCTGCTGGAACTCGCTGGTGGTGATGCCCTGCTCGTCCAGCAGCGCGTAGCCGGTGTCCTGGCCGGCGGGCAGACCCTTGCCGCTCATGGCCAGCCGCAGGTCGTAGACGGCGTCCTTGGCGACCATGATCGTGCCGCCGCCGTCCGCCAGTTCGTAGGCCGTGCCCTGGGCGTTCAGCTCCTCGACGATCGCCGAGGCGTCGGCGGCGGCGAGGTTCGAGAACAGCGGGGCCTGCGTCGGCGTGGTGATCCAGCTGTAGAAGAAGAACCCGCCGAGGGTCAGCCCGACGAGCAGCAGGCCGATGACGACCTTCTGCCCGAGGCTGACCGTGTCGAACGTGGAGCGGGCACGCTCCAGCGTCCCGGCGAGTGCCGACTTCATCAGATCTGCATCCTCATGATCTCGTTGAAGGCCGCGACGGCCTGGTTCTTGATCGTCACGACCAGCTCGGTGGCCACGCCGGACTCAGCGCTGGCGATCATGTAGTCGTGCACGTCCTTCAGGTCGCCGGTGGCGGCCTGCACGCCCAGCTCCGCGGTCACCGACTGGGTGGCCTGGAGCTTGTCGAAGGTGGAGGCCAGGACGGCGGCGAAGCCGTCGGCGCCCTCGGCGGGGGGAGTGCCGCGGGTGCTGCCGGCGACACCGGTGACCGCGCCCACCCCGACCGGGGTGATGCCGCCGAGCGGGGCCGTCATCAGCGCTTCCCGAGCTGCAGGGCCGCCTGGTAGGCGTTGGTGGCCCGCTCGACCACGGCGAGGTTCGCCTGGTAGCCGCGCTGCGCCATCATCATGTGGGTCATCTGGTCGCCGAGGTCGATGTCGGGGTACTTGACGTAGCCCTCGGCGTCGGCCAGCGCGTGCGTGGGCTCGTAGACCAGGCGGCCCTCGGGGTCGCCGAACTCCGCGCGGGCCACGCGCACGCCGCCCTCGCCGGTCCCGTAGTCCACGGCCTGGGCGACGACGAGCCGCGCCTGGAAGGCGTCTTCGTCGGTGCGCCGCACCGTGTTGATGTTGGCGATGTTGTCGGCGGCGGCGTCGAGCCACTTCCGGTGCGTCATCAGCCCGGACTGCGAGATGCTCAGAGCCTGGAACATGCTCATGGTCAGGACGTCCTCAGGGCCGTGCGGATCGAGTTGTACTTGCCGTCGAGCGCGGTGAGCGCCAGCTGGTAGCGCAGCCCCGTCTCGGTGGCGATGACCGTCTCCGCGTCGAGGTTGACGTTGTTGCCGTTGGTGTTCGTCGGCTCCAGGGAGCGCGCAGTGGTGCCGCCGGAGATCACCGGGGTGGTCCCGCTGCGGATGGCCCCGCGCAGTGACGTCTCGAAGTCGGTCCGCCCGGCCAGGAAGCCGGGGGTGTTGACGTTCGCGATGTTGTCGGCGGTGACGCGCTGCCGCTGTGCGAGCCCGGCGAGCGCGGCCTTCAGGACCGGCGTGCCGACGTCGCCGATCATCGGGCGGCTCGCCGGCGGGTGGAGCAGGACACGATCGACCTCCGGGTACGCGGAAGACACTCGCGAACGAGTGCTGGGCCGCCGATCCGTGGCGAAAGTGGTGCTCTCCGTGCACGTGTTTCATCGGCAGCCGGCCCGTGCCGCCTGACCGCGTTCCGCCACACGAGGGACGGCAGGGACCGGGTGGGGGAACCGTGGCGGGTGTGACCGGCGGTGACCTGGCCGTGTCCCGGGCCGGCCGGGACGGGGGAGTTGGCACCTTCCGCACCGTCCCCACGCCCGGGGGGCGGGTGCACGGCAGAAGAAGACGAACGCCCCGCCGCCGGGAGCCGGCGACGGGGCGGACGTGCGGAGAGCGGGTCAGCGAGCGGCGGTGGCGAGCCGCCCGCCCCCGAGGGCACGGGTGCGGTTGTCCCGCGCGGTCCGCCAGGCGGCGGCCCAGCGCTCGGCGGTGTGCTCGGTCAGGTGCGAGGCCAGCACCCGCTCCCGGGCGGCGGCGGCGACCTCGCGTCGGCGGTCGGCGTCGGTGATCCCGAGCGTGAGCCACTTCGCCCAGTCCTTGGGGGCGCGGGCCGGCATGCCCAGCCCGAGCCGCTCGTACTCGTCGGTCCGTGCGCGCACGCAGTACACGCCCCGGGCCGAGTACTCGAGCGGCTTGAGCCAGCTCTTGCTCGTGTTGAACCGGTCCACGCGGAGGGGGGCGACCCCGATGTCGAACAGTTCGCCCATGCGGGCCGCGTAGCCGTCGACGTCCATCACCCAGGGCACCTCGTCCGGCTCCTCCGGAAGCCCCATGCGGGTGCGCAGGTCCCACTTCTGGCCGAGGACGAGGAACCGGCTCCTCCCGCGCGTCCGGTCGAGCGCCTGCTGCAGCCCCGAGCCCATCTCCTGCAGGTCGTACGGGTGGTTGTAGACGTTCCCGGTCCAGCCGATCGTGACCGTCTCCGGCGTTCGCTCGTAGGCCGGCGGCAGCTCGGCAGTGCGACGGGGGACGGCGTTCTCGATGACCACACCCCGGCCGTGGCGGGCGTACTCCTGCAGCAGCGCGGGCGTCGACGTGGTGACGAGGTCCGCCTCCCGGGCGGCCTGCGCCGCGAACTGGCTGTGCCCGGCGCGCACCAGGGCGTCGTGCCCCTGGTGGCCGTAGGGGACCGCGGAGAGCAGGTCGTCCAGCTCCACGACGACGGCCACGCCCTGGCCCTGGAGGACCCGCTGGGTCTGGAGCATGCCGGCGGTCTTCGGCAGCTGCAGGACCACCACGTCGGCGCCCTGGGCGTCGGCGGCGGTCACCTCCAGCTCCCCGTTGCCGGCGGAGGGGTGCATCGTGGTGCTGATGCCGCGGGCGACCGCCACCTCGATGCCGAGGCCCGCGGCCTGGACCGCGCGGGCGGGCTCCTCGATGCGGTAGTACGTCGAACCCTGGGCGATCGCGTGCGTGAGCAGGACGCGCATGTGGGGGAACCCTTCTCTGGATGGCCGCTGCCGGCGGAGCGGTGCGCCGGGGCGGCGCCCGGCGCCGGGAACCGGCGCTCGCTCCTCTGTCATCGGCAGTCCGGGCCGGGGAGAGGTTCCGTCAGCGTGGTTTTTCGCCGCTCGACCGGCCGGGGTCAGAGCGCGCGGTCGATGAACGACGGGACCGGTCGCTCGGCGCCGTAGGACATGCGTGCGGCGACGTCGCGCTGTTTCTGGGACTGGGTGATCCGCTCGACCAGCGCCTCGGCGACCGCCAGCTGGTGCTGCAGCAGCCGAGCGGCCCGCTCGCGCAGGTCGGCCGGGAGGGGACCCAGCCCGGAGGGCGGCACCCAGTCGGTGCTGCGCCGGCCCCACGCGGCGATCTCCTCGGCCCGGCCGCGGGCGAGGCTCTCCTGGGCGTCGAGGACGTCCCCCTCGAGCTGGTCGAGGGCCTCGTGCCAGTCGGCGGGTGGGCGCCGCTCGCCGGACGTCGAGCTGCCGGAGGCGTTCGGCCGGGCGGCGGGCGTGTACGGGCTGGCACCGAAGCCGGCCGCGGCCGAGCCGCTGACCGGGCCGACGGTCATGACGCGACGCCCGCCAAGGAGGCGGCTGCCTGCCGCCAGGCGTCGCGCAGGGGCTCGACGACCGCCCGGCAGGAGGCGATGCGGTTGGCGTCGAACTTGAGGTTGGCCTGCACGAGCTCGCCCATCAGCCAGTTGTAGAGGGCCGCCAGGCGCGGACCGCCCTCCCACAGGTCGACCTGCAGGCTGGACAGCAGCTCGAGGACGATCGCCTGGGCGTGCTGGAGCTCGTCGTTGACCCGGGCGCGGTTGCCCTCGGCGACGGCCATCTGCGCCCGCTCGAGGTCGAGCGTCAGCCGGTCGTACAGCATGACCAGCACCTGCTGCGGCGAGGCGGTGGCGACGGCGTCGCCGAGGTAGCGGGCGCGGAGCGAAGCGGCACTCATCGAGAAGGGCTCCTGAAGCGAAGAGGCGAGCAGGTCGGGCGGGGGGCGTCAGGCGGAGGGCAGTGAGCCGAGCTGACCGGCCAGCCAGTTGGACTGGTTGGTCAGGGAGCTGAGCGCGGTCTCCATGGCGGTGAACTGGCGGGTGAGGGCCACCTTGCGCGCGGCGAGCCGCAGGTCCCAGTCGGCGATCCGGTCCTGGATGTCGCGCGCGAGGCTGTCCTGGCCCGTGGCGAGGGAGCCCAGGGTGCCGGTCGTCGCGTCGGAGGCGGCCTTGCTGACGTCGCGGACCCGCACGGCCAGGCCGGGAACGAAGTCGGGCTCCCCCTCGACGCCGGTTCCGGCGACGATGCGCTGGGCCAGCTCCGGCGTCGCCGTGAGGGCGCCGGCGAACTTCTCCTTGTCGAAGGTGATCCGGCCGTCGCGGGTGGTCTGGAACCCGACCTGGGCCGGTGAGCCGTCGTCGCCGACCGCCTCGGAGACGGCCTGCAGCAGCTGGCCGGCGATGGAGCTCACCGCGTACTCGCCGCGCAGCGCCGCCTTGCTCCCCGGGGTGTTGTCCGTGTAGGTCTTGATCGTCGACAGCGCGTTGTTCACCGCGTCGACGAGCGCGGAGACCTTGTCGGCGACGGCGGCGGGGTCCGTGGCGACGGTGACGGTGACCGGCGTGGGCTCCACCTTCGACACGGTGAGCGTGGCTCCGGGCAGGACGCCCTCGAACGTGTTGGTGGCCGAGCGGATCGTGTAGGCCGTCGTGGTGGCGGTGTCCTCGCCGACCTTCAGCTCGGCGTCCTGGCCGACGCTGGTGGCGGTGAACTCCGCGCCGGCGATGGAGAAGCCGGCGGCCGCGCCGGAGGTGCTGGCGCTGACCTGGAGGGCGAACTCCCCGGGGGCGACCTGCACCGCGGAGGCCTTCAGGCCCAGGGCCGTGTCGGCGTTGATCTTCGTCGCCACCTGCTCGAGCGACTCGGTGCCGTCGAGCGTCACCGTGCCCTTGCTGGTGGTGCCGTCGGCGCTGCGGATGTCCAGGCTGCTCAGGCCGGCGGCGGTGGTCGTGCTCGACCACCGGCCGGTGCTCACGCTGGAAGCGGTGGTCGCGACCTGGGCGATTGTGAAGGTGAGCGAGCCCGGGGTGGCGTAGGAGGCGGTGGTGACGCCGACGGAGGCGGCGGTGCTGGTCGCCTTCGTGCTGGCGAACGACTCCGGCTTGGACAGCGACTCGGCGCTGGTCGTCAGAGCCGCGAGCGCGCTGTTCACCGTGCGGTAGGCGCTCGCGGTGACCTGCGTCGTCGACAGCCGGGTCTTGAGCGAGTTCTGCTGCTGCGCCTCGAGCTGCAGGAGCTGGCTGATCATCGTGCCCGTGTCGATCCCGGACACCAGGCCGGTGTTGATGCTCATCGTCATGTCACTGGCTCCTGGGTCGGTGGGATGGGGGGCGCAACCGAGTGAGGGGGGAGGCGCGAGGGCCTCCCCCCTCACCCGGGGTGGTGCTGAGGGTCTGCGGCCTCAGCTGCTCAGCTGATCGTCGATCAGCGGAGCAGCGAGAGGACGCCCTGCGAGGCCTGGTTGGCCTGCGCGAGCATCGCGGTGCCGGCCTGGCTCAGGATCTGGGCCCGGGTGAACCCGACCATCTCCTGCGCCATGTCGGCATCGCGGACCCGGCTCTCCGACGCGCTCAGGTTCTCGATCGAGACGTTGAGCGAGTTGATGGTGCTCTCGAAGCGGTTCTGCTTCGCACCCAGGGTGGCGCGGAACTCCGAGACGTCCTTGATCTGGGTGTCCAGCGTGGTCAGGTCGGTCGTGGCGCTGTAGGTGCCCGAGGCCGACATGTTGGTGGCCACGCCGGCGACCGCCGTGGCGACGTCCCGGACGTCGCTCAGCTCGACCGTCATGGTCTCGCCGCCGTTGGCGCCGGTCTGGAACGACAGGCTGGATGCGCTGCCGTTCAGGAGCTTGGTGCCGTTGAAGTCGGTCCGGTTGGCGATGTCGGTCAGCGCGCCGGCGAGCTCGGTGACCTCCTTCGCGATGTAGCCGCGGGCCTTCTCGTCGACGACGCCGCTGTTACCTGCCTGGACGGTCAGGTCACGGACGCGCTGCAGGATCGAGTGCACCTCGGTGAGGGCACCTTCTGCCGTCTGCACGACGGAGACGCCGTCCTGCGAGTTGCGGACGGCGACCTTGAGGCCACCGACCTGCGAACGCAGGCCCTCGGAGATCGCCAGGCCGGCCGCGTCGTCGGCGGCGCGGTTGATCCGGAAGCCGGAGGACAGCTTCTCCAGCGACTTGCTCATCTGGCTGTCGGTGATCGACAGGTTCCGGTGAGCGTTGAGGGCGGCGATGTTCTGGTTGATGCGCAGACCCATGATGATCCTCCTTGGATGGGGTCGTACCTGGTGATCCCGCTGCATCCGTGCTGCGGGGCGGTGCACCTAGGTCATCGGCGGGGGGTGCGCACCGCTTGAGCCGAGTGCCGAGAACTTTTCCGTGATTCAGGCCGAGCGGGCAGCCCGGTCCGCGGCGTCGACCCACGAGCCGTGGCTGCGGGGGGCGGGCACCCCGGCGCGGCCGGTGACCCGGTCGACGTAGGCGCGCTGCTGGTTGCGGGCGCGCACCCCACCGTCGGCGGGAACCGTCCGGCCTTCCCAGATCTCGCTCATCGCGGCGTGCAGGAGGGTGAGGGCCCGTGCGCGCATCTGCGAGACGCGGGACAGCGTCACGCCCAGGTCTTCCGCGATGTCCGTCAGTGATTCATCACCGAAGAAATTGCGCTCGACGACCTCGTCCAGCCGGTCGGGCAGCGCCCGGATCGCCGCGTGCAGGTGTCGGGCACGTTCGCCCCGCAGGACCGCCCGCTCGGGGGACTCCCCGGTGTCGGGCAGGTCGAGCGCCGTCCCGTCAGGGCCGACCTCCGCGTCGATGCTGACCATCACGGCCCGGTGGACGTCGACCTGCAGGTGGTCGAGCTCGCTGCGCGCGACACCCAGGCTCTGCGCGAGCTCCTCGCGCGTGGGCGGCCGGCCCAGGCTGATGGTCAGCGCGTCGGCGGCGGCGTCGGTCCGCCGGGCCGCGGCGCGCACCGATCGGCTGGCCCAGTCCCCGGAGCGCAGCTCGTCGAGGACCGCTCCCTGCAGGCGTGCCAGGGCGTAGGTGGAGAAGGAGGCGCCCGCGTCCGGGTCGAACCGGCGCGCCACCTCGACCAGGGCCACGTGGGCGCAGGACAGCAGGTCCTCGCGGCTCACGTGGCCGGGGAGCGAGATCCGGGAGGCGACGGCGTTGACGGCGAACGCCGCCAGCGGCAGGTGCTCGGTCACCAGCGCGTCGACCTCCTGCGGAGAGCGCCCCTTGACCGGGTGCGGGACCCGGCCGTTCTGAGGGCGTTCGCGCGACGGCCGGTCGTGGGCGGACCGCTCACGGAGGGGTCGCTCGGTCGCGAAGGAACGGACTGGGGTCACGTCCGTATCTCTCGGCGGTCGGTGCCGGGGTCGGCACCATCCGTCGGCACAAATCCTGTCGAACTTGAGCGCCGATTCGGTGCTTCGGCTCAACCCCCTCCGAACGGGTGCCGATGCCAGCTCCGACAGCGGTTCTCCCCGGGCCCCGGGCCCGGGCGACCGCGAGCACGAGCGAGACGACGGAAGGCGGTGGACGGAGTGGACTACCAGCACCTGTCGACGTTGCTGTGGCGGGAGCAGGAGCTCCTGGACCTGCTGCTCTTCAAGGCCGAGGAGAAGCAGTACCTGATCCTCACGGGCAAGACCCGCTGGCTGGCGCGCATCGCGCACGAGATCGAGGTGATCCTCGACCAGCTGCGCACCCTCGAGGTGGAGCGGTCCGCGGCCACCGAGGCGATCGCAGGGACGCTCGGCCTCGAGAGCAACCCCTCCCTGCGGCAGGTCGCCGACGTCGCCCCCGCCCCGTGGAACGACCTCCTCACCCAGCACCACGAGGCGCTGCTGGTGCTGATCACCGACCTGCGCAGCCTGTCCGATGCCAACCGGGAGCTCATCGAGGGCGGCCTGTCCGCCATCGGGGACGCGCTCACGCGGACGCGCTCGTCCTCGGCCGGCACGTACGGCGCCACCGGCCGGCACTCCGACGGCACCTACCGCGCGGTCACCCTGGACGGAGCACTCTGACGTGAGCACCTTCAGCCTGCTGAACACCGCGACCACCTCCCTGTGGGCGCAGCGCCGGGCGCTCGACGTCACCGGCCAGAACATCTCGAACGTCAACACCGACGGGTACTCCCGTCAGCGCGTGGACATGCGGGCCATCGGCGGCAGCGCGGTCCCGGCGTTCTACTCCACCGGCTCCGGCATCGGTGGCGGGGTGAACGCCGACGAGGTGACGCGGATCCGGGACGCCTTCCTGGAGGGGCGCGGGCACACCGAGCACGCCAACAGCGCGCAGCTGACCGCCGAGACCGACACGTACACGCAGGTGGAGGCGGCGTTCCGCGAGCCCGGCACCACCGGCCTGCAGAACCTCATGGCCGACATGTGGCGCGGGTGGCAGGACGTGGCCAACAAGCCGGAGGACGAGGCCGCCCGGGGGCAGGTGCTGAAGCGGCTGGAGACCCTCGTCGGGGGGCTGCACTTCAGCAGCGCGCAGCTGGACGGGCAGTGGGAGCAGACCCGCGAGAACCTCGGCGTCCTCGTGGACGACGTCAACGCGGCGGCCGAGACGATCGCCCAGCTGAACACCGCGATCCTGCGCGCCTCGCAGACCGGCCTGCCGGCCAACGACCTCACCGACCAGCGCGACCTGCTGGTCATGAAGCTGGCCGACCAGGTGGGGGTGTCGGTCCGCCCGCGGGACGGTGGCGTCGTCGACGTGGTCGTCGGCAGCGTCACGATCGTCTCCGGTGGGACCGCGTCGAAGCTCGCCGTCCAGGGCGCGATCGACCCCACCGGCACCGCCGGCGACCCGCCGCGCGTCGTGACCGCCACCGGTGGGCTCGCGGTCACCGTCGGCGGCACGGCCGGAGGACAGCTGCACGCGCTGAACTCGATCCTGCCGACCTACCGGACCGAGCTGGACGCCGTCGCCTCGTCGCTGGCCACCGCGCTCAACGACGCGCACGACGACGGCTTCGACCTCGACGGGCTTCGGGGCGGCGTCCTGATCGGTTCCACCGGCGGTCCGGTGACGGCGTCGTCGATCACCGTCGCGATCACCGAACCGCGCAAGCTGGCCGCGTCGTCGCTCGGCGCGGACGACGGCTCCGTGCCCCCGAACCTCGACCGCGGGAACGCCGACAAGCTCGCCCAGCTGGGCAACGGCGTCGGGTCCCCGGACGCCGCCTACCGCAAGATGATCGTCGAGCTGGGTGTCCAGTCGGCGGTCTCGCAGCGCAACCTCGCCATCCAGTCGGTCATCACCGGGCAGGTGGACGCCGCCCGGGAGTCCGTGGCCGGGGTCAACCTCGACGAGGAGATGACCAACATGCTGTCCTTCCAGCACGCGTACTCGGCCGCGAGCCGGCTGGTCTCGGCGATCGACGAGATGCTCGACGTCCTGATCAACCGCACCGGCCGCGTGGGGCTGTGATCTGAGTGCGCATCACGCAGAAGGCCGTCGCCCTCACCAGCCTGCAGGGCCTCAACCGCAACCTCGACACCTTCGGGAAGCTGCAGCAGCAGCTCACCTCGGGCAGGCTCATCAACGCGCCGTCCGACTCGCCGACCGGCACGAACAAGGCGATGCAGATCCGGTCGGAGCAGGCCGCGGTCGAGCAGTTCGGCCGCAACATCTCCGACGCCGACAGCTGGCTGTCGATCACCGACTCCACGCTGCAGAACATGCTCGACGTGACCCGGCGGGTCCGCGACCTCACGGTGCAGGGCGCCAGCACCGGCAGCTCGTCCGAGGCCAGCCGGCGGGCGCTCGCCACCGAGGTCGCCTCGCTGCGCGAGAGCCTGCTCGGGCTGGCGAACACGACCATCCAGGGGCGCCCCGTGTTCGGCGGGGTTACCACCGGTACGAGGGCCTACAACGACGCCGGCGCCTTCCAGGGCATCGCCGGGGCGGACGGGGCCGACGTCATGCGGCGGGTCTCGTTCACCGAGGAGGTGCGTGTGGACCTGACCGGGCCCGAGGCCTTCGGGCCGGCCGGTGCCGACCTGTTCGCCCTGGTCGCCCGGATCGCCGACGACCTGGTGAACGACCCCGCCGCCCTGGACCAGGGGCTGGTGGACCTCGACGCGGCGATGAAGCGGATGCTCGGCGGGGTCGCCGACGTCGGGGCCCGGGCGGCGCGGGTCGAGCGCGAGCAGCAGATCAACAGCGACCTCGCGCTGACCCTGGAGACCCAGCTCGGCGGGGTCGAGAACGTGGACCTGCCGAACACGATCATGCGGCTGCAGATGCAGCAGGTCGGCTACCAGGCGGCGCTGCAGGCGACGGCGAAGGCGATCTCGCCGACGCTGATGGACTACCTGCGCTGATGACCGCCCTCGCCGACAGCCCGGCAGCGGGCCCGATGACGACGGCGCCGGCTCCGCCCCCGGTCCAGGTGCTGTCGCTCACCGAACCGCTGCCGGGGTTCCCCGGCCACGCCGACTACGTGCTGGTCGCCGGGGACACCGCCGGGCTGCTCTTCTGGCTGCAGGCGGTCTCCCCGGACGGGCCCCGGTTCCTCGCCGTGCCGGCGCGGGAGTACTTCCCGGAGTACGCCCCGGTCGTCCCGGCCGACGTCCGGGCCGCCCTGGGGCTGGCCGATCCGGCCGATGCCCGGGTCTACTGCCTGGTCAGCGTGCCCGGTGGCGACGTCGCCGAGGCCACGGCCAACCTGCGGGCACCGGTCGTCGTCGCCCCCGCGACGCACCGCGCGCAGCAGGTCGTGCAGACCGACGGCGCACATCCTCTTCGGCGGCGCCTGCGCCGATAACCTCAGTGTTGCCGCGTCGGGGACGCGGCCCCGTGCCCGCAGCCGCGGGCACCGCCACGGACGGCCACCCACACACCCATGGAGGGGTACACGTGCTCACACTCACCCGCAGCGTCGGCGAGACGATCCGCATCGGCGACGACATCGAGGTCCACGTCGTCGAGGTGCGCGGCGGCACCGTGCGACTGGGCTTCAAGGCCCCGCGCGAGGTCACCATCCACCGCGAGGAGGTCTACCGGCAGATCGCCGAGGCCAACCTGCTGGCGGCCCAGGTCACCGCGGATGCGCTCGGCGCGCTCGCGGCGTTCGCGCCCACGACCGGGCCCGACGCGGAGCCCCACGGTGCCGGCACCGAGAGGCCGCGTCCGACCGGGGCGGCGCGCCCCGGGGACTGACAGAACTGCACGGTTGCCAGGGGGTGATCCTCGGCAGTCCGTGCCAATCTGACGGCCCGACGGGCTTGCGGATGCGCGACACAGGCAACTCTTGCCGAAGCTTTGGCCTGACTACTGCGATGGACACAGCGAGTTGTGTGCCGTGTCCGCAGCGTGCATGCGGCAGATTCCTCCCTAGGCAAGTGACAGGGGGCGATCACGATGGCACGAAACGCATTCACCGCTTCGGTGGCGGGGGACCAGACCGGCGACCAGGAGTCCGTGGTGGTCCACGTGCAGCTGCGACCCCGCCGGGGCGCCACCCGCAAGTGCCTCGCGGCGCTCGCGGCGCTGGCCGCCGAGCACGAGGGTGTGGTCGTCGCGGTCACCGGCCTCAGCAAGGACGACCGCGTCGTCCGGGTCACCGTCGGCGTCGACCTCGGACCCCGGGCGGCCGTGGCGAAGTTCTCTCCGCAGGCCCAGGCGGCCTACGCGTTCGTGTCGGCGGTGTTCACCTCGCTCTACGACCACATGCCGGTCTACACGGCCGAGCCCAGCGGTGCCGAGCGCGCCGCCGCCACGTCGCTGCTGGAGCGCGCCGCCGCCGGCGCGGCCCGCGCCGACGCCCTGGCCGTCGACGTGTTCGAGGCGCTGCCCGACGCCTCGGCGCCGGCCTCACCCGTCCCCGCGCCACGCCGCCCCGGCCCGGGGGAGCGCATCCCGGCCTGACGGCCTCCCGTGCAATGCGGGGTGCCGGCCGCCCGGCACCCCCTTTCTTCCCCGTAGTGCCCAGGAGTACCGATGCCCGACCGCATCTCGTCCCCGACGTCCACCGCCGACGACCGCCCCCGTTCCCGCGAGCCCCTGGTCTTCGGGGGTATCCCCGAATCCGACGGGTGGGCGCTGGCACCCATCACCCCGCGCGACCGGGTGCACTTCCGGGTGGACCACGAGCTGCCGCTCGACGAGTTCCGCCGGGAGCTGCCCGACGGCGTCACGGTCAGCTACGACCAGGGTGACGGTCTCTACCGGGTGGACGGCGCCTGCGGAACGGCTGCCGTGCTCGCCGACTGGGTCAAGGCGTGGTGCGCCGGTCGCGGCACCGGCACCATCGGGTTGCGCGCGGAGACCGGCGTCCGCCGGCGCGCGCCCCGTGATCTGCCGCCGGCCTTCCTCGACGACCTGTGCCGGCACTACGGGCCGGTCAGCCTCAAGCGCCTGCAGCGGAACATGAGCACGATCCGCCTGCACCTGCCCGACCCGGACGACCTCGGCCAGCAGGTCTACGAGTGGATCCTCAAGGCGGTCGCCCAGTACGACGAGACCAAGTCGGTCCCGTTCGGTGCCTTCCTGGCCACGCAGCTGTCCAAGTGGGTGCACGACCTGGGGCGCAACGCCCACGGACGCACCGCGGCAGACACCGAGCACAAGCAGCAGAAGGCGATCGCGGCGTTCATGGCGGAGCACCAGCGCCGCCCCAGCGAGAAGGAGCTCGCCGCCTACATGGGACAGAGCGTCGCCACCCTGCGGCGCAACTCCCAGACCGTCGCCACGCTGAACGGGCTGCGGAACCTGCAGTCGCTGGACGGGGCGCCCGAGGCCACCGAGATCCTGCTGCCCGACTCCAACGAGGCGCCCGACGAGATCATGGGGGAGGCCGAGCAGACGCTGCTCTCCCACGCCCTCACGGCTGCCTGCGCCCCGGACCCGGACGCCCGCCGCGACCAGCGGGCCGGCCAGCCCAACGTGCTCGGCTGGGCGACCTGGTACCTGACGACCTGGGGTGGGCGGACCAAGACCCAGCTGTCGGCCGACCTCAACACCTCGGTGCGGAACATGAACGTCTACGCGGACCGGGTCGAGAAGGCGCTGAAGGACCGGCTGGCCGAGCTCGCGGACTGAGTAGCCCTGTGTCAAGCCGCTGCCGCGGCGCCCTGAGTGAGGTATCGGTTGTGGGCGCCGTGGCGGGCTGGGTCGTATGCGCTGTGTTCTTGCCAGCAGCGCCAGATGACGCCGGTCCAGG